>JAHFEK010000086.1:0-453 GCA_023248495.1 Nitrospinales bacterium
TTGCGCGCCGCCCGCAATTTTGGCGATGGCATCCCGCAGCTCTCCCCCCTTCACCGGCTTGGGGATGTAGGAATCCATCCCCACATGCAGGCATTTTTCTCTGTCTTCCTTGAATGCGAGGGCCGTAAGGCCGATGATGGGGATATGCGCGCCCGTTTGTTTCTCAATTTCCCGTATCGCCGCCGTCGCCTGGTATCCGTCCATTTCCGGCATGTTGACATCCATCAGGATCAATCCGAAGGCTTCCCGGGAAAACAGATTCACCGCTTCCTTGCCGTTGTTGGCGGTGATTACTTCGTGCCCGAAACCTTCCAGCATTTTTACCGCCACTTTCCGATTTATCAGGTCATCCTCCACCAAAAGTATTTTTTGGGATACCGCCGACTTTCCCTTAATCGGGGCATCCTCCGGTTTGCGCGGCATCGGGGCGGACAAGGCATCGCTTTTTATGGT
>JAHFEK010000086.1:463-3680 GCA_023248495.1 Nitrospinales bacterium
CCCACCGGGCAACTTCAAAGCCGTCCATATCCGGCATTCGGCAATCAAGGAGAATTAAATCGAACGGCTCCGCGGCGATTTGGGGAGCGCCGAGAAGCGATAATGCGTTTTTTCCGCTGGATGCCTCGAAAGCCGCAACTCCCCAACTGCCAAGCGCTTCCCGCAAGATCAACCTGTTGGTTGCATTATCATCCACTATCAGCGCCCGTAGGCCGAACAAGGCCGGAGCATCCGCCACCAAATGCTTTCCGGTTTTTTCCTTTTCCGCTCCCCGGTTGAATTGGGCGGTAAAATAAAACGTGCTTCCTTTTCCCGGAGCGCTTTCCACCCACATTCCGCCCCCCATTTTTTCGACCAGCTTTTTCGATATGGTCAGGCCGAGGCCCGTCCCGCCGTATTTCCGGGTGGTGGATGAATCGGCTTGGGTGAAGCCCTCAAATATTGTTTTCTGTTTGCTTTTATCAATTCCTATTCCGGTATCCATCACGGAAAACAGCAACGTGGCGCTGTCGGCCCGTTTTTCCCGCAACCCGACTTCAATGAACACTTCCCCCCTTTCGGTAAACTTGATCGCGTTCCCCATAAGGTTGACCAGTATCTGCCGCAGCCTGTTCGGGTCTCCGATAAGGTTCACCGGTACTTCGTCCCGCACATGGCAATTCAACTCAAGTTTGTTGGCGTGCGCCCGGATGGCCATCATTCCGCATACCCTGTCAATAAGGTCATGCAAGTCAAATTCCATGTTCTCAAGCTCAAGATGCCCCGCCTCGATTTTGGAAAAATCCAGTATGTCGTTTATAAGCCGCAACAGGTTATCCCCGGCGTTTTGGAATATCCCCACATATTCTTCCTGTTCCCGGGTAAGGCTCGTCTGTTTCAAAAGGTCCGCCATTCCGATAATGGCGTTCATCGGAGTCCGTATTTCATGGCTCATCGAGGCCAGAAATTCGCTCTTGGCCCGGCTGGCAAGTTCCGCCCCCTCTTTTGCAATGCGAAGCATCTCTTCCGACCGTTTCCTTTCGGAAATATCGCTCACCACGGATATGAATTGAATAATGCCGCCCGCCTCATCCCGCACGGCGCTGATGGAAGTGTCTTGCGGGTACAAACTGCCGTCCTTGCGTTTGTTCCATATTTCACCCCTCCACAATCCTTCTTTCAGAAGGGCGGCCCACATCCCTTGATAAAACGCCAGATCGTGTTTTCCCGATTTCAGTATGCTGGGATTTTGTCCGATCATTTCGCCGGCGCCATAACCGGCGATTTCCTCAAACGCCTTGTTCACCGATTGTATTACGCCAGCCTTGTCCGTAATGATGATACCTTCCGCGGTGTTGTCGAACACCGTGGTATGAAGCTTTAACTTCTCCTCCATTTTCTTCCGGGCGGAAATATCGCGCGCGAAGGAAATGATGGTGTTTCCGCCGTCGAGCGTAAAAAGGTTGGCGTTGACCTCCACCGGTATCTCCCGTCCGTCTTTGGCAACGTGAACGCTTTCAATCAGCAGGGATTTTTTCGCCAATAGCGTTTTGATGAGGCTGGAAAGATTCACGCCCGCATTCGGGTCCCTCTTTGTAAGGTCTTTTGGGGAAATATGGGTGAACTCTTCCTTGGTATACCCGTATCTGCGGCAGGCAATATCGTTGACTTCGACAAAATTGCCGAATTTGCCGTTATCGTCGATTGGCGCAACCAGGATGGCGTCGCTGGCGCTTTCAAAAAATGAGCGGTATCGTTTCTCGTTTTCATATTTCGCTTCTTCGGCTTTTTTCCGTTCCACGTCCGCCTTTACCAATTCGGCCATCGCCGTTTCCAGGCGCTGGTTTGCGATCTGCGCCTCCAGGGTGCGGCGTTTCAACTGGTATACAAGCATGTTGATAATACCGGCCGAAAACAGGAAGATCATGAGGATGGGAAAGTGGATAAGCGGGGACTTCAGCGTCCAGAACGGCGGCATGAATATGTAGTGCCCCGTAACGAGGCTTACCGCCATAACCAGAATCCCCGGCCCCACACCGCAGAAGTAGGCCGTAATCGCCATCGCCGGATAAAAAGTAAGAAACGCCAAACCATCTTCCACCGGGAACATAAGAAGACGGACGGCCAATGCAAAGGCGAATATTATCATCGCCAACAAGTACCGCATCCACGGTTTCATGGACTGAAACAGTTTAACCGACATTTCCCGGATGACCCGCGTTTCGTCCCTTCCCCATGGATAGAACTCTATTTGCCGGATAATCCGGCCATCTCATCCCGATCGTGACGGTTTTTATCATTCAGGGCAAACTATCCCCGCGTTCAGCCATGCTTGCCGCCCGAATTGGTTGCTTTCGTCGCCGCCAAGCAGCGTGAAGACGACAATGAATGTAGTTGGGACTACAAAATATCTTTGAGAGTTATCGAGGGGGGGGGTAAAATTACCGCTCTGAACTTTTATACTTTTCATTCAACCCCCTAATCCATTCGCTAATCCGAAAGGTAAATCACCCTACTGCCAAGAAGTCTATACGAACCCCCAAAAAGAAATCAACCATTAAACCTCGATTGGTGATGTATTAAATCTTGTGTCATTGAAGAAAAGGGGGTACCAACGATTAAACAACCGTCAAAGCGGGGATCGCCGTAACGGCGGTTACTCGCGGAAACTTCTCACGGCGCTTGGGGAGATAGAGCTGGTGGTTCCCCGAAGCCGTACGTTCAGCGCCCTTTCGGTGGTGAAGGCCTACGCCCGCCGGACGGCGGAGATAGACCAGTTGATCCTTAACAAACGGAAGGTTCAACGGGTCAACAAATTAGTGAACGGTATCCTTAAGTTAAGGGCGTTGCAGAATTATTTGGCGGTTCTGGGTTTTACGGTTATTTGGCCGTTGTTTTCCAGTATGGCGTAATGCACATCCTCTATGCTTGCACAGCCCGCCACGCGCAGGGCGGAGTTCAATTCGTGGTGCGTCAACTGTTCCCGCTCCATCACATCCTTAAACAACTTCCCATCGTGGATTAGCACCTGTGGCCGCCCTTCCACAAACATCTCTATGGTTTTGCTTTTGAAGGTTGCCACTCCCATAAGGTAGTTGCATGCTATAAGCGTGATTGCGGAGATCATACCTCCCAGCAACGAGTTGTCGCCGCCGTTCATGGAGTTTTGCACCGCGTTGCTTAACACGAGCAAAAGCACCAGGTCGAAAGGCGCCAGTTGGCCTATTTGCCTTTTGCC
>JAHFEK010000021.1 GCA_023248495.1 Nitrospinales bacterium
TGTTGAGCCAAGTAACGGCATTGGAAAGGGGGAGAAGCGAGTTGTCGCCGCCATACGCGCCGTAGTTGTTTTTGACTTCCGGTTGGCCCGCGATCCAGTGCACCAGTTGGCTATCGACGGTGAACTTGTTGCGCCCCCTCATCTCCAACTCGCCGCTCAAACGGGAGATGCCACTGAGCGCGCGGGGGCGCATGTCCTCCGCCGTCCAGCCGAAGTGCAAGCGGTAATTCAGCACTTCCAGGCCGTCATGATCGGCTGTTTTGGCGGGAACCCATACGACCCGGGCTTTGTATTCGACGGCGCTGCTTTGCATGGGATCCTTCACCCATTGCGACAATGTCCGTTCCATGGCGCGCAGATTCCACGTTTCGGCGGCGGCTTCCGCTTCGGGCGATTCGAGAAACTGCCGCAGCGCGTCATCACGCCGCGCGATGCCTTCCTCGCGCCACAATACTTTCTTGATTATTTGGTCGAGGTTGTCCTCGTAATGCCGGAGGAAATCCAATGGGTTTTCCGGCCAGTGGAAACGGGATGCGGTGTAATTGAACTCGTACCTGGCGTATTTCGGTTTTGAGAGATAGGTCAGTGAAACTTTGTTGATAAGTTGCTTTGCCTGCTCCGTTCCGTATGATTCGATGAAAATCTTCCACCACTCCCCCGTGGAAGCGGCGGCTTCCGTGACCGGTTTTTTGGGCCGCGCCGGGGGTGTTTTGGCCGATTTTGCGTTTGGCGCCGGAGGGATTGTTACCGGCTCGTCCCCTTTCATCGGGAACAGTTCACGCACAAACGCCTTGCCAATGTCGACTTTGCGCGTAGCATTTTTATCGTAAGCCGCCCCGCCCAGAACTTTTGCGGCCCGCTGCGAGTACGCCGAGCCGGCCAGCCGGGCGAAAGCAACGACGGTGAACGCCGCCGCGATGCAGTGCTTGCAATCTTCGCCCACCGGACAGGAGCAGACGCCATAAACGGTTTCGCCGTCAACATCGAGATTCAAATCGACTTGATAGATTTCCGTTCCGCGCACGGCGGCCACAATGGTCTCGCTATCCTGGATGTCGATGGATCTCACCCGGCCGCTTAGAAAATACTCCCTTCCACGGATTCCGGAGTTGGAATGAGCCAGGCCCTGAAGGTATTCAATGAGGGGTTTTACCCACGTTTCGTCAAAGAGGTAACCAAGGCCCATCCGGCCATCTTACGGGAAATTCCCTGAAAAGGGGCAAAGTTTGTATACGGCAAATAGTCTACGGTATCTACAAAAAGCGTTTTTTCTTACAATTCGCCGGTGTCAGGGTTTAATCCGTACGTGCCAAACCATTGTTAATCATGTTTATTTTTATATGTTATGGTTATTTCACGGTCTCCCGGCCAAGTTGTGGAATAGCCGTCATTTACCAAGTGATCCCCTCTTTTCGCAAAAACTCCTGCGCGTCGTTATTTCCCAGCCGGGAAGCGGCTTTCATATCGTCGACCGCTTGCTTAAATTTGCCAAGGGTGCTGTAGGCGAGGCCGCGGTTATAGCGGGCTTCCGCATCTTTCGGGTTTAGTTCCACCGCTTTGCTGAAATCCCCTAATGCCTGCTTGTATTCGCCGACGGCGGCATATTCAATTCCGCGGAGGGTGTAACCGATTGAGTTTCTCGGATTCAGTTCCACCAACTTGTCGAAATCCTTGATCGCCTGACGTTGATCCCCCAAGTGGCTATAGGCGAGTCCCCGGCTGCGATACGCTTCCACGTCTTTCGAGGATAGTTCGATAACCGTGTCAAAATCCCTGATTGCCAGTTTATAGTCGTCAAGCTTGACGTAAGCGAATGCCCTGTTGCGGTAAGCCTCCACGTCCTTGGGGTTTAACTCAACGGCCTTGTCGAAATCCTTGATCGCCTGTCTCCGATCCCCAATGGCGGCGTACGCCAGTCCGCGGTTGCGGTAGACAGCCACGTCCTTCGGATCCAGTTCAGCGACCATATCAAAATCCTTGATCGCCCGTTTGTCATCATCAAGTTTGCCGTAAGCAAACGCCCTGTTGCGATACGCGGCCGCATCTTTCGGGTTTAGCTCTATTGTTTTGCCGAAATCCTTGACCGCCGCCTTGTAGTCGTCCAGATTAGCGTACACAAGCCCGCGGGCGCGGTAGGTGTCCGCGTTTTTCGGGTTCAGTTCTATGGCCTTATCGAAATCTTTTACCGCCAGCCTGTTTTCGCCAAGATTGGCGCGCGCGAGTCCGCGGTGGCGGAAGGAATCCACGTCTGTCGGGTTCAGTTCCACCGCCTTATCGAAATCCTTTATTGCCTGCTTGTCGTCGCCGAGGCTTCTGTATGCCAGCCCGCGGTTGCGGTAGACTTCCCCGTCATCCGGGCTTAGTTCCAGCACTTTGTCAAAATCCTTGATCGCCCGCTTATGGTCGTTCAGCTTGCCGTACGCGAATGCCCTGTTGCGGTAGGCGGATATATCTTTTGAACTCAGGGCCGTTGCTTGATTGAAATCCTCGATTGCCCGCTCATCTTCGCCCAGTTTTCTGTATGCTAGCCCCCGATGGCGATAGGCATTTCCATCTTTTGGGTTCAGTTCCACCGCTTTATCAAAATCCTTGATTGCCTGCTTGTGGTCGTCGATGTTGCCGTACGCCAGTCCCCGGTTGAGGTAGGTCTCCGCGTCTTTTGGCTCCAACTCCGCGACTTTATTAAAATCTTCTATTGCCTGCTTGTAGTCGCCCAGATTGCCGTGGGCGAAGGCCCGGTTGCGGTAGGCTGCCACATCCTTCGGGTTCAGCTCTATCGCCTTGTCGAAATCTTTTATTGCCTGTTTGTGGTCGCCCAGATTGCCGTGGGCGAAGGCCCGGTTGCGGTAGGCGTCCGCGTCTTTTGGATCCAACTCGGTGACCATGTCAAAATCTTTTATTGCCTGCTTGTGATCGTCCAGATTGCCGTGGGCGAAGGCCCGGTTGCGGTAGGCGGCCACATCCTTCGGATTCAGCTCTATCGCCTTGGTGTAATCTTCAATCGCCCGCTTGTGGTCGCCCAGTTTGCCGTACGCGATCCCCCGGCCGCGGTAAAATTCCCCGCTTTGCGGATTAAGTTCTATCGCTTTGGAAAAGGCTTCTATAGCTTGTTGGTATTGATTCGCCGCGAAAAAGTCCCATCCCTTGCCAAACCACACCAAGGCGTTTGGGTCTTCGCCTGTTGCGTTGGCCGGCGGCGCCGCGCCAAATGTGCCGCAAATCAAGCCCGCAAACAATAACGCAAGCCATAACCTTTTGCTCCGCACTTCACATTCCTCCCTCATTTTTCCGGCATGCGGGTTAACTTGCAATTAACCCACCCGATTATAGAACAATTCCTTATAGCCGCACATCTCTTCTTGTACGCCTTGCTTGGCGTATTCTTTTTGGGGTTATTTATCCCGCCGATTTGCGATGTGTGCGCAAAATGGCGGCGGGTGAACCACCCTGAAAACAGGCGCTCGGGAGGGTTGAAAGAGCTATGGACAAAGGATGCGGGATAGTTAAAAATGCAACAGCATATGCCATTTAAATTGGGGGTCATCAACAAATCGCTTGCCATCGCGGCGGCTTTCCTGTTTTCCCTTTACGCACTGTTCTTCGTTGAAAGCTATCTCAGCGCGTTTCACCGCATGGCTATTGGCTGGGGCCTCTTTGCGATTATTGCGATGCTGTTCCAGCGCCCTTTGGTGCATGAAAACCCGGTGTGGCGTCTGCTCTTTCTTTTTCTGGGGGCATTCATCAGCCTGCGGTACATCATCTGGCGGACTTTTGACACGTTGCAATATACCGGCCCGGCGGATTTCATCGCCATGACTCTTTTGTTTTTAGCCGAGTGGTACGCCATCATGATTCATATGATGGGGTTGCTTATCAACGCATCCCCGTTGGTGCACCGGGTCATCCCCCTTTCCGCCGATACCAGCGCCTACCCCACGGTTGACATTCTTATCCCCACCTACACCGAGCCGGAAGACATCGTGAAAACAACGGCGGTGGCGGCCAAGCAGATCAACTATCCGGCCGACAAACTGAATATCTACATTATCAACGACGGCAGCACCGTGAATCGGCGCAACAATCCCGCCACCTCCGCCGAAGCCTGGCAACGGCATTACACCCTGCGGAAAATCGCCGAGCGGGTCGGCGTGCATTACCTGACCCGCGAGAAAAACAATCACGCCAAAGCGGGGAACATTAACGCCGCGCTGAATCACACGCACGGGGAACTGGTGCTGATCCTGGATTGCGACCATGTGCCGACGCGCGACATCCTCCAAAGCACGGTGGGGCGGTTTTTGGCCGACCCCAAACTTTTCCTCGTTCAGACGCCCCATTTTTTCATCAACCCGACGCCGGTGGAGAAAAATCTTTCTTCCGCCGGAAACGTGCCATCGGAAAACGACATGTTTTTCCGCACCATGCATCTGGGATTCGACTCGTGGAACAGCAGTTATTTTTGCGGCTCCGCATCTATCTTGCGCCGCAAATTCCTGGACGAGGTGGGCGGGGTCAGCGGCGAAACAATCACCGAAGACGCCGAGACGTCGCTGCAACTGCACGCCAAGGGTTACAACAGCGTCTATATCAACCGGCCGATGGTCTGCGGACTTCAGCCGGAAACGTTCAACGACTATATTACCCAGCGCACCCGATGGGCTCAGGGGATGATCCAGATATTCATTCTAAAGAATCCGCTCACCATCAAAGGACTTACTTGGCCCCAGAGGCTGTGTTATTTCAATTCCTGTGTCTTCTGGTTTTTCGGCATACCGCGCATGATTTACTTTCTCGCGCCATCAGCATTCCTGCTATTCGACATGAAGGTGTACCACGCCACCATGACGCCGATTTTGGCGTACGCGGTGCCGCACCTGCTGAGCACCTTTTTTATCATGGACTTTTTGTACGGCAGGTCCCGCAAGCCCCTGTTCTCCGAAATTTACGAAACGGTGCAGGCGCTGGTCCTGATCCCGGCGGTTTTTTCGGTTATCCTCAACCCGCGGAAACCGACGTTTAAGGTCACCCCCAAAGGGCAATCCCAGCTTTCGGAATCGCTCAATCCCATGGCCACCCCGTTTCTTCTGATTATTATCATTAACCTCATCACGTTAATTCTGGCGGCGTATAAATGGGTGTACTTTCCCGTTTATCGCGATGTTATTACCGTTACCGGCGCGTGGTGCATTTACAATTCATTCCTCGTGCTTGTTTCGATGGGGGCTTTCTGGGAGCGGAAGCAGGTGCGTTACTATCACCGGATCAGCGCCAGCGGAAAGGTGGACGCGTTCTTCCCCCGCATGAATTACCGCTGTACCGGCGAGTTGAAAGACGTTTCGCTGGCCGGTCTCGGTTTCGATGTGGAGTTGCCGTGGGATCCGAAACCGAACGAGGAAGTCCACTTGACGGTAAGTTCGAGCGATGGCACGGTGTTCGAGTTTGATGCCACGGTGCCGCGCGCGTTCAAGCGGGGCTCAAAATATTTTCTCGGATCCCTCCTGCCGTTGAATTATGAAACCTATGCCAAAACCGTGGGATTTGTGTATGGCGACAGTGAACGGTGGTCCGACTATTGGAAAACGACGGAGGTTGGGGGAAATTCGGTCAAGCTTATTTTGCTGTTCCTTGTGTTGGGCGTTAAGGCCGTGTTTGAAGTTACCTGGTCGCTCATTAAGGGCGTTCCGCGGCAGATATGGGATGCGGTGGTTGCGTTTAGGGCGCAATTAAAGGCTGAGCCGGCCAGTGGGGAGGCGGGCGACGCCTAAAGGGTTGCCCCCGTATCAACCGCCGCCGGCATCCTTATTTCCAAATTGAAAGAATAGGGGCGGCTTTGCCATCCTCGCGTCCCAAGGTGCCCACATCGAAATTATTTTCGATCGTGCGAAGCAGGCTGTAATGGTCATAGGCCGTATCATCCGTTTTTCCCGCCTGGATCATGGATCCGAGAAAAACGGTATAAATCGGGCTGTTACCGGTTTTGCTTTCATCGTACGTCACCACCACCAATGTTTGCCCCAAATCCGGGCGGGCGAGCAGCGGCTCTAAAAATCCCTTTAGCCAATTAGACGAATAGGCGATGGAAGTATCGTGGCCATCATTGTCCATGTTGGGCACGAATAACGAATAATTGGGCAAGGGGTGCGGCACGTTCGAAGCATTTGCCACATGGTTCAAACAGCGCGCCCCCGCGGTGATGGGGGTATAGGACAGGAATGGCGCATGTTTTCGCCCGTAGCGGCCCGCGTAGTCGCCGGTAAAGCATTTCGCCGCGGAACCCGGATAGTCTTCCGCGAATTGGGCCCAACCAAAGCCTTTTGCCTCCAAAAGATCGGCGATGGAGGACACATTCAATTCCCGTTGCGAGTTATTGGCCGCGCCGAACGTTGAACCGCCGGTCAGGGCGAGATAGTTTGGATAAGAGGGGTGGCCGATGCCGTGATAATTGGTGAAGAAGGCGCCCCGCCGCGCGAGCGCCTCCATGTAGGGGTCTTTTAAAACATCCGCGGCATTTTGATTTTCCAATATGATGATGAACACATGATCGAATTTCCGGCCATGGGCCTCTTCAGGCGTGGCGTGCGCTGGAAATGGCGTGACAAAAACGAAATTGACCACGAACAAAAGCGCCAGTAACCGGTTGAAGGCGAGTTCCATTTTTTCTTCCTGATTTCTTTGTTTTGACCGGCGCCGCCGGCGAACCCCACGTCCGCGCTGACGGAAATAGTGCCAAATGCCGCGGATGGAATCAAGCCGTAACCTGAACCGGCGGAATTATATCCGGGCGGCCATTCCAATTGATGGGCGGAGTTGATGATGGGGAGGGGCGATCCCGGGCGTTTTCCACGGGAATAAGAGGCGCGTAAGGTTTTTCATGGGGCTAAGAAATAAAATGCATGATTTGCGAAAGTTAGGTTATAATACTTTTGTTTGTCATGCTCCGCATTGATGGATCCATTAAGCTTGGGCTTAAGTTCCGGTCGGCGGGGTCAATTGTGTTAGGTGTTTTTTTTGGAGTTCTAATGGGTAAGAAACTGTATGTGGGTAATCTGCCGTATTCCATAACCGACGAAGCATTGCGCGAACAGTTCGAGCAAGCGGGAACGGTGGAATCAGCAAAGGTAATCATTGACCGCGAAACCAACCGCTGCAAGGGGTTCGCTTTCGTCGAAATGTCAACGGATGAGGAAGCGCAAGCGGCGATTACTCAGCTCAACGGTGTCAGCATGGAAGGTCGCGCCCTGCGCGTGGCCGAAGCCAAACCGATGGAACCCCGCACTGGCGGCGGCGGCGGCGGTGGTGGCCGTGGTGGTCGTGGCGGCGGTGGCGGCGGCTACGGCGGTGGCGGCGGCGGACGCTACTAACCGATAACGAGTTTTTTAAACCCCGTGCGCTTCGGCCACGGGGTTTTTTTTTGCCCCCAGATGTATTCCGGGGTATTTTTTCAAGTCGGGGAAGAGCATGGGTGGCCGAATGGGGTGTTATCCGGTCTTTGGAGCTGCCATATGAAGTTGGTAATCCTGCCTGAAAGGCTTGGTTTCCTCCCTATGGGAAGCGGAAAAAAGAACTGCATGGGGATACGATGCGCATGAGCAGGAATCCGATTTTTTGGGGGCTTGTTCTCTTTGAGATAGCGGCAGTATTTGTTCTTGATTACCATCACGAAGCCGAGCAGGACGTATATAACGGCCTGTTCATCCAATCAGCCAGAAGTCTATGGGAAACAGGAACGTACGTCCTAAACGGAGAGCCCGCATTTCACCCGATTTGGGGGTATTCGTTTCTGGTGCTGCTCTGTGGGTTTTCCCCCGTAATTTTGCTGATGGCTCAGGGTGCGTTATGTTTTGGGGCGATTTACTATTTCTATGCCACGATTCCGATCAAGCCCCGCCTCTTCCATATTCCGGCCATGTTGCCGTTTATCGCGTTGTGCTCCGTTAAATGGCCCAACGCCATTACCGGCGCTCTTTTGGTTATCTTCATCTGTTCATTTCACAGCTATCTAAGCAAGCCGCTCCTTAAAACCCTGCTCATCGGCGGCTTTGCGGCCGGACTGGCCGTGAATATGAGGGGGGAAGCGTGGATTTGGGGGCCGGCACTTTTCATTTCCCTCATTTTTCCTTTGGGCCCCGGGATGCGGACGAAGGGGGCGACCTTTGGCTTGGCGGTGATTTTTATTCAGTTGCTTTGCATCAGTCCGTGGAGCGCCAGGGCTTACGCCAACTTGGGGACGCCGATGCTAACTCCTTCCTACGGCGGTTTTGTGGCCCTCATTTCGTTGGGTCAACTCCCCAATAATCCGTGGGGTGCGGAGCACACGGATGCCTATGGCCAGAAATTTGCCGCCGCGGAAAAGTTGGGACCCGCCTTTTCCCCCGCCGCTGATGCCGCGATGAAAAAAGAGTTTCTCAAACGTGTTGCGGCCCACCCGGCGGCTTTCGCGGAAAAAGTTATTTATAACTTCACGTCTGTTTTAACCCACGGTGTTTTTGCCGGACAATTCTTCACCCTCGCGCTGACGGAATCCGATTATTGGAAAGTTTTGGAAAATAGCAAGGCTGTTGGCGTTGTGCCGGCGTTGCGGGGAATGCCCCCCGCTACCCTTGTCCCCCTCGGGCTGCACGTCTGCCTTGAGTCTCTTTTCAGGGCCGGGTGGCTGCTGCTTCTGACGGCAACCTTTGTCGGCGCTTATGTTGCGGCGAAACGGGGCGTAAGTTTTTCGCCATTTATTTCTTTGACATTGTCATTGACTGCGGTAACGATAATCGTAGTTTCCGTTTTGCAGTATCAGCCGCGCCATGTCACTTTGTTATGGTTGCCGCTAGCCGCTTCCTTATTACTGTTAGGAAGCTCATCTGCCGATTCCGCGTTATAAGTCATTGGCCATCCGCCATCGCGGCGAATAATGACTCAAATCATCACGGGTATGACATAATGTCCGACTGTGAAATACAAGCATGTACTCGCGTTGAACCCTTATTTTGGCAGTTCCACATCCACCGTCGGCCTGTTTCCCCCCACCGGACTGGAATATATCGCCGCCGCGATGAAAGGATACGCCGGTAAGATTACGCTGATGGATTTGCGGCACGAAGCGGAATTCCAAAATCCCGCGGCTTTATCGGCCTTCATCAAAAAAGAGATAGACCTCGTGTGCATCAGCATCCGGTGGGGCATTTTTTTCAAGGAAATATGTGAACTCATCAATCAGTTGACTGTGGATGTTCCGGTGGTGGTGGGCGGATATCAGGCCACGGAGGAAGTGGAATTTCTGCTCGAACACTGTCCGAACATCGGGGTTGTCGTGCGGGGCGAGGGGGAGTTCATCATCCGGGAAATCGTACAGGGGCTGCCATACAAGGACATTCGCGG
The DNA here is from genome assembly GCA_023248495.1 of Nitrospinales bacterium. GTDB lineage: Bacteria > Nitrospinota_A > UBA7883 > JACRGQ01 > JACRGQ01 > JACRGQ01. Next base: position 9,370 of record JAHFEK010000021.1, read on the forward strand.
CATTTCGTACCGGGTGGATGGGAAGATCGTTCACAACGAAAATGCGCAACTGCCGGAGTTGGCGCTGATACCGTTTCCCGACCGTTCGATGCGGAAAAACAGCTACTACTATGAACAGCACGGCGCCAGCCTGAAGGCGGTTACTTTTGATACGGTGCTCACCACCCGCGGGTGTCCGTTCAAATGCCAATTCTGCACATTCAGCCTGAATCCGCTGGGGCAAAAAAGGGGTTACGCCGAACGGCCGTTGGCGGACGTTATCGAAGAACTGAAAACCATCACGGCGGACATTATCATGCTCAGCGACGACAACTTCTTCACCAACCCCCGCCGCAGTGAAGAGCTGTGCGATCTCATCATCGCCAACGGCATAAAGAAAACATTCTTCGTGCAAACCCGCATCGAGATAGCCAAGCGCCCTTCCTTGCTGGAAAAGGCGGAAAAAGCCGGGTTCAAGGTTCTTCTGATTGGCGTTGAATCGCCCCACGACAAGATACTCAAACATTTCCAAAAGGGTTTTACGCAGGACAAGATTCGGAGGTCCTTTAAGGAACTGAACAAGTACAATTTCTACATTCACGGCTATTTTATTTACGCTAATATCGGGGAGACCGAAGAGGAGATGGTATATATCGCCCAGTTCGCGCGGGAACTGAAGCTGGATTCCATCAGTTTCCATAAGCTCCGGGTGGAGAAATTCTCCCCGCTGAAGGAAGTCGTCGAAAACACCCCCGGCTACTACTACGAATATATCGGCGGACCGGTGTATTCCGACACCCACAGCTTGAAGGATCTTAAGAGAATACGCGACCGGATAAAATTCGGCTTTTACACGCCGGGCCAGGTTTTGCGGACATTCAAAAAAATGTACGACGTCCGCCTCCTCAGCAAATCCGCGATGTCCTCGTTCATGCTCACTCTGCCCGTTTTGCTCTATGGCATGATGAAACGGGAGTTTAGGAAAAAGGGCTGGCTTTCCTAGCCCGCGTTCCTTAGTCCGCTCCCCGCTTCAAGAACTGAAAGCTGTTCTTAACCAGATAAATACGGGGCGCCACCACAATATAGTTCGTGATTCCGGCCTTATTGATTGGTACTGATGTTAGAATGAATACGGATATGCAAGGTTGCCGTATGGTTATTAAAGCGTACTTTTAGGAGAGTTATGAACAAAAGATACGTTCAAGCAGCGATGGGATTATTTGTAATGTTGATGATGGCCGCAGCTTTGCCCGTCACCGATGCTGATGCAAGGATGGGCGGCGGACGTTCGTTCGGCGGCGGCATGGGCAGGGGTTCCAGAAGCTTTTCTCCGCCGCCGCGCCCTATGCAACGCGACTCGGCCCCATCCGGGCAGGCAATTCCTAATGGCAATGTATCGCCGGGAGTTTCCCAGCCCGCGCCCCAGCCTCAAGGGGGATTTATGCGCGGTATGGGAGGAGGATTGCTGGGCGGGATCGCCGGAGGATTGCTGGGCGGAATGCTATTCAGCCACATGGGCTGGGGCGGCGGCATGGGCGGCGGCGGTCTTGGCGGCAGCGGCATAGGCCTTTTCGAAATAATTCTGGTGGTTGGCATCGGCTATTTGATTTTCAGAATGGTGCAAAATGGCCGTCAAACCGCCGGCGCGCCATCCGCGCCATCGTCAGACCGGGAATATCGGCCGGAGCCGGTTGAGGTTTCGGACAACGGCATTGGGCAGGGGCTTTCATATATTCGGCGGATGGATCCATCTTTTGATGAAAACAGATTCAACGAAAATGTTACCGATATGTTCTTCAAAATTCAGGGCGCGTGGATGAATCGGGATATTTCCCCGCTCCGCGCGTTCATGACGGATGAAACCGGCACATTTATCCAAAACGACATTGAGGGGTTGCTGCGGGATAAAAAGACCAATCGTCTCGAAAACATCGCCGTAAGAAAAGTGGAAATTGCCGAAGCGTTTCAGGAAGAAGGCCGCGATTTTATAACCGTCCTGTTTACCGCGAATCTTCTGGACTACACGACCGATGATTCCACCGGGGCGGTAGTGGCGGGCAGCAAGACCGACCCGGTTAAATTCGAAGAGTATTGGACTTTTACCCGGAAGGTGGGGGCCAACCCTTGGCAACTTTCCGCGATTAACCAGGTTACCAACTGAAAGCTGACGGCAAAGCAGCCAATTGAGATTTTACAGGAAAGGAAAGAGGTGGCGGTGATGAGGATACAGGTTGCCAACGGTATTCATTGCGATGGGTTTAATGAGGATGACGTTATCGAATGTCCCATGCAAAATGTGGCGTTGGAAAAGGGGGAAATGGTTGCCGTGTGTCTGCGGTATGCGGAGATCATCCATGAAAACGAGCGGTGCTTGCCCTGTTTGGATGATTATCCTAACGGCATTGAGGTCGAGTGGCCGGAGCCGCGGCCGAAGAAGTAACACGGCGCCCGGCTGTCGCCGCGCGGCTATTCCGCCAGGAACATTTTGTACTTGGTGAGCTTTTTCAGCCCCAACGCGTGGATGATGGGATCCCTCATCGGCCCGACAAAGATATAGCCGGGGCGCCGTACCGCGGAAATGAAATTTTCAAGGAAATGGGTCCGCGCTCCATCATCATAGTATTGGAATACGTTGGCGCAGACGACCATGCGGAATCCTTTTTTACGCGGCCTTTGTTTCAGGTCAAAGGCGCTGAATGAAATATACCGCTGTATCTCCTTGCCAAACCGCACCGTGTCACCGTCGATGGCGCCATACCGCTGGAAATATGCTTTAAAATCCTTGATATCGCTTTTGCTCGCCCGGTATTCGCCGATTTTCGCGCTCTCGATAAGCTTTTGGTTTATGTCCGTCGCGAAAACCTTGAACGGGCAGGTGGCTTTGGCGCGGGTGAGGGTGCGGTGGATGTACATGGCGTAGGAGTAAGCCTCGGCTCCGCCGCTGCATGCGGCGCTCCAAAAAAGGAAAGGCTCATCCGGCGTTTCAGCCAGGTGTGCCGGGATGACCACTTCCCGCAACGCCGTGAAAGTGCTTTCTTGCCTGAAAAAGCGGGTGGCGTTGGCCACCACCCCCCCCGCGTTTCCCTCGCTGAACCCCTTGGTTCCCGATTCGAGTGAAAGCTGGGCGGAAGCGGGGTTACAGTCATGCGGGTTGGCTTTTTTTCTGGATACGGTGGCAAGGCCGGCTTTTGGCTCGAAGTGGATGGTACGGTAGTAGAGGCCCCCCTCATCGTATTTTTTAGGATTCAACGCGGCTTTTAAGGCGATCTCCAGCATCCGGTCCCATTTCCATCCCGAGTTATCGGCCCCTCCCAGCATGGCGGATTCTAGCGACTCCGCGGGAAATCCCTCGCGTAAAAATTTGGCCAACGCGCTTTCCATGTGGTCGATCATCGCTTGTTTGTAGCCGTTGGCGGTATCGTTCGAGCTGATGGCCGCGCCAAGCGAGCCGTCCGGGGCGCGCAGTATGAGCACCGGGTTTTGTCCGATATCCACGCTTAAGGTTTTAGTGTTAAACCACGCCCCGGTGCCTTTGTGGGTTGCGTGCAAATGTTCTTTTTCGTTTAAAAGTTTAAAATGTATCATGTCGCTTTCCGCCTATAAACGGCTCCGGTTATCGGATTTAAGAATGCCGTGCCGATTATACCTAATTTTCCCGTGGTGCCGGGTTATCTATTCCCGGATTAGTTGGGATGGAAAGGAATATAATGATACAGTACCAATGAAAGAAAATCCTTTATTGCCGCGTAAATCCCAAGGGTCTATATGAAAGTTGAAATTACCGCCGACTTGAATCTTTCCGGGCAGGATATATCCCGGCTCGTTACGCACTCCTTCCACAACATCGTCAACGTGCTAAAGACCAACTATGAGGCGTTGCGGGGGCTTTGCGGAAATTCCCTGGCGGTTGAAAATAGCCTCCAGGCTTGCGCGCGCCTAACTTCGCTTTTGGCGGATAAAGAGGCGCTGATCAATGAGGTTGGTCAAAGTGAAAGCTATTTAGAGGTTTTCAGGACCGATTTGGAAACAGTGGCGAAATTCGCCGTGACAGACGCCGCTTTGACCGCCAGAAAACGGCGGGAGGTGGATGAATCGATCAGGAACATAGAGCATATCCTTGCGGTGTTTTCCTATCGCGTACGCGAGGTCATTGCGCGGAAGATGGCTGTTGGAAGCCGGGAATATATCCTTTTCGAAGATATCAAGGACACCCTTTGCGAATTTTTCGATGCGACGGTTCAAAATGCCAAAGGCAGGTTTGGTGTCGTGTACGAGGTTTCAAACAAAGGCGCTAAAGATTACCTCGTGGAATTCGAGTTCAATGGCGTGGAGGAGGGAGGGGCCATCGTCATCCCCTTCATGATGGAGGATTGCATCCGCGATCTCGCGGCGAACGCGCGCAAATATTCCCCGGCCGGCACGCGCATAGGGATAAGCCTTGTCGACGACGGGCAAAGCATTACGCTGCAGGTGTCGGATGCGGGGCGCGGCATCCCGGAAGGCGAGATTGGGCAGGTCGTGAATTTTGGTGTTCGCGGTTCCAACACGAGGAAGAACGAGATGTACGGCGGCGGCTATGGGCTGACGAAAGCCTGGTGGCTTTGCAAATCTTTCAACGGCAGAATGTGGATTGATTCCACGCTGGGCGGGGGGACGACGGTGACACTGCGCATTCCCCACAAGGGCGTTGAAAGTCCGGGGTAAGGATTAACCGGCATGGCACATGAAAAGGTTTTCCTGCTTCCGGGTGAATCGGCGGTGAAGCGAACGGCGTGCGAGCTGGCCACGCTTTTGGGAAGCTGCGTCAGCGTTACCCTTTGGCATCCGGTGAAGCGTTTCAGCGCGATGAACCATTTTATGCTCGATGTGAATCAGGGAAGAAACGACGAGCGCGGGAAATATGGAGACACGTCAACCGCCGCGATCATTGATATCATGACAAGGCTGGAACCGGACAGGCGGTTGTTGCAGGCAAAGATTTTTGGCGGCGGGGCTGTAATCGGGCATCTTGGCTCTTCCGCCACCGATATTGGGGCACGGAACATCGCCATGGCGCGGCAGGTTTTGGATAACCAAAACATCAAGGTGGTGGAAGAGGAAGTGGGCGGCAATAATGGCCGCCGGATATACATGGATTCAATGACCGGCATCGTGACCGTGAAGATCATCGAAAGATCCGATCAGTCGAAGGAGCTGGAAATAAAGAAAAAAGCCATCGCCTCCCGGAAAATCAGGGTGCTCATCGTGGACGATTCGCGCTTGGTGCGCCAGATATTGTGCAAGGCGGTTGATGCCACGCATGATATGGAAGTGTGCGGCGAGGCGGAAGACGCTTTCGACGCCCGGAACAAGATTTTGTCCACCGATCCCGATGTCGTGAGCCTGGACATCGTGATGCCAAAGATGACCGGGCTGGATTTTCTGAAGGCGCTCTCCCGGAGTTATCCCGTGCCAGTGGTGATATGCAGCACGATAGCAAAGGCGGGTTCCGAGATAGCTCAGCGGGGTCACGAATATGGAGCCGTGGCAATCGTCGACAAGGAAAAACTTAATATCTACGCGGGATACGAAATTCTGCAAAAGGAATACATCCCAAAGCTGCGCGCGGCGGCGGGTATGGTGGTTAAGAAAAAATTGTTCGACAAGTAACCCCACTTCCTTATTTGACGGCCGCTCATTCTAATTGGGATATCGGCCCGTAAAGGCCGGCAGGCATGGCATTATCACCATAACGATAGCTTTGATACCACGCAACGTCAGGGCTAATGGCGTTGATGTTTCATAGGTCGATCCGTAGTTCATTGAATTACGCAGGTTTTTGCTGATTTCTTTAGCGCAAACAGCCCTTGGCGCCTTGGCATCATTATTGCGGTTTAATACGGTCTGCAATCTTGCTAATTCTGTAAAATCGCGGAGCAGTGAGCTTATTGCGCGGCCCAAAAAGTTAAAGCCGCGCTGGGGAATAAGGTGCCGGCCTTAAACTTTTTTTAGGGGGTTCTCACACATGCCGAGTTTTGTAATTTCGGACAAATGCGATGGTTGCAAGGGGCGCGATAAAACAGCCTGTATGTACATTTGTCCCCACGATCTGATGTCGCTCGACAAAGAACGGATGAAAGCTTTCAACCAGGAACCGGAGCAGTGCTGGGAATGCTACAACTGCGTGAAAATCTGCCCGCAACAGGCGATAGAAGTCAGGGGCTACGCCGATTTTGTCCCGCTCGGCGCGTCCGTTCTGCCGTTACGCGCGAGCGATTCGATAATGTGGACGGTGAAGTTCCGCAACGGCTCGATCAAGCGCTTCAAATTCCCGATACGAACCACGCCGGAGGGGTCGATTGATCTTTGGGCGGGGATGCCTGAAGCCGATTTGAACAATATTAAAAACCCGGGCTTTTATACCCATCAGGGAAGCGGCGTGAAACTGCCGGTGCCGGGCAAATAGGAAAAAGGGGAAATCAAAATGGCCGATTTCAAGCATATCCAGAAGCCGGAGATTGTCGAGATTGAAACCGATTTCCTCGCCATCGGCGGCGGCATGGCCGCCTGCGGCGCCGTGTACGAGGCGTGCCGCTGGGCAAAAGGGAAAAAATTAAAAATCACCATGGTGGACAAAGCAGCGGCCGACCGCAGCGGCGCCGTGGCGATGGGGCTTTCGGCCATCAATACCTACCTCGGCGAAAAAAAGCCGGAGGACTACGTGAAGATGGTCCGCGGCGACCTGATGGGGATCATCCGTGAAGACCTCGTGTACGACCTCGGCAGGCATGTGGACGACAGCGTCCATCTATTCGAGGATTGGGGGCTTCCCGTTTGGAAAACCGACGACGAGGGGAAGACGCACGACGGCGCCTACAAAGGTACAAAACTGCGCGATGGCGGCAAGCCGGTGCGGTCCGGCCCGTGGCAGATAATGATCAACGGGGAATCGTACAAGGTCATCGTCGCCGAGGCCGCGAAAAAGGCGCTGGAGGAGAACCGGCTGGAAACCGGCGTGGAGCAAAACCTGTTTGAGCGGGTCTTCATTGTAAAGCTCTTGATGGACGATAAAGTTGAAAACCGGGTGGCCGGCGCGGTTGGTTTCAGCGTGCGCGAAAACAAGATATACATATTCCGCGCGAACGCCGTTTTGACGGTCGCGGGCGGGTGCGTCAACGTGTTTAAAACCCGATCCACCGGCGAAGGGCAGGGGCGTGCGTGGTTTCCCGTGTGGAACGCCGGTTCCACCTACGCGATGATGGCGCAGGTCGGCGCGGAGCTGACCATGATGGAAAACCGTTTTGTGCCGGCGCGGTTCAAGGACGGGTACGGCCCGGTCGGCGCGTGGTTCCTGCTCTTCAAGGCGAAGGCGACCAACGCGCTGGGCGAGGACTACTGCGTCACCCACTTCGAGACGGCGAAAAAACTGTACGGCAAGTGGGCGGAGCGTCTGGGCACCTGCATCAGGAACCACATGATGATTGAGGACATGAAACTCGGCAAGGGGCCGATCTATATGAATACCCATACGGCGCTCCAAAAGCTGGCGGAGACCATGACGCCCAAAGAGATAAAGCACCTGGAAGCGGAGGCCTGGGAGGATTTCCTCGATATGACCATCGCTCAGGCCGGCATATGGGCCGCCAACAACATCGAGCCGGAAAAGGCGCCTTCGGAAATCATGCCGTCGGAACCGTACCTGCTTGGTTCGCACGCTGGTTGCGCGGGTCTTTGGGTAAGTGGGCCGGAGGATTTTGGGCCCAAGGAGTGGAGCTGGGGCTACAACCGTATGACCACGGTCAACGGTCTTTTCACCGCAGGCGACGGCGTGGGCGCTTCGGGGCACAAGTTTTCCTCCGGCTCGCACGCCGAGGGAAGGATCGCCGGAAAATCGATGGTCCAGTGGATTATGGATCACGCCGGGTACAAGCCGTCGGTTGCCGCCAGCGCGGACGACCTTGCGTACGAGGTCTACCGGCCCCTCGAAAACTTCGCGCAGCATAAAAACTACAGCACCGCGGAGGACATCAACCCGAACTACATCAAGCCGAACATGTTCCAGATGCGCCTGCAAAAAATCATGGACGAGTACGTGGGCGGCACGTCTACCTGGTATATGACCAGCAAGACGATGCTGGAAGCGGGACTGAAACATCTTGAGAAGCTGAAAGAGGACAGCGCGAAGCTGGGCGCGGCCAATCTTCACGAGCTTCTGCGCGCGTGGGAAAACTACCACCGGCTTTGGGCGGCGGAGGCGCACGCCCGCCACATCAATTTCAGGGAAGAGACGCGCTACCCCGGCTATTACTACCGCGGTGACCACCTCGCGCTGGACGACGTGAACTGGCGCTGTTTCGTGAACTCGAAGTACGACCCGAAGACCGGCAAGTGGGATATTTTCAAGCGCGAGTACAAACAGATAATTCCCGACTAATACGGATTAAACGTCAAGCTGTGGAGTGGTTTTCCGGGAATAAATATCCTCCTCCCCTCGTTTGAGGGGAGGAGTAAGGCGGGGTTAAAAAACCTCCCCTGTATCCCCTCCTTGCAAAGGAGGGGATGACTTTTTGATATCCGAATAAAGGAAAACGGAGCTATATGGCGACGCCAGCCCCCAAGTATCCGGTAGTGGTGATCGGCGGCGGCATTGCCGGCATCACCGCCGCCGTCGAAGCGGCCGAATGTGGCGCGAAAGCCGTCCTGCTGGAAAAGCGGGCGCACCTCGGCGGCCGGGTCGCGCGGATGCACAAATATTTTCCAAAGCTCTGCGCCCCGTATTGCGGCCTCGAGCTGAATTTCCGCCGCATCAGGGAAAACCCGGACATCACCGTTTACGCGCGGGCGGAAGTGGCGGGGATAAGCGGACAATACGGCGATTTCACCGTGAAGGTAAAGCTGCAACCGGAAATGGTCAACGCCAAATGCACCGCGTGCGGAAAATGCGCCGAGGCGTGTCCCGTCGAGCGGCAGGATCATTACAACTACGGCATGGGCACGACAAGGGCGATCTACATGCCCCACCCAATGGCATTCCCGCAGTGGTACAACATAAGCCGGAAAGCGTGCCGGGGGAAGGAATGCAACAAATGCGTTGAGGTTTGCGCATACGGGGCGATAGACCTGGACGCGCGGGAAACCGTGTTTGAAATGAAAGCGCATTCAATCGTGCTGGCCACCGGCTGGGATCCGTACAACGGCGCGAAACTGCAAGGGCTCTCCTTTGGCGTGTCGCCAAACGTGATAAGCAACGTCATGATGGAGCGGCTCGCCTCGCCGGAAGGCCCCACGAAAGGGAAACTTCTCCGCCCATCGGACGGGAAGGAAATCCGCGAGGTGGTTTTCGCGCAGTGCGCGGGCTCGCGCGATGAAAATCACCTGCCATATTGTTCCTCGGTCTGCTGCCTCGCCTCGCTGAAACACGCCGCCTACGTGCGGGAAGCCGCCCCGGACGCCAACATTTCCATCTACTACATAGACATTCGGACTCCCGGCAAATACGAGCGTTTTTACCATAAAATCGCCGCCGACCCGAAGGTGACGCTGATAAAGGGAAAGATCGCCAAAGCGGAGCACGACCCGGAAACGGGAGGGGTGATCGTCACGGCGGAGGATGTGTTGGCGGGAAAGAAGGTCACACGCAGGGCCGATCTGCTTGTTATCGCCACCGGCATGCAACCGGCCGCGCATAACGGCATTGCCGGTTTAAAAACGGATGAACAGGGGTTTTTCGCGGACGGCCTTGCGCGCGGAATTTATGCGGCCGGCGCCGCGCGGCTGCCGCAGGATGTCAGCGCGACGATAATGGATGCCACCGCTGCCGCCCTTAAAGCCGTGTACGGGGGACGGCCATGACGCAGGCCGATGCGATGAAAGTTTATATTTGCACCGGCTGCGATATAGGCGCGTCGGTGGATGTTGACAAGCTTGCCAAACTGCCGGCGCAATTCGGCGTTGCGGAAGCCGGGCGGCACCCGTTTTTGTGCGGCGAAGCCGGGGTGCAAATGCTGCGCAAGGACGTGTCGCAAGGGGCCAACCGCGTTCTCATCGCCGCCTGTTCCGGCAGAGTGTATGCGGATAGATTCGATTTTGGAAAAGACGTTCTTGTGGAGCGGACCGCGCTGCGCGAGGCGGCATGGGTCTCCGCGCCGAACGACGCCGATACCCAACTGCTGGTGGAAGATTATCTTAAAATGGGAATCGTAAAACTGCAAAAGACCGGAAAGCCCGAACCGTATATCCGGGAGTTGGATGAAAAAATATTGGTGGTCGGCGGCGGAATAGCCGGCATGACGGCCGCCCTGGCCGCCGCGGATGCCGGCCGGGGCGTCCTGCTGGTGGAAAAAGAGGCCGCTCTTGGCGGATTCCTGAGAAAACTAAAAAAAAGGTTTCCCGTTGACGGCGTGTGGGAACCGGTGGAAACAGGCATCGCGGCCAAGGCCGATGAAGTCAACAATCATCCTTCGATAAAAGTTTTCCTCTCATCCGAAATTGCCTCCGTGTCGGGCCAGCCGGGCGAGTTCGACGTAACGGTCAAAACGCCGCAAGGGGAGGTCGCCGTCAGGGCCGGGGCGATAGTCCAGGCGACGGGGTTCAAGCCATACGAAATTGCAAAACTGGCGCACCTCGGCGGCGGGACGGTTGACAACGTAATTACCAGCGCGCGGTTTGAGGAAATCGCCGCCGCCGGAAAAATACTCCGCCCTTCGGATTCGCAAGAGCCATCGAGCGTCGCCTTCATCCAATGCGCGGGGTCGCGGGATGAAAAGCACCTTCCGTATTGTTCGTCGTTTTGTTGCATGACCTCGCTGAAGCAGGCCCGCTATATCCGGGAGCAAAACCCGAACGCGAAGGTGTACATTTTTTACCGCGATATGCGCACCCCCGGCAAATACGAACTCTTCTATAAAAAAATGCAGGATGACGACGGCGTGTTCATGACCAAAGGGGATGTGGAATCAGTGACCGGCGCCGGGAATGGCGGCGTCGAGATCGTGGTGAAAAACACCCTGTTGGGCGAAACCATCCGCGTGAAGGCGGATATGGCGGTGCTGGCGGCCGGCATGGAAAGCGCCGCGAAAAACGGCGGCGCGCTCCATCTTACCTACCGCCAGGGGCCGGAATTACCGGAACTGAATTACGGATTTCCCGATTCGCATTTCGTCTGTTTTCCGTACGAGACGCGGCGCACCGGCATATATGCGGCGGGCGCGGTGCGGCATCCCATGGACGCCGCGCAATCGGAGATCGACGCCACGGGAGCGGCGCTGAAGGCGATACAGTGCATCACCCTCGCGGCGGCCGGCAGGTCGGGCCATCCGCGCTCCGGCGACACCAGCTATCCGGAAATTGCGTTTGAGCGCTGCACCCAGTGCAAGCGCTGCACCGAGGAATGCCCGTATGGCATGTACGACGAAGACGCCAAGGCGACGCCCCAGCCGAACCCGCTGCGGTGCCGCCGCTGCGGCACCTGCATGGGAGCCTGTCCGCAGAGGATCATCTCCTTCAAGAATTACAGCGTCGATATGTTCAGCGCGATGATTAAGGCCATCGGCGTTCCCGGCGAAGAGGAGAACAGGCCGCGCGTCCTTATCCTCGCTTGCGAGAACGATTCGATGCCCGCCTTCGACATGGCGGCGAAACTTCGGCTGAAGCTGAGCCCGCACATTCGCGTTATCGGCCTCCGCTGTCTCGGATCGCTGAACATGGTCTGGCTGGGCGACGCATTTGCCAAAGGGCTGGACGGGGTGCTTCTCTTCGGCTGCAAGTTCGGCGATGAATACCAGTGTCACAACATGAAGGGAAGCGAGCTTGCGTCCGAGCGGCTTTCCAAGCTGGAGGAAACGTTGGGGCGCATGTCGCTGGAGCCGGAGCGGGTTCGCTTCGTTCCGCTCGCCATCGACGACGCGCACGCGCTGCCGGGAATCATCGGCGATTTCATGAAGGTCATCGAGCGGGTGGGGCCGAACCCGTTCAAGGAATTTGCGGATTAAGGCGGGGTATGGACAAAGCTGAATATCTGGAACCGGATTTGGCGTTCATCGCCCGGCTGAAACGCGCGGGTGGCGAGAGCGTGAAAAAATGCTTCCAGTGCGCCACCTGCGTGGCGGTGTGCGATGTGACGCAATCCGATAAACCGTTTCCCCGCAAGGAAATGATATGGGCTCAATGGGGCCTGAAGGACAAACTTTTTTATAACGCGGATGTTTGGCTGTGCCACCAATGCGGCGACTGTACCATGCACTGCCCGCGTGGCGCGAATCCGTCCGAGGTGCTTGCCGCGGTGCGGAGCCTTTCCTTGGCCGAGCACGCCGTGCCGGGATTTTTGGGGAACATGCATTCATCCCCCGCCGCGCTCGTGCCGTTGTTCGCCTTCCCCATCGCCGTTTTGCTCCTTGCCGCGATGTATGCAAACGGCCTGGCGATACCGGCGGGAGAGATAATCTATTCACGTTTTTTTCCGCTGGCGGTCATCGATTCCATTTTCATCTCCGCCGCGCTGTTCGCGTTAATAACTTCGGCCCTGAGCGTGAAAAAATTTTGGGGCGGGATGAAGCGGAACGCTCCGCAAAAAGCGGCGCCGGACGCGGCGGCGGTTTTTGGGGCCTTGAAGGACATCCTGTTCCACAAGAAATTTGCCCAATGCCGCGCCAACAAGCCGCGCTACACCGGGCATCTGCTGGTCTTCTTCGGATTTCTGGCGCTGTTCGCCACGACAAATTTGGTGATGCTGTACCATTATCTGCTCGGCAGGGAAACCCCGCTCGCGCTTGGGGATCCGGTGAAACTCCTCGGCAACGCCGGGGCGTTGGCGGCGTTCGCGGGGGTGAGCTATATCATCGCGCGGCGGCTTGCCGCGCCAAAGGAAACGGGCAACGCCACCTATCAGGATTGGACATTCATCCTGATCCTGTACGCCGCCATAATCACGGGCATCCTGGCGGAATCGGCCCGGCTGGCCAACATTCCCGCCGCCGCGTATCCGGTTTATTTCACGCATCTTGTTTTTGTGTTTTTCCTGATCGCGTACCTGCCGTTTTCAAAGTTCGCACACATGCTCTACCGCACCGCCGCCATGATTTACGCGGCGTCAAACAGCAAAACCAGTTGAGGAGGTAAAACCATGTCCGCTCTCATTGCCCCGCACGGCGCGAAGAATTTAAAGCCCCTGCTTCTCAGCGGGGCGAAACTGGCGGCCGCGATAAAAAAGGCGGAGAAGATGCCGCAGTTGCGCATGACCTCGCGCGAGACATGCGATCTGATAATGATGGGAATAGGCGCGTTTACCCCGCTTCACGGTTTTATGGGGAAGCGTGATTGGAAAGGGGTCTGCGCCAATTATAAAATGGCGGACGGCATTTTTTGGCCGATACCGATCACGCTTTCGGTGTCGCGCGAGAAGGCGAAGGGTCTCCGGAAAAATACGGAAGCGGCGCTGGTGGACGATGAAACCGGCGAGTTGATGGGCAGCATCCTCATCAAGGATATGTACGAGCCCGATTTGGAATATGAATGCAAGATGGTTTTCCGCACCATCGATAAGGCGCATCCGGGCGTTGCCAACGTCATGGCGCAAAAACCGGTGAATGTGGGCGGGCCGGTGAAAGTCTTCAGCGAAGGCGGTTTTCCCGAAAACTTCAAGGGGCTGTATATGCGGCCGGAGGAGACCAGGCGGATTTTCATGGAGAAGGGGTGGGAGACGGTGGCCGCCCTGCAACTGAGAAACCCGATGCACCGCTCGCACGAATACTTGGCCAAAATCGCCATCGAGATATGCGATGGCGTTTTCATCCATCAACTCGTTGGCAAGCTGAAAGAGGGGGACATTCCCGCCCATATCCGCGTGAAGGCGATCAACGTGCTGACGGAAAAATATTTTGTGCCCAATACCTACTTGATGGGTGGGTACCCGCTGGATATGCGGTATGCGGGGCCGCGCGAGGCGCTGTTGCACGCGCTGTTCCGCCAGAATTTCGGCTGCACCCACCTGATAATCGGGCGCGACCACGCGGGGGTGGGCGAATACTACGGCCCGTTCGACGCGCATAAAATCTTCGACGAGATCCCCAAAAACGCGCTGCTCATTCAGCCGTTGAAAATAGATTGGACTTTTTTTTGCCGGAAATGCGACGGCATGGCCTCGATGCGCACCTGCCCGCACGGCAAGGACGACCGGATTTTATTGAGCGGCACCAAGCTGCGCAAAATGCTGTCGGACGGCGAACCGGTCTCGGCGGAATTCAGCCGGCCGGAAGTTCTGGTGATTTTGAAAGAGTATTACGATTCCCTCGAGAACAAGGTTGAGGTAAAGCTTCACAAATATTCCGAGGGGGAGTAGGCGGCGTGGCTATCCTCACTTATCTCCCCGGCAGAGTCTCCGGCAGGGACTCCGCCGGTTCCAGCACCATACCCATCGAAACTATAGACAGCAAGAAGCCCAGTGGCTATTATTGGTGTCGATTCAAGTGCCGCAAATGGAGAGGTGGCCGAGTGGTCTATGGCGACGGTCTTGAAAACCGTTGTTGGCTTATACCCAACCGTGGGTTCGACTCCCACCCTCTCCGCCATAACAATACACCGCTCCCATCGGGAGAGGTTTATTGTTATGGAATGGGATGGGGGAGCCGAAGCCCTCATCCGCGCCCTTTCCCTTTTTCCGGAAGGGAATTTTTCAGCCGCCAATGCCCCGCTAATTCACCTGTCCAAACAGCACGGTGTAATTTTTGCCGTAGACTTTGGCGCACTTCGGGCACGTTGTGTACCACAGGTACAGTTTTTTTAAATTCAATCCCTTGTTTTTTGCGAGCAGCTCAAAGTCGTTGCACCATTTGCCAGTGTCTTTGAATGGGCCTTCATAGACCTTGCAGAAGAATTTTCCGCTGAGCGTCACATTTTCGGTTTCGGGAATTTCTTTATCCACCGCCAGATAGATATCCATATTCCATTTGGATGTGCAATCCGACAGGCAGACCTGATCGGCCATCTTTGCATCGGCCTTCTCGACTTTTTTCATCAGCTTTTTCATTAGCGCGCCAAATCCTATTGGCATGTAAAAAAACGTAAACACGCTGCTTTTAATAAACTTTTTGTTTTTCCACTCGAGCGTTTTTTCATCCCATGGCGCGGGGTCAAAGGGGGGGCAGCATTGAGTGCTTGGGGATTGCGGGGTGTTCATTTGGTGTCCTCCTTCGCTGGTCTTATTATATCGCGGAATCGGAAGTTTGGCTCCGAATGTGTTAAACTTAATACTTGTTTTATCTACGGGAAGTTAGTGGGCCGTTGGTTGTAACTAGCGGCAAATAAACGCTTTGCGTGAGTTGCTGCGTGTAATCATCCGCGGTAAGTATGGAAATAAGACTCGCGATCTTTTATACTATGGCTTGAAGGTGTTAGCTGCATGAAGCAACGAATGGCCCGGGGACGGCGAGTATGCAAAGGACTGGCGCCTTTACTGGTGTTGGCTGCCGCCGCGATTATAAACGGTTGTGGCGGCGGTTCCGCGCCTCCTTCTCCCAATGCTTCCACAACGGTGACCATTACCGGCACGCTTTCACATATCGCGAAGGCCCAATCTTCCCTCGGTAGTTCGGCGTCATCCAGGGCGGTTTCAGGCATCGCTTGGGCCGGCGCCACATTGCAGGCGATCGATGCCTCCGGCACGGTGATTGGCACCGGCACGGTGAATGCCGATGGGACGTATACCATTTCGGTCGCTCCGGGCAGCAACTACATCATTCGCGTTCAAAGCGGCAATCTTGTTCTCAAAGCGTTCGTGCCGGCAGTTTCGTCGAGCACGACGGTGAACGTAACCCCCACCACCACGGCGGAAGTAATGGTGCTGGCCCAAGTGCTGGGCGTAACGGATGTTGGCGAGCCCGGCGTGAATGCATCGCCCGCATTGTCTTTAATCAATGTCGACGCGGTGGTGATCCAGATAGCGGCAAACCCGGATATTGTGACTGTGGCCAACGCGCTGGCGGCGAACATCGCAGCCAACTACAACGCCAACGCCGTCACGCCATCCATCGGCTCCGCCGATACGACGGTTTCCTCCACCGTGACCGGGATATCGACAACCGTTTCCACCACCGCCATTCCCGCCGCGCCTTCCGTGCCCATGGGGATTGGGATTACGGCTGGCGATGGCCGCGTGCTTCTGAAATGGAACGCGGTTGCCGGGGCGGCTTCTTATAACGTCTACTATCGCGCATCGGCCAATGTTTCCAGCGCCAACGGGACAAAGGTGGCGAACGCAACTTCCGGCGGCGCGATCACAGGCCTGACGAATGGGACAACTTATTATTTTGTGGTAACCTCGGCAAACGCGGGGGGCGAGAGCGCGATATCCGGCGAAGTGAGCGCCACGCCGCAAGTTTCCGTTCCCGGCGTGCCAACGGCAATCTCCGCCACCTCCGGCAATGCCCAGGCGACAGTGAGCTGGACGGCGGTGACCGGGGCGGTTTCTTATAGCGTTTACTATCGCACGGCGGCTAATGTGACTATTGCCAACGGGACAAAGGTGGCGAACGCAACTTCCGGCGGCGCGATTACCGGCTTGGCGAATGGGACAACTTATTATTTTGTGGTAACCGCGGCAAACGCGGGGGGCGAGAGCGCGATATCCGGCGAAGTGAGCGCCACGCCGCAAGTTCCCGCTCCCGGCGCGCCAACAGCGATCTCCGCCACCTCTGGCGACGCCCAAGCGACAGTGAGCTGGACGGCGGTGACCGGCGCAACTTCCTATAATGTTTATTACAAAACAACCGCTGGGGTTACCAAGGTCAATGGAACGAAAGCGGCCAATGCCGTTTCAGGCAATGCAATTACCGGCCTGACGAATGGGACGGCATATTATTTTGCCGTAACGGCGGTGAATGCCGGCGGTGAAAGCGCGGTTTCCAGCGAGGTGAGCGCCACGCCGCAAGTTTCCGCTCCCGGCGCGCCAACGGCAATCTCCGCCACCTCCGGCGATGCCCAAGCGACAGTGAGCTGGACGGCGGTGACCGGCGCAACTTCCTATAATGTCTATTACAAAACAACCGCCGGGGTTACCAAGGTCAATGGGATAAAGGTGACCAATGCCGCTTCCGGCGGTGCGGTCACCGGCCTAACCAACGAGGTTATTCATTACTTTGTCGTTACGGCGGCGGGGCCTGGTGGCGAGAGTGTCATATCCGCCGAGGTGTACGCAAAGCCTTCTTCCCCCGGCACGTGGACGGCTAAAATCTCGATGGTGAATCAGCGCGATAACGCCGCCAACGCCGTGTTGAACGGCATTGTTTACGTTTTGGGGGGCGCTCCGGCCGGTACGGGCATCCTTGATTCAATGGAAGCTTACGACCCCGCGACAAATACGTGGACGGCCAAAGCCGTCATGCCCGCATGGTCCGCCACTCCATCAGTTCCAACGTGGGCAGCTTCCGGCACGCCGGCAGCCATGCCGGCCTACCGGTACGGGCCTTCCGCCGCGGCCGTGAACGGCCTGCTCTACCTCATCGGCGGCACCAGCCTGGTGAACGGTCAAGGACCGATCTATCCTATCGCGGTATACGATCCGACTGCGAACAGTTGGTCGTCTAATGTTCCGGGAACCGCAACTCCCCTGGCTCCATTGCCCACTGCGCGCTGGGGATTTGACACGGCGGTGGTGGATGGCCTGATTTATGCCATCGGCGGATGTATCCAGTCCCCAACGGGCGTTACAAAGTTGAAGACAACGAAGATTACGGCGGCGGCCCCCGGAGCCGTTACCGGGCTTCTTAATAACCATGCGTACTGTTTCGCCGCCTCCGCCATGACCGGCGCAACCGAAAGCGCGTTATCGGCCGAAGTCTGCGCGATACCGGAGGCCGCGGTTTCGGCGGCCATCCCCACCAGGCCCACAGCCATAGCGGGTAACGGGCAGGTGACGTTAAGCTGGACGGCGCCAACCACGCCGCCCGCCTCCTACAATATTTACTATTCCACCTCGCGCTTGGTGACCATCGGCGGGGCGGGGGTGACGATGGTAAATGTTCCGGCTGGAACCAGCGCCACAATCAACGGGCTAACAAACGGAACAACCTATTATTTCCGCGTGACGGACAACCTTGGCACGGCGGCCAATCTATCGCTTGAATTGGCCTCCACGCCGCAGGCCGCCGCCCCCGCTGGAGCCCCAACCGGGCTGACTGCCACGCCTGGAAATGCCCAGGTGACTTTAAGTTGGACGCTCGTTGGGGGCGCGACATCCCACAACCTTTATTACGATACCGGTTTCAACATCTATTACGGCACGGTTGAGGCGTATGATCCGGTGGCGAACACTTGGACGACGAAAGCCTCCATGCCGACCCCGCGTTATGGCTCCACCGTTTCCGTTGTGAACGGCCTGATTTACGCCATCGGCGGTTGGGGCGGCTGGCCGGAACTCTCCGTGGTGGAGGTGTACAACCCCGCCACAAACACGTGGTCGACAACGGTTCCCGTTAACACCGCGACCACCGCGCTTGGAACTGCCGGGGCGGCGCTGGCCCCCATGCCAACCGCGCGCGACGATTTTGGCTATGCCGTGATAAATGGCGTTATCTACGCCATCGGCGGCGACATTAATGCGTTCAATGATGCTACAAGCACGCCCTGTTGCACAACGGTGGTGGAGGCCTACGACGCTGTTACGAACAAATGGTCGGCGAAGACCTCTATGCCGACCATGCGCGATGACTTTGACGCCTCAGTGGTGGATGGCGTGATTTACGCCATCGCGGGCAGCCGTGACGGCGTATTTACCGCAGTCCCCACCCCCGCGAACAACGGCGGTTATTCGCTAATTATCAATGAGGCATTCAACATTTCCACCATCCCCGTTCCCAAAGGAGTGACCGCCGCCGCGACCGGCACTCAGGTTTCCCTTAACTGGAATGCGGTGGCTGGGGCGGCCTCATACAACATCTATTGGTCAAACAAGGCCGGTGTTTCCACCACCGCCAACAGCACGAAGATAGCCAACGGCACATCCACCGCGTATACCCATACCGGCCTCACCGTTGGGACGTGGTATTACTATGTTGTCACGGCGGTAACCGCTTCGGGCGAAAGCCTTCCTTCCAACGAAGTTGCCGTAAAACCATAACGGGCTAACGAACTGAAAAACATTATTGATTGCCATGTTCCGGCCTAATTTGGAATGAATCAAAGGGTTTCTCAACCCGCAAAATTTATCCGATTTGCAGCAGGGTTGCGGTAATATATTGGCACTTATGGCAAGCAATAAGGTTTCGTTTCAGGACATCAAAGAGGGGATTTTTTCCCAGATGGGCCTTGGCGTCATCATTTTGGTTTTGACGCTCTTTTTCCTCAATTTCATCGAAGGCTACATGGGGCAGGTTCAAATCTTGGCGACCGGTTGGGGCCTTTTGGCGGTCATCGTGCTGTTGTTCAGGAAGCCCCTGATTCATGACAACCCGGTGTGGCGGCTGCTCTTTCTTTTTCTGGGGGCATTCATCAGCCTGCGGTATATCCTCTGGCGCACCACCGATACGCTGCAATACACCGGTCCCGCCGATTTTGTCGCCATGACCATTTTGTATCTGGCCGAGTGCTACGCAATCATGATTCATATGATGGGGCTTTTTATCAACGCGTCCCCCTTGGAGCACCGGGTCATCCCGCTTTCCGGCGATTCCCGCGGCTATCCAACGGTGGACATTTTTATTCCGACCTACACCGAATCGGAAGACCTCGTGAAAGCGACGGCGACCGCGGCAAAACAGATCGATTATCCCGCCGACAAACTGAACATCTACATCATCAACGACGGCAGCACCGTGGCCCGCCGCAACAATATCGCCACCTCCGCCGAGGCCTGGCAACGGCATTACACCCTGCGGAAAATCGCCGAGCGGGTCGGCGTTCATTACCTGACCCGTGAGGAAAATAATCACGCCAAGGCGGGGAACATTAACGCCGCGCTGGGTCATACGAACGGGGAGTTGGTGCTGATTTTGGATTGCGACCACGTGCCGACGCGCGACATCCTCAAAATGACGGTCGGCCGGTTTTTAGCAGACCCCAAGCTGTTTCTCGTGCAGGCCCCCCATTTTTTTATCAATCCGACGCCGGTGGAAAAGAACGTAACCAATGTCGGGAGCGTATCGTCGGAAAACGATATGTTTTTCCGGACCATGCATTTGGGATTCGATTCGTGGAACGCCAGCTACTTCTGCGGATCGGCCGCTCTTTTGCGCCGCAAATGCCTGGACGAGGTGGGAGGGGTCAGCGGCGAAACGATCACCGAAGACGCCGAAACATCCCTGAAGCTCCACGCCAAGGGATACAACAGCGTCTATATCAACCGGCCGATGGTCTGCGGACTCCAGCCGGAAACGTTCAACGATTATGTTACGCAGCGCATCCGGTGGGCGCAGGGGATGATCCAGATATTCATCATGCACAACCCGCTCACCATCAAGGGGCTTTCCTGGCCGCAGAGGATAGCGTATTTCAATTCCTGCGTATTCTGGTTCTTCGGCATGCCGCGCATGGTGTATTTCCTCGCGCCCGCGCTTTTCCTCATGTTCGGCTTGAAGGTGTACCACGCCACGATGATCCCGATTATGGCGTATGCGATACCGCATCTGTTGAGCACCTTTTTTATCATGGACTTCTTGTACGGCAGATCCCGCAAGCCGTTGTTCTCCGAAATTTACGAAACGGTGCAGGCCCTGTTCCTTATTCCGGCGGTATTGTCGGTTATCATCCACCCCCGCAAGCCGACGTTTAAAATCACCCCCAAGGGGCAGACCAACCTTTCCGAATCGCTCAATCCGCTGGCGATCCCGTTCATCGCCATTATCTTTATCAATGTTTTCGCCCTTAGCGAGGCGGTGTATAAATGGATTAATTTCCCCATTTACCGCGATGTTATCGCCGTGACCGGCGCATGGTGCCTCTACAACTCCTTCCTCGTGATCATTTCAATGGGCGCCTTCTGGGAGCGCAAGCAGGTGCGTTACTACCACCGGATTTCCGCCAGCGGGAAAGTGAACGCGTTTTTCCCCCGCATGGATTACCGCTGCACCGGCGAGTTGAGGGACGTGTCGCTGGCTGGTCTCGGTTTCGACGCGGAGCTGCCGTGGGAGCCGAAACCGAACGAGGAAGTCCACCTGACGGTAAGCTCCAGCGACGGGAAAGTGTTTGAGTTCGAAGCGACGGTGCCGCGCGCGTTCAAGCGGGGGAACAAATATTTCCTCGGATCCCTCCTTCCGTTAAACTACGAAACCTTTTCCAAAACCGTGGGGTTCGTTTATGGCGACAGCGAGCGGTGGGTTGAATACTGGAAGAAGACGTCGTTGCCGGGAAACTCGTTTAAGCTTGTTTCGGCCTTTTTCCTTCTCGGGATAAAAGCGATATTGGAGATTTTGCTTGTTTCTGTTAAGATTTTCTTCGTCAAAATAAAGGAAACTGCGCTGAAGTTGCGCGCTCAGGATATGGTTAATTCGGAGAGTGGGAAAACTACCGAATCTGTGTAACTCGGAGAGTGGGGAGACTGCCGATGCTTAAACGATTTCTATTGTTGTATGTTTTCACGGTTTTAGGGGCGGATGCCGCGTTGGCGGAAAAGCTTACGCTTCCTCTTAATAAGCTTATTCCCCTGAAAATGATTGAGCTTAAGTGCACGTCGGGGGTGCGCATCGCGTATTTGCCGATTCCCGAACGGTGGCAGATAAAATCGACCCGGCTGAATATCCATTACATAAACTCGACCAACCTGCTGAAAGAGATGTCGCAGCTTGCGGTCATCGTGAATGATTCCAAGGTGGGACAGGTCAAGCTAAGCCCCGAATTTCCCGAAAATAACCTGGTGCTCGATATTCCCCCCGCCATCCTCAAGGCGGATTATAACGAGATCGCGTTGCAAGTGGCCCAGCATTTCAAAAAGGAGGGTTGCGAACTCCCCTGCTCACCCGACCTGTGGACCTATATCAACACCGATCTGTCGTCGATTGAGATCGATTATGATATGAAACCGGTGCCCCTGAATATGCACGCGGCGGCCGAGTTTGCCTTTGACGCGCGCATCATCACGGATAACGTCGTTAATCTGGTGCTGGAAAACTCCGCCGCCGACACGGTCACCGTCGCGGGCATCGTGGCCTCCGGCATCGCGCGGAAATACGTGTACCGGCCGGTATCGTTCACCGTGTCGGAAACCATGGTGCCGGGCCGCGATAACGTGCTTATAGGCAAAAAGGAATTTGTGGAACAGGTGATGGGCGGTTACCAAACCGACATCCCCGTCACCGAGCCGATGGTCAAGGTGGTGCCGTTGCCCCACATGGAAAACGGCCGGGTCATTCATGACGCCTCGCACGCGCTTTTCATCGTCACCGGCTTAACGTCCGATCACTTGAAGATGGCCGCTGAAACGATGGCCATCATGAATTTCCCGTTTCCGGGTTCGGACGAGATACGGGTGCGCGAGTTCCGCCTGCCGGACGTCACCATGTACAGCGGCAAGAACATCATCACCACGGAAAAGCAGCACCGCTTCCGTTCCCTCGATTTCAAAACGCATACGTTCCGCGGTATGCAGCCGGCCCCGGCGGAAATCACCTTCCGGTTGCCGCCCGACTTCATGATTAAGCAGAATGAATACGCGAAGATAAACCTTAACTTCGCCTACGGCGCCGGGATGCGCCTGGATTCGGCGCTGAATATCCTCGTGAACGACACGCATGTGCGCGCCATCAATCTGGATAAACCGACCGGCGACTCCCTTAGCGGTTATAAAGTCGAGCTTCCCACTTACCTGTTCAAGCCGGGAACGAATGTGTTGAAATTCGTTTCCATTTTGACGCCGGTCGCCAAGGAGTGCGACATCATACAGCCGGAGAGCTTTTTTCTCACGGTGTTCGACAATTCGACGTTCTACATTCCCTCCATGCCGCACCTTATCGAGATGCCGAAAGTCGAACTGTTCATGCTGAACGGCTTCCCGCTGACCCGCTGGCCCGACGGGTACGAGAGCTTAATCATGCTGGCTTCAAAAGACAAAAACACCATCGAGGCCGCGTTGAACGTCATGAGCGTTCTTACTCAGAAAAACGGGTACCCCCTCTTCGGCATCGAAATCGGGTATTCGGTTCCGCCGGCGTGGCATGGTGAAATCCTGGCGATAGGGGATGTCGCCTCTATACCGCCGAACCTTATGGCCGCGGCGCCGCTGAAACTTTCGGAGGTCTCTGAAATCTCGTATCCGGTCAACAAGGCCGAGGGATGGGAAGGCGGCGGCACGTCGTATGCCACCGTGAAGGAAACCGGCCGATTGAGCGATAGCAGCGGCTTGATTATGGAATTCGAGTCCCCCCTTAAAAAGGCGCGCACCGTTGTTATGATGACGGCCAACACCACCGCCGGTGTGTTGGCTCTTTCCAAGGCGGTGATGGATGCCGGCGTGCAAACGCAATTGAAGGGGAACCTCTCGATCATTTCCCTTACCCCGCCCGACTACCGCATTGATTCCATCGGCTCCGGCAAGCAGTATCTGACAGGCAAAAAAGGGGAGGTCTCCACGCTGGAATACTTCGTCTATAACAACCCGTATCTTTACTACATAATCGGCGCGGTGTTGTTTATGGTTGTTGCCGTGGTTGTGATGGGAACGGCCCGCCGCTTCAGGTTGGCAAGAACCGCGGAAAAAGGAATAATCGAGAGAAGGCCTATAATGCGCCAGTTCCGCGACATGTTGCGCGAGATGTTCTTGCGCAAGCCTGGCAGGTAGCCACGTGGTTCGACGATGGATGTTACGAGTGATGGTGGCGGCGCTGGTAATGAGCTCCGCCATCGGCAACGCCGCGTCCGCCGTCACGGATCCCGCCGTGCCTGCGGGAGGTGAAATTTTGTGGGACCGGTATAAGGCCCGCTTTATCACCGCTGACGGGCGCGTCGTCGATTTTTATCAGGAGCAGGGGAGCCATTCCGAAGGGCAGGGCTTTGCCCTGATTTTGGCCGCGGCCAATAACGACAAACCGGCGTTTGACGCCGTGTGGCGGTGGACCAAAAGCAACCTGCGCGTGCGGCACGATGCCCTGTTTGGCTGGCGCTGGGGAAAGCGCAACACCGGTGCCTGGGATATCATCGACTACAACACCGCCACGGACGGCGATGTTCTTATCGCCTTCGGCCTTTTAAAGGGCTACCAAAGATGGCATGACGAGGAATACCGTACCGAAGCGCTTAAAACATTGGTGGATCTGCGCACCAGGATGGCCGTTGACTGGCATGGGAAAACGGTGCTCCTGCCCAGTTATTACGGGTTCTCGGTTCCGGTCGGGATCGTTCTCAACCCCTCCTATATCGTCTTTCCCGCGTATCGGCTTTTCGCGGCGTTCGATGACCGCGCTTTCTGGGAAAAGGCGTACCACGACGGCTTTTACGTCATCTCAAAATCGTATTTTGGGGAGCATCCGCTTCCCCCGGATTGGATTGTAATGTATGAAAGTGGCGTCGACATTTTCAGGGAGAAGGGGAGCCTGTTCGGCTTCGAGGCGATCCGGGTTCTTCTGTATCTCGGTCAGGAAAAGACCCGCCAATTCGAAAAAGGCACTGCTTGGATGTTTGATTATTTCTTGCGTACCGGAGAGTTGCCCCTCTGGGTCGATCTGGACAAAAGCGCCTACTCCATCGCTCGCGCCAGCGCGGGAACGTACGCCAGCTTTGCCGCCGTGGCCAAGCGGCTGGGAAAAGCGGATGTGGCGGCCAAATTGGCCGAGCAGGGGCGGAAGCAGCTGGGGGCGGAAGGGGATCAGAACTATTATTCCTATTCGCTGTATCTGCTTGGAACTTCAGGAGCTCTGGAAGTAAACGATTAGCGGGTTTTTTTCGCGGGGAAGCGCCGCGGGTTGTTTAATGCATCGGGATATTTCATGCGTGTATCGTCTTGAAGAAGGTGATTGCGCTTGAAGCGTAAATCGGGCAAACTATATTTGCATCTGCGGGGAGTGTTCGGCAGAATGCGAGATGGGAAAGCGGCTTTAACTGGCCGGTTTCTCAATTATCGCCGGCGAGTCACTGGGGCTGCGCCGGCGAAGCACGTTTATTATTGAGGTGCACCGTGTCGGCTGAAGAAAACGATAAATCTGACTTGGGGGATCAAGACCAGAACATCGAGGAATTCCTCGAGCAGCGCAAGAAGCTGGATGCCCAATTCGAGGAAAAATTCACCAAAGTCCTGACGGTTATGTTCACGGACCTGAAGGGATCCACCAGCATGGCCGAAACGGCGGGCGATCTGGCGACCCGCATGATTCTCAAAGCCCACAACGAAATCGTCTTCGCGGCGATCAAGGCGAATAATGGCACGCTGGTGAAGACCATCGGCGATGGCACGCTTTCCCATTTCCCCACGGCCCAGGACGGGGTGCGGGGGGCGGCCGCCATACAGAAGGGGATCGATACCTACAACGCCACCTCCAACAGCAAGGTTCCGATCATCGTGCGCATCGGTCTCCATACCGGCAAGGTCATTTTCGAGAAGAACGATATTTTCGGCGATGTGGTGAATACCGCCTCGCGCTTTGAGTCCTCGGCAAACGGCGGTGAAATTTATATTTCGGAAGAAACGCATAATGCGCTGGATGACAAGAACGAGATTTACAACCGCTATATCAAAATGGCCACCCTCAAGGGGAAAAAAGAGCCGGTAAAGATTTTCAAGGTTTTCTGGAACCCCCAGGAGGCCGATGCCGATAAGACCGCCGGGCCGGAGGTGGAAATAAAGGACGAAGGGATGCCCGTAGCCATTAAATTTGTTATCGCCATTATTTTGGCCATAATAGTTGTTTTTGGCGGGGTTCAGATGCGCATATTCATGAACAAACAAATCAACGCCGATGAAAGGCGCTCGATCAGTCAGTCCGCCACCCCCGTCCCATCCCCCGAAACCCCCAAGTAAATTGGCAGTGGCTCAGTTTGAAATTACTGTTTGAATGGGGCATGGGATTGCTTCGTTAACACCCGTAATGACAATTATTTTTCATTGCGATGCCTTCGAAGCTGGCTGAGGCGATCCCAAACTGGCGCCCCGCCGGTAAATTTGGGGGATTGAGTCCGATACGCAAAATGGTAAACTACCGGTGATATGGCAATTTGGGGTTTTTATTTCGTCGTAAAGATCATCCTGAATTATAAGGGTGTGCTTCGGCTTGACATCCCGTGGAATATCGCCTTTGCTTGTTTCCTGCTTCTTCCGCTTCCCAAATGGTTGGACAAACATACCTCTGTGCGTTGGACGCGCGGCCTGTTAAATGTGGTGCTGGCCGTGTTGCTGCTCTGGCATGATTCGTGGTTGCCCCCTCTCATGGATGCCATTGCTTTGGTCAAGCAGCAGGGCTTGCCGCAAAGAGAGTACATTCTCAACTTCCTCTCCCGTTATTACGATGACAAGATGATAACCTCGGCGGCGGGGTTGTTTTTGGCCTGCTATATCGTCAACCGTTTTGTATACCTGGTGCCGGTAACCATAGTGGCCATGCTGGTTATTATCCCCTTCAACATCATGGCGCGGCCGGACGACAAAGAGATGAATGCCAGCCTGGATGGTTTTTATGAAGGGGAGGCCACCCGCGTTGTTGATTTTAAAAAGTCAGAAAACGTCAAATTAAACTTTGATGTCGTGTTCCTGCATGTCTGTTCGCTGTCGTGGGCCGACCTCAAGGACGTCGGGCTGGAGAACCACCCCTTCTTCAAGCAGTTCCAGTATCTTTACACCGATTTCGATTCGGTCACCACGTATAGCGGCCCCGCGATGATCCGGGTGCTCAAATCCAATTGCGGGCAGGTTCCGCACGCGGCCATCTATAACGACATGCCCAAAGAGTGCTATACGATGAACAGCCTCGAGAAGATCGGCTTCAAACAATGGGTGGCGTTGAACCATGACGGCGTATACGGCGAGTTCGCCAAAGAAATGGTTAAGTACGGCCATCTCAAGACGCCTCCGATGAACTTGACCGCCATTCCGGCCAACCAGAGAATGTTTGACGACAGCCTTGTGCATGATGACTACGGCGTACTCGAGCAATGGTGGAAAGCGCGGCGCGAGTCGGATCAACCCGCGGCGCTTTATTATAACACCGCCAGCCTGCATGATGGCTCGCACTGGGCCACCGACCGCGTGTGGTTCAAACGCGATAGAAAAGAGCTCTTTCGTGAATTCGCCACAAAAATGCTGGATGATTTCGGGAAATTTTTTACGTTGCTTGAAAAAAGCGACAGAAACGTAGTTGTGGTTTTCGTGCCGGAACATGGACTTGCGTTGCGGGGATCCACCACGCAGGCCCCGGGCTTGCGCGACATCCCGTTGCCGGCCATCACCAACATACCGGTGGGGATTAAGCTTATTGGCGCCGGTTTTAACGGGCGTCCGTTGCACCAAACCGTCATCGACAAGCCGACGAGCTATTTAGCCATTGCCCACCAGCTCGCTTCTTTTATCGATAAAAATCCGTTTAATGCCGACGGCATGATACCAAAGCGGATGTTGGATGAACTTCCCGCCACCGATCACGTGGCGGAAAACCTGAGCGCCAGAGTCTTGCGGAGCGGGCAGAAATACTTCCTGCTCGCCAAAGATAACCGTTGGGTGGAGCTGCAGAAGAGCGAAACCGAGTAAAAGGCGGGGATGCCGCCGGATTTATTTCTTCAGGATCCCGGCTTCAGATCCCACGACATAAAGAAGGCGATGTACACCTGCCAGTGGCTGTTGGCGGCCCACGTCGTGTTGTTCTGCGGCCCATCCAATTCCCGCATCCAATAGTAATCCGCGCCAAGCGTGAAATAGGATTTCCTGAATTCAAATCCGGCCGCCGGACCTTTGGTGTCGTAATAGCCTTGGTTTACGCTGCGGGTGCGATGGCGGTATTCAACATAAGTTATAAAGGGGATGTTGCCGGGGAGCGTGACCCACTGTATTCCTTGGTTGACGAATGCCATAAAACCGGAGCCGCTGTAGGGGTCGTTATCATACGTCGCTTGCGCCCACACCGCGCCGGGCAGCGCCTCCGCCCAGCCCAAGCCGTTCGCCAGGGTCCATGTATAGTACACGGTGCCGTAGTACTGCACGCGGTTTGAGGTGGCGCCGACGAGATGTTCCCAATAGTAATCCGCGCCGAGGGTCAGATATTCCCAACGGAGTTCCGCCCCCACAACCGGGCCGCCGGTGTCGAAATATTCCGGCTTATAGGTGCGGGCGCGGCGGCGGTATTCGGCATAAGTGACGAGGTGCGCGTTGGTGGGGATCGTCAACCATTGTATTCCCTGATTGACGAATCCCATGCCCGCCGAGTTTGCGCCGTTCCGGGTATCATCATCGTAGCTTAGTCCGCCCCATATCGATCCGGGATAGCCTTCAACTTCCAAAGCGCCCGCTTTCGGCGCGGCGCACAATAGCAGCGCTAATAAAAGCCCGCCCGCCACTCTGTTGATAACCACGACCCCCCTTGTTTATTTTTGTCCGATCTCAATTCTACTCATTTTGGGAATATTTTCGCAATCAAATCTGTTGCATACCTTTCGCGCTTTTTCAAAGGATGCCCTTTTCGGCATCATTTCTCCGCGCGTGTCGGCAAGGGCGGGGAGGGGGCGCCGCCCATCACAACCAACCCCCCGGTGATAAAAACGAATTGCTTTGATATTCGGCAAGAATTTGATAAATTGAAGGTTGTTACATACGCGGCATGGCCATACCTCGGAGGAGCGTTCGTGGAACTTATAGATCATCTTATTAAAGCCAGTGAGGACGAGAACCCGAACGTCCGCCGCTCGGTGGCAATGGCGCTGGGCGAGCTGGGCATATCCTCCGCGAAAGTGCCGCTGGCAAAGCTGCTTAAGGACAAAGAGCCATTGGTGAAAGAAGCCGCCATCTATGCTTTGGGAAAACTGAACGTGGTTGAAGCGGCCGATCTGCTGACAAAACTTCTGGGCGACGATGCGGATCCGCGCAAAGCGGTTCTGCGGGGCGTGTCACTTAAGGGGGATGAGGATGACAAGCCCGCCGCCACCGCCGCCGGGGCGCTGGGGGGCGGTCAAAAAAAAGAAGCTCAAATCCCGTGGCGCGTGCGCAAGGCCGCCGCGATGATGCTTTGCAAACTGAAACCCGAGATCGCCGTTCATCCGCTGGTGCAAATGCTGAGCATGGATAACGACCAGGCGCGCATCGCCGCGCTCGCGGGCCTCGGCAACATGGAAGCCGATAGCGCCGGCCCCGCCATTATGGAACTGCTGAAAGTGGAATCGTGGGAAGTGCGCAAGGCCGCCGCGCAGGCGCTGGGGAAAATGAGCTTTACTCCCGCCGTGCCGGCGTTGGTCGGCTTGATGGCCGACAGCCGTTTCGCCGTGCGGGTAGAGGCGGCAATCGCCCTGAACCACATCAAGGCGGAAGAAACCATCACGCCGATGATGAAAGCGTTGAAAGAGGATGATACCCCGGAGGTGCGCCGGACCATCGCTATCGCGCTGGGCAATTTTAAAAGCGAAGAACCGGTGCCGGCGTTGGCCGAAGCGGCCCGCAAGGACGAGGCATGGCAGGTGCGCAAGGCGGCGGTGCAATCGCTGGGAAATATCCGGTCGGCGGCCTGCGTGCCGCCGGTGATGGAAGCGCTGGCCGACGCGCACGACGAAGTGCGCGCCGCCGCGGGCGCGGTGTATCCCCGCTTGGCGGCCCTCCTTGGCGGACGTGCGGCCGATTGATGATTATATGAATGAAACAGTGAAAACAGGGATCACCGCGGAGCAGAAACTGGCCATGCAGGGGGATCTCATCAACATGATGGTTCACGATCTCAAAGGCCCGTTGATGGAGGTGATTTCCAATATCGACTTGCTGGCCGGCAGCGAACACCTTGATGAGAATGAAAAGGAGTTCGCGCAGACGGCCATGGAAGGGTGCACCGGCCTGTACGACATGGTGCAGGACATGCTGAACATCGGCCGGATGGAATCCGGCATGATGAATCTGGAAAAGGCATCTTTCAACCTTTGCGATGTAGTGAAAGCCGAACTGGAAAAGGTGCGGCGTCAGGCCCAGGACAACCGCGTGACGATCGAGTTGAAGTGCCCCGCGGAACTGACCGTCAATGCCGACCAGAAGCTCATCGCCCGCGTGGCGGCGAATCTGATTTCAAACGGCCTTAAATACTCTCCCCCCGGCGCCGCGTTGAAAGTTTCCATCTCCGACGGCGGCACCGCCGCCATCGTGTTGATAAAAGACCAAGGCCCGGGCGTGCCGGTGGAATACCGGGATTCGATTTTCGAAAAATACGTGCAGGTGGAGCTTCGCTCGCACCGCCGGCAGGGTTCCACCGGGTTGGGCCTCCCTTTTTGCAAATTGGCGGTTGAGGCGCACGGCGGCAAGGTTGGGTTGAACAGCCCCGAGCGTGGTTCTGAATTTTATTTCGCCCTCCCTAAAAATGTCCAAAACTGATAATCCAAAAGCGGGGATGCGCTTTCTTGTCGTCGATGATATGGCGAACATGCGCAAAACGCTCCGCGGCATGTTAAAAATGCTCGGCTACGATCATGTCACGGATGCAGACGACGGCGACACGGCGCTGTCCCGGCTTAAGCAGGGGCAGCATGATTTTGTCATCGCCGACTGGAACATGCCCCGCATGCCCGGCGTTGAGTTGCTTCGTGAAATCCGCGACGAGCCGATGCTGCGCGACATCCACTTTATCATGATCACCGCCGAGGTGGACGATAGCCAGATTGTCCGCGCCGCCGAAGAAGACGTGGACGGATACATCATCAAGCCGTTTGTGGCGGATGTGCTGGGCCGCAAGATCAACTCCGTGCTTGAAAAAAAAGCCAACCCATCGCAAGTGGAGATTTTCCTGAAAGTCGGGTACGCCTATATGGAGAACGGCATGTTGAAGGAGGCCATGCGCGAATTCGACCATGCGCGTGAGCTCAGTCCTAAAAGCGCCCGCATACCGCTGGCGATGGCGCAGATCTACGAAGCAATGGGGGATCACCGCAAGGCGGAAGAGCTTTTCAACGCATCCGTGACCAACAATCCCCGCTTCATAAAAGGCTATCATACACTAGCCGACTTTCAGTTGCGCAGGGGGAACGACAGCGCCGCCATGGCGGCGTTGCAGACGGCCACCTCGCTCAGCCCTAACAATCCCTCGCGGCAGGTTGAGTTTGGCAAACTGCTGGTTAAGGCCGGCCGGATGGAAGAAGCCGACCATGCGTTCAAGTCCGCGCTCAAAGTTTCGTCAAAAAACGCCGACATGCACACCGCGATTGGCGAGGCCTACCTCGCCGCCGGCCATGACGACAAAGCCGCCGAGGCGTTCCGCGGCTCGCTTACGATCACCGAAGATATCAATGTCTACAACCGCCTTGGCATCGCGCTCCGCCGGAAAAAACGGTTTAAAGAAGCGATCCAGGAATACCGCAAGGCGTTGGCCGTGGCCCCCAACGACGAAGTGCTCTACTACAACATCGGCAGAGCTTTGCTGGATGACCAACAGCGCGAAGCGGCGATCATCGCATTCAGGAAGGCGTTGCAGATCGATCCGGAATTCAAGGAGTGCCGCGAAATTCTCAAGCAGATGGAAATAATGCTTTGATTCCGGCGTAACCGCCGCGGAAAGGGCGTATGGCTAAAAAAAGAAAGACGGAACTGGATATCGAAACCGGCGCCATACCGGTTCCGCCGCCCCCGTCAGAACCTGCGGCCCCCGCCGTCTCGCTTGAACAGGAAATGGCCCAGGATGCGGCATCGGCGCGGCAGCCCGGCAAGCCGCTCAACAAAAATGCCGTTATCGCGGCAGGAGCCGTTATGGCCATAGTGCTGGCCGTCGTCATTGCGGTGACAGTCGTTCAAAAGAAAAAGTCATCCGCCACCGCGAAAAAAGCGGACGTTCATGGCGAGAAGGCCAAAGACGCGGAGAAACACAAGACCGAAGAGGTCAAGTTCGAAAAACTGAACAACCTCGTGCTCGAACCTTTCGTCATTCCCTACAAGAACAAGGGGCAAGATGGTTTTATTCAGATCGTCTTCGCCTTGCAGGTGGACGACCCCGACGTGATTAATGAAATCAGCAATAACCTTCCGCTTATTCGCAACTCAATCCTTTTTGCCATCAATACCCACAGCTCGGCCGATCTTATCGATCCCGCGAAACGCGAAACGTTGATGAAGGATATCCGCTTCAATATCGACCGCTCGCTGCAATCCGGCCGTGTTGTGGCCATTCTCCTGAACGCCATCAACGTGTATTGATACGTTTTTTCAGCGTAATTTTACAACCACCCCGGACTTTTGCTCAACCACAAAATAACCGCTCTCTTCAATAGCGAGCTCAAAAACCAAGTTTGTAATAGATAACTTCGCAGGCGTTTCCGTCATCACTCGAAAATTCCCTAAGGAAACAGGGTTAGTTTCACCACTTCAGATTGCGAGAAGAGGCGCATGGGCGGGCCCCAGGTGCCGGTGCCGCAGGTGGTGTAAAACCACGTATTATTTTCCCTGTACAGCCCATACGGATGTTTGTAGTAAAACGCGACGATTAAATCCAGCGGCGGTATCTGCCCCGCGTGGCTGTGCCCCGCCAGCATCAGCGCCGCGCCCGCCTCCGCCACCGGCTCAAAATCCGTGGGGCGGTGTTTCAGCACAATCACCGGCTTGCCGCCCGGCGTTATCCGCTCTTTCAAAAACGCGGCGAAGTTGCCCATCAGGCGCGGATCTTCGTCGTCCACGCCTAACAGCTCGATCACCCCGGCGATGTCGGCCTTCCGGTTGCGCAATACGTTAATGTCCGCCGCCGCCATCATGCCGTAAAAGTCTTGCAGGCCGGCGTAGTGATCGTGGTTTCCCGCCACGGCGTAGACGCCGTATTTCGCTTTTAGTTTTTTCAACGGCGGCAGATACTCATTCAGCGCCTTGGCGGTATCGTCCATCACATCGCCGGTTATCACAACAATGTCGGGGTTCTGCGCGTTGACCGCCGCCGCCACCCCGTCCAGCCACTCGACGCTGCCGAGCCGCCAGAGATGCAAGTCGGATATCTGCACGACAGTAAATCCGGGTGGCGCGCCTTTGACGCCGTCCACCCGCACCTCTTTCACGCGGGGCTGGCCGTGCGCGTTCCATAGCGAGTAGCCGGTGGCGGATGCGATCAGCATCAGGGTGATGAGGGTTATTCCTTTGATGTGCGCGGGGAGCGCGGTATCGAAGCCCAGTTTTATGACGAGAAATGCGAATGCGATGGAAATGAACCCCATCCATACCCGCCCGACGAAAAGAACCTGATACAGTTCGGGCCACTTCCGGTAAAACATGCCCGCGTAGAATGAAAGACCGCCGATGAACAGAAGCCATTTCAACAGCGACGCCTCGCGCGGGCCGAGCGCCAGCCCCTGCGCCAACCGGAGGTAGACGAAAAAGTGCAGGCCAAAAAGCACGGCGGTGCTGGTGACAAAGAAAAACAGAAAACGCAGACCGTTCATGAAGGGATTCTAGCGCGTTTGAGGGGTGAAGTGTACCGCCCGCGGAATAGCGGGGCGCGCCAAGGAGCGTAATTAAGGGCGGTGTTATCCCCAACTGCCGCCGCTGGCGGTGCATCCAACCGAAAGCATTTCCGTCGTCGTGGAAGGGGAGATGATCAGGTAGCCCTGATAGTAATACATCGTGTGGGTGGGGTAGACGCACTTGCCGATCAGGTGGGTGGTGGGGCATTTCTCAACCAGGAAATTGGCAAAGCCCTGATATGGGTTCAACTGGCATACCTGTTGGGAGGCGTATAAGGGGTGGTTGGAGCAGTTGATATCGTTTCCCTTGATGTTTGTCAATCGGGACAAGCAGCCCCCGGCCACCGGCGCATTGGCTCTGGATGCGTCGGGGTTAAGCCCCGTCCCGTTGAGCAGCACGGCATCGCTGCCGAGGGGGGCGTCATACACGCTTGGCCCGGCTTTGGTGTTGTTGCCGGAATTGGCGTTGCCGCATCCGGCCAGCGCCGTCAGTATCAGAATGAATGCCACCCCCCTCACCCGCATTACTACGGTATCGGCGGCGGCGAACGGTTTCTTTAATTATTTTTTCTTGCCAATATCTTCATGCCGTATTTGCTCAATACGGAATTTCCCAAAATTCCCCATCGGGATTTTAGATACCACGTTGATCTCGCGCGTCTGCAGCCAGCCCGCCGCAAGCAAAAGCAGCACGGCGCCAAAAAGCGCCGTATCAGACTGGGCGGGGCGCAGGCCGGTTGCGCGCCGGATATGTTGGATGCCGGCGGCGGCAAGCAGGTAATAATACGGCAGGACGGGAAACACCATCCGGCTTAAGCCGTAAAACATAAGAGTCGCGGCCAATACCGATGCCAAGGGCAGAATGATAATCCAGCGCTCCGCCCCGGCCTCGCGCCGCCGCCACAGCGTAAAACCGCCGGCGCACGCCAGAAGCATTCCGGCCCAAAGCGCCAATTTTGAATCGGGCACAAAACTGTCGGCGGCATTTTCCACCGTGCCGGTTAACCCCGCCGGAAAGTTGCCCGGCAGCATTCCGTTGGCGAACCCGTTGATAAAGACCGTAAGTTTTACCTGTAGCATGGCCAATTCGTGTTGAGGGTGTTCCAGCAGATAGCGCCAACCAATGACAAAGCCGTCGCGCACCATCCGGAGGTGATCCGGGTTGTTGTAATCCAGGTTCGCAAAGTAACCGTTCTCCAGTTGTATTCGCACGACAGCGGGTGCGTAGGTGCCGTTGGCAAGCGGACTGTGCCCTTCGTAGAAATTGAACGGCCCGTTCATCGCCAAAGGAACGATGACCGGCATTTTTATTTCCGCCAGCTTTTTGTTGAACTCGGACAGGTAGAAATAGTTGCGCGCCGTCCAGGGGAGGACGAGCAGCGCGATACCGCAGGCCGCCGCCGCGGCGATACGCATCTTTCGCGCGGACGGCCAGCCGGGCCGCGTGACGCCGAGGGCCAAAAACCCCAGCAGCACCAGCGCGAATTCCGAACGGGTCAGGAGGGCCGCCCCCGCCGCTATGCCGAACAAAAACGCGGCGGGCGCCGGCCACGCGGCGGCGAAATATTTTTCGCGGTACAGCGCCACGAAAAGAGCCATTGCCCACGCCATCGTGAAAAGATAGACGTTTTCTGTGTTTAGCCCGCCGGCAATGAAGATAAGCGTGAATGACGCGGCGCAAAGGACGATGCCGATTTGCGCGGCGGTTTTTCCCGCCAACTCGCGCCCGGTGAAATAAACAGCGGGAAGAGATAATGCGCCGAGCGCGGCGTAGACGATTTTCGCGGCGAAGAAATCATACCCGAACAGTTTATAGATGGCGATCAGCAGAAAGGTGGTCATTGGCGGCGTAAACGGCAGGTTGAGTCCCCGGCCCTCCAGGAAATCACGGGCCAGTTGGCCATAGACATCGACATCGGAAAAATGGAGGAGGGAAAAGTTGGTGATCCGCATCCCGGCAAGAAATATCCCTCCATCGGCTATCCAGCCAAAAGATGCAAGATGCCAGTAGCGCAGTAAAAATCCGCACAGCACAACCAGCGCCACAAACGCCCCTTCGCGTACCCGTTCCGTCATGGTTGCTCTATTTTTCCCTCGCTTTCATCCGCTGGAGTGTTTTGTTGAAAACGGCCTCGGCTTGCGGGCCATAAAGACAGAAGGTGACCCGTGTCAGCCCGGTTTCCCTTTTTTCAAGATATTCCATTGTGGTTTTGAGCATGATCTCCGCGCAACGATCCAGCGGAAACCCGAATATGCCGGTGCTGATGGCGGGCAAGGCGATGCTGGCGAGGCGGTTTTCATCCGCCACCATCAGGCTGTTCAGCGTGGCGTTTTTCAGCCTTTCGTCCTCATTGCCTTCCCCCATGCGCGGCCCCACCGCGTGAATGACGTGCCGCGCCTTGAGGTTGCCGCCGGTGGTAATCACCGCGCCGCCGGTGAAGGTGCCGCCGATGGCGTCGCACTCCTTTTGTATGGCGGGGCCGCCGCGTTGCCGGATTGCCCCCGCCACCCCGCCGCCTAATATCAACTGTTCGTTCGCGGCGTTGACTATCGCGTCGCGGTCGAGGAGCGTGATGTCCCCCTCGACAATCTCAATTTCGCTCTTGCCAGCTTTTATTTTCAATTCCGGCACCTAAAAATTGACTTCTTCTACTTCCTGAAAAGTTCTTCTTTCGTCAGTTCGGTATCACGGAGAATTCGGGACAGCAGCCCATCGCCGATTGTCTCCCCGCCATGAACCGGCACTACCGTTGCACGGCCATCGGTATGCCGGACAAAGCAGCGGCTTCCTTTTTGCCGAACCGGCTTAAAACCGTTCGCGGCAAGTAATTTTAAAAAGTTGTTTTCCCGTGACAGCAGGGAAGCGGCTCATACGGAAATGCGCTGAACACCGACAAGACGCGTTTTCCGCGCCGATGATTTTTGAACTTCAACGCAAAGCTGAATCGCCTCTTTTACCCTGTCCATCAACACGTCAAGCGATTTCGCCTGTGTATGACATCCGGCAAGCTCCGGTACTTCGGCGACAAAAACCCCCTGCTCATCCTGTTCGATGATTACCGTGTATTCCCTGGTTTTTTTCATGATTTTAAGAATATCACATTACCGCCGGAAGGGACCGCTCTTACCGCCGGTCAAACAGCTTTCGCCATGTGGCGAACGTTCAATACTTCATCCGCTCGCAATGGCTCCAAGTGCGATTCCGGTACTGTGACGACCGCGATGGATGCACCCAGCGCGTTGAACACCTCCAACACACATCCGTCATCGCCTCCCGCGGGATGGGGGACTGCTTCCACAAGGGTGGCAACATCCCCCTTTTTCAGGTTGAATTCCGGCACGTCCACGGCCAACGCCACCTGTTCATAGAGCGGGTATTTCATTTCATTTCCCTTTTCGCGGTTTCAACGTAATAAAGCAAACTACACCGTCGGCTTTCCGCCGCATCCAAACGGCGGT
>JAHFEK010000057.1:0-3062 GCA_023248495.1 Nitrospinales bacterium
TTAAAAAGGGCCGCAAAAAGACTTTACATCGCGGGGCGGTGGCGTGTAAAATTCCTCTTTCCTATATTTGAGTAACTGAGGAGACGATACCATGGCAATGACTTGTGAAATCTGCGGCAAAAAGCCGGTGTACGGCAGCAACATCTCGCACGCGCACAACGTGACCAGCCGCCGCTACAACCCGAATCTGCAACCCGTCCGCGCGGTCATCAACGGCACCGTGCGCAAAATACGCGCCTGCACCCGCTGTATCCGTAGCGGCAAAGTTATCAAGCCGGCCGCCCGCAAGATTCCGGCCGCCGCGCCCGCCGCCAAGTAATCCGCCGCTTTCCAATAAGCGCTTGATGGGGAGGATGTTCAAAGCATCCTCCCTTTTTTATTTTGCCGCCGCAAACACGGCGTGCGCCGCCAGCGCTTGCCTTTCCAGCGCGGCGCGGCATTCCGCCGCCGTGGCGGCCGCGGCGTACAGCGTCAACACCGGCGCGCCTTGATTGATGTGGCTCCCCTCATGCGGGATGTCCCGCGCATTTTTTTCGAACCACGCGGCGCTCCCGCGAAAGGTGAAATCGTTCCGCGCGTAAACCACCATGTTCCCCACCACCCCGGCGGCTTCCGCGCGGTCAAAGGCAGCGGCATTCGGCGACATCTGCGCCGCGACAAGATCGACTCCGCGCAGTTTTCCAAAAAGCGCGGCGGTGGCGGTGGGGCGCGGGTTGATTTCCAAAAGCCATACCGCTTCGTTGTTGAGGATGAAGTCGGCCCCCCACCAGCCGGTCATGCCGCTTGCGGCGGAGACGCGCGCGCCGAAATTTTCCAGAACGCGCGTCACTTCGGAACTCAGTGGCGCGGGAAAAATTCCGCCCCCGTATAAAAACCCGTGGTTGATATGAACCGACGCTCCCGAAAAATCGCACCGGCCGGCCTTGGAGAAAAAAAGTGCGCCGATGCTTTCACCGTGGATGAACTCTTGACGGTATTCGTCTTTTCCCAAAATTCCGCGATCGGGCCGGATGCCGGTGCCTCCGGCGGATTTGGAGGATTTGACGATGCTTGGAACTTTTGGCGGATTTGCAGTTTTTGGCGCATTGGGAGAAATTGAAGAAAGCGGCAATCGGATTCCATCCAGCGCCATTTCGCGCAAAAATGAAAAATCCCGCGCCGCCCTCACCGCCGCCACCGGGGCGTTGAGCACGGTTTTTTTCCGCGCCGCTTCCGCCAACATTTCCGGGGCCGCCTCGATGGGGGCGCAGAAGAGCAGCGGCTCCGGCGCGGTTTCCCACGCGCGTAAAAACGTTTCCGGCGTTTCTCCAAAACCGCCCGGCGTCAGCGCCGCGGCGAACCGCGCCTGATCCCAATCGTTGAAGCCGTCGGCGGCGGCCACGCGCCAGCCGTGCGCGTGCGCGTTCTCGCACAGGGGCCGCGCGTGGCGGCCGATAATGCTAATGGAGCGTCGCATTGAATAATTGTACGGCCATCCGCCGCCGTACGCGCGGATTATGGTAAATTTAATGTGTGACGAAGAACAGGAAAAGCAAAGAGTGGCACGACGCCGTCATCCGGGAGTACGCCCGGATGATGGTGAAAAATCCCCGTTCCCACGTCTTCGTCTCGATGGCCGACACCTGTCTTCGGACGGGGCGGGCGAAGATGGCGCTCGAAGTGCTCAACAAAGGGCTTCGATTGCATCCGGTATTGGGCGCCGCGCATGTGCAGAAGGGGCGCGCGTTAATGGCGCTCGGGCGGGTAACGGAGGCGAAGCAGAGCCTCGGTTACGCGATGCGCGGCAACGGCCAAAACGTGCTGGCCCGCAAGCTGCTGGCGCGGCTGTATCTGGAAACCGGCGAGCCGGCCAGGGGGATGGAACTGCTGGACGAGATACGGCGGCTATGGCCGGATCACGAGCCGGCCAAAAAACTGTATGACGAACTGCGCGGCGCGATAGAAAAGGAAATGAATGACGGGAGCCACGGCGGGGAGCTGGAACGTCCCGACGATGGCCGCCGGGATGCGCTGGACAAGCTGGAGCGCTGGCTGGGGAACGCCAACAAAATGATGGTGAAGGGGTGATGCGGTGGACAAAAAAGTTTTAATCATCAACGGGCCGAATATCAACATGCTTGGCACCCGCGAAAAAGGCGTCTATGGGGCGGTTTCTTACGAGGACATGTGCGCCACGTTAATGCGCATGGCGAAGGATTTGAAAATAACGCTGGAGATTTTCCAATCCAACCACGAAGGGGCGCTGGTGGATAAGATACAGGGTTCGCGCGCAACGGCCGACCTTATCATCATCAATCCCGGCGCGTACACGCATACCAGCATCGCCTTGCGCGACGCGCTGGCCGCGGTGCGGGTGCCGTTCATCGAAGTGCACATTTCGAATATTTACGCGCGCGAGGAGTTCCGCCATAAGAGTTTTCTTTCCGATATTGCGGCGGGGCTGATCGCCGGATTCGGCGTGGAGGGGTACTACTTCGCGCTGGAAGCGGCGAACCGCGTAATCAGCCGCGGCGAAGAAGAGCCCGGCGCGAAGCGGTGAGCGTTTTTCACAAAGCGCGGGCGCGCCGCCTCCTCGCGTTGCTGGACGCGTTGGGCCTGGACGCGCTGGTGACGTTGAACCTGAAAAATGTCCGGTGGCTCACCGGCTACAGCGGCACGGCGGGCGCGTGCGTGATCTCCCCCAAAGGGAATTTTTTCTTCACCGATTTCCGCTATGCGTCGCAGGCGAAGGAAGAGGTGCGTTCAATGTCCCGCGTCATCGCCACCAAGCCGTTGCCGGAGGCGGCGGCGGAAAAGCTGAGAACGCTCCGCGTAAAAAGAATCGGATTCGAACACCGCGACGTGACGGTGGCGGCGATGGCGAAGATGCGCAAGGCCACCAGCGGCAAATGGATTCCGTGCGATGCGATTGAAAAGCTGCGGATGATAAAGGACGGCGCGGAGATAACGGCGTTGGAAGAAAACTTCGGTTACCTCGCGGCGGTGTTTAAGGATATTGGAGACGTGTTGCGGCCGGGGCGGCGCGAGCGGGAAGCGGCGGCGGATTTGGAATACCGTTTGCG
>JAHFEK010000057.1:3072-12878 GCA_023248495.1 Nitrospinales bacterium
GGCGGCCTTCGATTTCATTATCGCCAGCGGCCCGCGCGCCGCGTTGCCGCACGGCGTGGCGGGCGGCAAGAAAATGAAGAAGGGGGAAGTGGTCATCGTCGATTGGGGCTGGGTGTTGGGCGGGTATCACAGCGACAACACCCGCACGCTGTTTTTGGGAACACCGAAACCGAAGGTGAAAGAAATTTTCGATATCGTGTTGGAAGCCAACCAACGGGCGATTGCCAAGGTGGCTCCCGGTGTGCCGCTGAAAGAGATCGACGCGGCGGCCCGCGATTATATAGAAGCAAAAGGGTATGGCAAGTATTTCGGCCACGGCACTGGCCACGGCGTCGGGCTGGATATCCACGAAGCCCCCGGCGTCAGCTGGCGCAGCGCCGAGACCGCGCGGGAAGGAATGGTCTTCACGATTGAGCCGGGCATCTACCTCCCCGGCCTCGGCGGCGTGCGGATAGAGGATGTGGTGCACGTTACCAAAACCGGCTGCCGCGTTCTCACCAAGAACATTCCCAAAGCCGCGCGTACGCTGTAAAGCCGCCGTCCGCCGCGCCGCGCGGCGAACGGCGGAAGAATATCAAAATGCGTGGCTAGAGTTTCTTGTTCAGCCGTTTGGCCGTGCTCTTTGCGCCGATTTCGACGGCCTGGATCAACAGTTTTTCCATGTCCTTGTCGAATTTGGCAATGCCGAAAGACATGGAGAAACTGTCGTCGGATTTGTGCTCTTCCCCTGATTCGTCGAAAATGAGTTTGCCGCCGCTATCGTACAGGCCGTATATGAATATGACTTTTGCCACTGCTTGACCCGAACCCATGGTCAACTTGCTGAAAAATGCGCTCCCCCCCGTGGTGCCATAGCCCGGATACATTTCCTGAATCCAGACGCCGTCCACTCCGGCATCTTTGCAGTACTGCGCAATGGCTTCGGCCAACGCTTTTTTATAATCGTTGTTCAGCATCGCCAATGCCGCCTGCTCCGGGACATACGGGAGGCCGGGAGCCGTTTGCCATCGGTTGAGGTTTATGCTGTCGCCGCCGCTCAGCTGCTTCAACGCCGCTTCAAGGTTATTCTTAAATGCCGCAAGGGCCTCCTTGTTTGCATCGTCCGCCGCCGCGGATGCGAACTTCCAATCGCGGAATCCCGAAAGTTCTTTTGTAATGTTATCCAGGGCCGCGGTGTTCACGGCGGCGAAGTCCCCTCCATCGCCTTCTTCCTTGGCATCCCCTTCTTTTTTTTCGTCGCCGGCTTTGGCCGTGTCACTCAAGCTTTTTGCGCCGCCGAACCCGTCTCCGCCCATGAGCACTTTAAAAGAGGTCATTGAGAGCACGGCGATCTTTGCGGCTTTTTTATCCTTCAGCGGCGCATTAGCGTCTTCAGCGGATGCATAAACGGAAAAAACCACCAGAAAAGAGCAAATGAGCATTGATAATTTAGACATA
The DNA here is from genome assembly GCA_023248495.1 of Nitrospinales bacterium. Taxonomy (GTDB): domain Bacteria; phylum Nitrospinota_A; class UBA7883; order JACRGQ01; family JACRGQ01; genus JACRGQ01. Next base: position 4,510 of record JAHFEK010000057.1, read on the forward strand.
AGCCCTACCTCCTTAATACATTCAACAAGGATTAATTTGTTCGGGCGGTCCACCGGGGCAATGCTCCCGCCCGATTTAATTATATCAAGCTTCCGGAAAAAGTGCGGGATTAGCGCGGTCACTCACGGTTAAATGGCCGCCCGCGACGGCCGCGGCGGCGGGGAAGATGCTGGAGAAGCCGCCGGCGCCGCGGCACCTTTTAACCGACGTCGACAAGTTGAAAGCGCTCGCGCCAGTCGCGCTGCATCTCGGCCCGCAGGCCCCGATGTTCGGGCTTTTGCAGTTCGGGGTCGTGCCGCACCAGATCGAACGCCTCGTTACGCGCGAATTTCAAAATCTCGAAATCGCGCACGAGGTTCGCCATTTTCAGCGATGGCAGTCCCGATTGGCGGGTGCCCAACAGGTCGCCGGTGCCGCGCAGTTCCATATCCTTTTCGGCGATAACAAAACCGTCGCCGCTTTCCGTCATCACCTTCAGCCGCTCTTTCGCCACCGCGCTTAACGGATATTCGATGGCAAGCAGGCAACTGCTTTTATCCGCGCCCCGTCCCACGCGCCCCCGCAACTGATGCAGTTGCGCCAAGCCGAACCGTTCGGCGTGCTCTATCATCATCACGGTGGCGTTCGGCTGGTCGATGCCCACTTCCACCACCGTGGTGGAGACGAGGACATCCACCTCCCGCCGCATGAAGCGGTGCATCACATCGTTCTTTTCGTCCTGCTTCATCCGTCCGTGCACCAGCCCCACCCGCAGATGGGGGAATATTTGTTCCTGAAAAACTTTCCACATGACGGTGGCGGCCTTCAGTTCGCTTTTCTCGCTTTCTTCCACCAGCGGATAGATGATGTAGGCCTGCCGCCCTTTTTTCACCTCATTGTTGATGAGCAGATGCGCCTTGGCTTTTTCCGCCGGACGGATGATTTTTGTTTGTATTGCCTGCCGTCCCTTGGGCATGGTGCGGATGGTGCTCACGTCGAGGTCGCCGTAGAGCGTCATGGCCAGCGTGCGTGGTATTGGGGTGGCGGTCATAATGAGCGTGTTGGGGCGTTCCCCCTTCTTCATTAACTCGGCGCGTTGCATGACGCCAAACCGGTGTTGTTCGTCTATCACCGCCACGCCGAGGTTTTTGAATGCGACGCTCTGCTGGATGAGCGCGTGGGTGCCGATCAGCAGATCGATTTCCCCTTCGGCGGCGCGTTGGCGTATCTTCTCTTTTTTTTTGGTGCCGCCGGTGAGCAATTCCACCCGCAGGGGGAAAACGTCTTTCATCTTCGTAAGGTTGCTGAAATGCTGCTCGGCCAGGATTTCGGTGGGGGCCATCAGCACCCCCTGAAAACCGTTCATCGTGGCAAGCGTCAGCGTCACCGCCGCCACCACCGTTTTGCCGCATCCCACGTCGCCTTGCACCAGGCGGTTCATGGGGTGTTCGCCGCGCAGGTCGCCCAAAATTTCACCCAGCACCGCCCGTTGGTCGGGGGTCAGTTCGAAGGGCAGCCGGGCGGTGACCGCCGCGCATTGTTCATCCATGGCCGGTATTGTCACTCCGCGCACCCGCTCGGTGTTGCGGCTGCGCAGTATCGCCATTGCGCATTCGATGAGGAATAATTCCTCGAAGATCATCCGCTTGTGGGCTTTCGTGCGGCAGGCCGCCAGTTTTTCCGGCGGGGTGTCGGGCGCGGGACGGTGGATGCCGAGAACCGCCTCGTGACGCGGCGGCAGGTGCAGCCGTTCCAGCATCAGCGGCGGCAGGTTCTCCGTCACCGGCGGGGCGCCGGTCAGCGCGGCGGCTACGATTTTCCGCATCGTCCCCTGATTAATCCCTTCGGTCAACGGGTAGACGGGCAGGATGCCGCCGGTCGTCTCGTCTTCCCCCTCGTCCAGCACGACGATGTCGGGATGCGACATTTCGAAGGCGCGCTCCGTTTTGCCCAGATGCACCCTTCCGGTGGCGACAACATGTTGTCCCACCGAATATTTTTTCTTGAGATAATCGGAGCGGACGTTGAACCAGATACAGCGCAGGATGCCGGTGGCGTCGCGGATACCCATTTGAAAAAGGCTTTTACCGTAGCGCAGCCGGGTTTCATTCGTCTCGTGTATGACGCCGCGGACGGTCCGCGTTTCCCCCTCGTGCAATGATGCGATGGGGCAAACATTACGGCGGTCTTCGTAGCGGACGGGGAAGTGGAAGAGGAGGTCTTTCACGGTGGTGATGCCGAGGCGCGCAAGCTGATCGGCGCGGCGCGGCCCCACCCCTTTGAGGAACTGCACTTCGGCGTCAAGGTGGAATGCCGTCATCGCGCCCCCGTCGATGCCCCCGTTTTTGTCTGCATAACAGCCATATAATAACAGGTTGCGTGCGGGGGATGCGTTGCGGGGCGGGTAAAAAAAACCGCCCCGCCTGAATAGCGGGACGGTATGTTGATATGAGTGCCGGATCCTATTTCGTCATCAGGAAATCAGCAATATCGCCCGCCTGCTCATCGGAGAGCTTGGGCGTCATGTGGGCCGGTTTCGGTTTCGTTGCCTTGTTCACCCGTGTTTTCAGTTCGGCGGTTTCGGGATCGTTCGCGGCCCACGTCCCCTGCGTATCGGTGAGCCATTTCACCATCCACGGTTTTGTGTGCCGTTTGCCGATGCCGGCCAGATCCGGCCCCACCACTTTTTTTCCGATTGCGTGGCAGACCAGGCATTTTGTGGCCCCCTTGTCGTTGAACAAGGCTTCTCCTTTTGCCGCGTCGGCAAAAGCCATTGGCGCCGCCGCGAGACCCGTTGCGAGAGCTACAGCCAACACTTCTTTTTTCAAATCGTCCTCCTGTTTAAAAAATTGGTTTGTGCCAATTCGGCATTGCCGTATTTCTTCGCGCGGACGGATGGCGGTCAGCCGACGCTAATTTCGGAAAGCTTGAACCGTCCGGTTTCTTCCAATGCCGCGTTGCGGATATCCCGCGCTTTATCCGGCAGGCCGGCCTTATCAAGGGCCTGAGCCATCTGCTTATACGGCTGCGGTGAGAAAGGCCGGTTGCGCCGCAACCACCATTTCAACCACGCCACTTCGCGTTGCGCTATCGCGCCGCCCCCGGCGTCGCCGGAAATGGAATTGTAAGTAAATCCGTCAAGGTGGATATATTCGGGCCATGCATCGGGGCTGTCCACAATCGCTGCGGCGAAAGTATCGTTCAAGAGCAGGCGGGCGTCTTTTCCCCAGCTGGTGCGCAGACCGTTTTCGCGCCCCAACCGCAACTCGCCTTCGATGTGAGCGCCCGAGATGTCAACTTGGCAGAGACGGGCGCCGGCGAAATTCAATTTTCCATCAATACGCGCGGCGGCCAGCGTGGCGGACTCTTCAAAGAGCGCGCCGGCGAAAAGAAGGCTGCCGGCAACGCTGATTTTTTCCATGTTCACCGTGCCTTGAAAACGCGCTCCCTTCATGTCGAGGGATCCGCCAATCCGCGCGCCAGTCATCAGGATTTCGCCGCCGAACGCGGCGCCACGCAGCAGCACACTTTTAACGGTTTTGATTTTTCCCATGTCCATGGGCGCGGTAAATACCGAGTTGGACAGCGAAAGGGTCTGCAGGGTGTGCAGACCGTTCAAGTTGACCGGCGCGTCGAACCGGCAGAATTCCAGCGCCACCTCGTGATCCAGCGTGGTGTCGGCAAAAAGCAGGGGGTGGCGTATCCACGCGCCGACGATGCGCACGCCGCGGCTGTTGATGGCGCCGCGCCACGGATCGTTCAGCGCGATGGCCCGCAGGAACGCGGGGCTGACCTCGCGGCGGGGATCCCACCCGGCGTCGGTATCGGTCAGGCCGAATTCCGGTTCCTTGTTAAAATCCGCCTCTTCGCCCCGGCAGAGCTTCGCCCAGAGCCACCGCTCGGATTCGCTCCATGACTCGTGCGGGGGAATGTCAGAAGGCTCGTAGTTCATATTTTTTCCTTATTTCACACCGTAGCATTATTATACACAATTATCCGCTTTGCTGTTTGGCGGCCACGTCCCTCAAGGGGTATTCCGCGCGCGCTTTTCTTTCACACCCCGCGCCGCCGTTCCGGTATATTAAAGGTTAATGGAAAAAGACGAAGTCCTAAAGATCATCAAACAGATTCTCGACCATCCGATGACGCCCCCGGAAATCCGGCGGCATCTCCCCAAGCACCTGCGCAACGGATTAAGCCAGAAACTGAATCAGCTGGAACACGCGGGTGAAATAGTCAAAATCCGTTATGGGCGTTACGGCCTTGCCAATCAGATGAACCTTGTCACTGGCCGTTTGCAGGGCCACGCTGACGGGTACGGCTTCGTGATACCCGAGGGAGGGGCGAAGGGGAACGACGTTTTTGTCGGCCCGGCGAACTTCCGCGAAGCGATGCACGGCGACCGGGTGGTTTGCCGCATCGAGAGCACCCGGCGCGACGGCAAAGTCGAGGGGAAAATCATCCGTGTGCTGGAACGGGCGCAGGGCACCATCACCGGCGTATACCAAAGCCGCGGGCGCTTTGGCGTCATCGTTCCGTCGCAAAGGCGGATAGTCCACTCCTTCCAGGTGCCGCCCGGCGCGTCCGGCGGCGCCAAGAGCGGCGAAGTGGTGGTGGGCAAAATCACCCTCTATCCGGATGACCACACTCAGCCCGAAGCGGAGGTGATCGAAATCCTCGGATTTCCGGACAGCCCCATCGTGCAGCGCCAGATGATCGTCCGGCAGTATGAAATCCCCGAAGAGTTTCCCGCCGCCGCGCTGAAAATCGCCGAGCGGTGCGCGGAGCCGGTGGCCAAGGATGCCAAGGGGCGTTCCGATTTCCGCGGCGCGTGGGTGGCCACCATCGATGGCGAGGACGCCAAGGATTTTGACGACGCGGTTTCGATACAAACAACGCCCTACGGCTACGAGTTGGGGGTGCATATCGCCGATGTGTCCAGCTATGTCCAGCCGGATGGCGCGTTGGACGCGGCGGCCTACGAACGGGGCACCAGCACCTACTTCCCCGGCACCGTGTTGCCGATGTTGCCGTTCCAGCTGTCCAACAACGTCTGTTCGCTCCGCCCACATGTAGACCGGCTTACGCTCTCGGTGTTGATCCGCATTAACCGGGCGGGGGAGATTTTGGGCTACCAGTTTTCGCCCGGCGTCATTCGGAGCACGCACCGGCTCACCTATACCGAGGTGTCCCGCATACTGGGAAACCCCGGCGCCGAGCCGGACGGGGCGAAGGTGGCAAATCTGCTGCTGATGAAAGAACTTTGCCTCACGCTCAATAAGAAACGGATGGCCGACGGCGGACTCGACTTCGATATTCCCGAACCGAAAATAGCCCTTGATGAAAAAGGGGAGCCGGTTGGCATATCACGGGCGGAGCGAAATATCGCCCACCGCCTCGTCGAGGAGTTCATGCTCAGCGCCAACCGCTGTGCCGCGAATTTTCTGGCGGACAAGCCGTCGATTTACCGTGTCCACCCCGCGCCGGACAAGATACTCATCGAGGAGTTTTTCGATTTCGCGGCGCGGTTGGGCTATGTCACCAATCCCAAACAGAACCTGGTCATGCGCCTGCAAGATGTGCTGAAGAAGGCCGAAGGCCACACCGACGAAAAGCTGCTTAACTACGTTATGCTGCGCCACATGAAGCAGGCCTGCTACCAGCCGGAAAACACCGGTCACTTCGGCCTTTCCTTCGAGGAGTATACCCATTTCACCTCCCCTATCCGGCGGTATCCCGACCTTATCGTTCACCGCCTCATCAAGGCGAAGCTGGACGGGGTGGAACGCTATCTCGACCATGACGGGCTGACGGAGGCGGGCGTGCACTGCAGCGCGATGGAGCGCCGCAGCGAGCGGGCCGAGCGCGACGTGAAGGATATGTTGAAGGTGCGTTACATGGCAGGGCATGAGGGGGAGACGTATGACGGCATCATCACCGGCGTCACCGCCTTCGGCATATTCGTCGAGATGGGCGACCTGATGATAGAGGGGTTGCTGCGCCTGACCGACCTGCATGACGACTACTACGAGTATCACGAAAAAGAGCACATGTTAATGGGGAAGCGCACAAAACGCATGTTCCGTCTCGGCAGCCCCGCGAAGGTGCTGGTGAAGCATGTCGATATGTTGAAGCGCGAGATAACGCTTGCCCTGGCGGAAACGGCGGATCAAAAACCGGGCCGCCCCGGCAAACGCCCGCCGGAAGCGCGCAGCCAGGGCAAGCCCCGGCGCAAGGAAAGCAAGCGCCGCAAACGGGGCCGCTGACGCGCGTGGAAAAGGCTCCATCTGGTCTTTGGGCCGGTTCTGGTGTACACTTCTGCCTAAATTTAAGGAGATACCGTTTTGAAGAAAATCACATCCGCGAACATCAGCGACGCAATCGTCAAAGCTAAGGAAAAGGCCAAGGGTAAAGAAGGCGCCGAAGGGCGCTCCACTAAGAAGACGGTGAAACGCCTGCAGCGCAACAAGCGCAAAATGGCCAAAGAAGCCAAACGCACCGCCCCCAAGGCCGAAGCAAAAGCCTGATTGCCCGGCAAACGCTCCCGGCCCGCCATGCGCGCGGGCCGGCCCTCCGCGCCTCGTAAAAAAAGCCCAGCATCACGAAACCTGAAGCAGGGTCTTGAGACGCTCTGCCGCCGCTTCAACCGGAGCATGCTTTCCCCCGATCCGCTGGAATGCGTTCCGCGCACCGGCGAGTTCCGCGATATCGAGCTTTCCGCTTTTCTCGCCGCTCTCTTCGCCTATGGCAGGGCGGATATCATCGTTTGCAACGTTCGCGGTATTTTAAGCGAACTCGGCCCGCGGCCACACGCGGCCCTGATGGAAGGGGAACACAAGGCGCGACTCAAGGGGTGGAAATACCGTTTCCACAAACGGGACGATCTATTATGGTTGTTAGACCGTCTGCGCGGCATCTACGCGGCGCATGGCACATTGGAGAATGCTTTTTGCGCCACCCATGGGGATATGGAGACACGGCTTGCCGCTTTCGCGCAGCTATTTCACGGTGGCAAAAAGTTGTCCGCCGCGAAAAGTTTTCTCGTTCCGTCTCCCGTCAACGGTTCAGCCTGCAAACGGATGAACCTCTTCCTCCGTTGGATGGCGCGCAAAGACGATGTGGACATCGGGCTGTGGACGCGGATATCCCCGGCGGAACTCATCATGCCGCTCGATGTGCATGTTGACCGGATCGCCGGCCGGCTGGGGCTGGTGGATTCGAAGGGCGCGGCGAATTTTAAAAAAGCATTGGCGTTGACAAATCGGTTTCGCGAATTCGATCCGGCCGATCCCGTGCGCTACGATTTCGCGCTCTGTTCGTTGGGCAAGCTGGGGCACTGCGAAAAAACGCCCGACCCGGCAAGCTGCTTAGCCTGCGCGCTGCGGGATTGCTGCACCGCCCACGCCGTATCCCGGATGGGATAGAATAGAGGCCATGACAAGTAAACCGCCGCGTCTTTTCGGCGCGCATATGCCGATAGCCGGAGGGGTGGAGAACGCTCCAATATCCGGTCAAAAAGTTGGCTGCGCCGCCATGCAGATATTCACCAAAAACAGCAACCAGTGGCGGGCAAAACCGCTGGACGAAAAATCCGTCGCCGCCTACCGCGAAAACCTCGCGGTATCGGGCATCGCCTTTGTCGCCAGCCATGACAGCTACCTTATTAACATGGGTTCGCCGGATGCGGCGATGCGCGGAAAATCGCTGGATGCGTTCGTGGATGAAATCGAGCGTGCCGCGCTGCTTGGCATCGGCTGCCTTGTGTTCCACCCCGGCTCGCACATGGGGGCGGGGGAGGATAGCGGGCTGAACCACGTGGCGGATTGCATGAACGAGGCGGTCAAGCGCACCGCAAAACAGGGCGGCGTGACGCTGACCATCGAAACTACCGCCGGGCAAGGAACCAATCTTGGCTATAAGTTCGAGCACCTCGCCTTCCTGATCGAAAAGGTGAAGGATAAAAAACGGGTTGGGGTCTGCTTCGACACCTGCCACGTCTTCGCCGCCGGTTACGAGTTGCGCACCGAAGAAGGATACAAGGCGACGTGGAAGGAGTTTGACCGCGTCATCGGCCTCGATTACCTGAAAATGTATCACATCAACGACAGCAAAAAAGATTTTGGTTCCCGTGTCGACCGGCATGAGCAGTTGGGGAAGGGGTTTATGGGGGAGAAGCCGTTTGAACTGCTGGTGAACGACAAGCGTTTCGTGAACATCCCGATGGTGCTGGAAACCCCCAAAGGCAAGGACCTGAGCGAGGACGTGGAAAATCTCGCGGTTCTGCGCCGCCTGATCCATTAGCCGGATCGACTTGCCAAACACCGCCGGTTTAAGTAATGTGCAGGCATAGCCGTTTGTGAAGAGGAGATTATGAGCAGTACGGACGAAAA
>JAHFEK010000022.1 GCA_023248495.1 Nitrospinales bacterium
ACTGGGGCGGGCCTATGTCGGCGAGGCGGGCCAAGGGCAAAACGGGGTCAAAATGGCGATGGCGCGCAATGAATTCAACAAAGCGATTCACCTCTATCCGTTGCTGCTTTCGGCCTACAATAACCTGATCCTCGTATACCGGAAACTGGGGCAATACGGGGAAGCAATGAAAATCATGGAGCTGGCCGTGGACATCACCCCGGATAACGCCGAGGACTGGGCAGCGCTGTTCGAGATATTCCTCATAGACGGCGACCAGAAAAAAGCCCACTTCTGCCTGCACAAGGCGCTGAAATACGATCCGGAAAACCAGATCACCCTTTGCACGGCCGCCGAAACATACGTGCGGCAAGGGCTGTTCAATGAGGCAATCGGGCTGTTTGAAAAAGCGGTGGAAGTGAATCCGTCCGATGCCCGGCTCTACAATTTCCTCGGCATATGCAGCCGCCAGCTCAACCAATACGATCTGGCCATCGGCTATTACCATCACGCGCTGAAGCTGGATCCGGACGATGCGGGCCTGCACCACAACCTCGGCACCGCATACCGCCACATCGGCGAGATAGCGAAGGCCCGCGCGGAATACGAAGCCGCCCTCTGCTTGCAGCCGGACTTCGCCGAGGCGGCCGACGCGCTGAAACGGCTGTCGCACGCCAACACGGCGGGGTGAAGGGGGCGGCATGAACAACCTCAACGAAGCCTCCCCCTCAACATGGCGGAGCAAGAAGGGCTTCCGGCTTTTCATTATCCTGACGGCCTCCATCGCGCTGGCGGAATCCCTCATCATGATTCTGCTGCAGCACTTCGGGGTCACTTCCCATGCAGTCGAAATGTTCCTGGATACGGTGCTATTGACGCTCGTCGTGGGCCCGCTTACCTATATCCTGTTCTACAAAGAACTGCTTAAAGACATCGCCGCGCGCGCCGAAACCGAGGAAAACCTGCGCGCGCTCACCGGGTCGCTGGAGGAGCAGGTTCGCGTACGCACCGCCAAGCTCGCTTCGTCCAATGCGGAAACACAGTCCATTCTGGAGTCGACCGCCGACGGCATCCTCCGCATCGATACCAAAGGCGCGATACAGACCGCCAACCGGGCCGCCCACCGCATCTTGGGGTATCGGGGGATGGAGTTGGTGGGGCAAAATATTTCCGCCATCATTCCCGAAACGTGCCTCAAGGTGCTGGTGGAAGGATATATCGCCTTCCTCGGCGGCTGGGCGGGAGATACCCTATCGGACACCATTGACGCCGCCGCGGTGAAAAAAGGGGGCGGCGTCATCTCCGTCGAGATCACCATATCCGAATGCATTATCGACCAGAGAATCTATTACGTGCTTATCATGCGCGATACCACCGAGCGTAAAAAAACATTGGACATCTTGATGGCGCACGAGAAAGCGCTTTCGGCGGCGCAGTCCATCGCCCACCTCGGCAGTTGGGAGATGGATATCCAAACCGGCAAAATAACCTGCTCCGACGAATTATACAAAATATTTGGCTTCGAACCCGGAACCGCAGAACCTACATTCGATATGTTCATGGGGTTTGTGCATCCAGATGACAGGAAAATAATAGAAGAACCCATTCCCAATATTTTATCGGGAAAGATTCCGCACCTTGAGTTTGACATTCGTATAATCCGGCCGGATGGGCAGGAGAGGGTGCTTCACGACAAGTTTGAGGTCATTTTTGGCCCAGACGGCAAGCCGGTGAAATTGGCGGGCATTAATATCGACATCACCGAACGCAAAGCGGCGGAGGACAAACTGAAAGCGGCGAAGGAGGAGGCGGAGGCCGCCACCGTGCTGAAAGACAAATTCGTCTCGCTCGTTTCCCACGACCTGAAGGGGCCTCTGGGAGCAATGCTTGGTTTTATGCAGATCATACAAAATAAAGACCAGGAACATCTCTCCCCCATATCGCGGGAAGGACTTAAGCACGGCATCGAATCGGGGTGGAAGATGACGGCGCTCATCGACGACCTGCTGAACCTTGGGCGCGTGCGCACCGGCAAGATTGCCCCGCATTTCCGCTTTTTCGACGCCTATACCGCCGTCAACAAAGCGATAGCGCAAATCGGCCAGTCCGCCGCGGAAAAAGGGATAACGATTAAAAACCAGGTGCCGCGCGGCAGCCGCATGTTTGCCGATGAAACGCTCATATCCGAGGTGTTTTACAACCTTCTTTCAAACGCCATCAAATTCAGCCGCGCGGGGAATGCCGTAACCGTTTTCATGACCGATGGAGATCCCCCCGCGATCGGCGTGGCGGACAGCGGCACAGGCATCCCCCCAAACCGGTTGGAAAATCTCTTCAGTTATGAAAAAAAGACCTCCACCCCCGGCACCAATCACGAAACCGGGAGCGGGCTGGGGCTTCCCCTCAGCAACGAAATCATTGCCGCGCACGGCGGCACGCTGACAATGCGGTCGGATCCGGGAAAGGGAAGCACCTTCTTCGTTTCGTTGCCGCTTGACGAGCGGCCCCGCATCCTATTGGTTGATGATGAGCCCGCGGAACGGAAACTGCTAATACAGACCCTTGCTCCGCTGGAATCGGACATGCTGGAAGCCAGCGATGGGGATGAAGCTCTCGGCCTGATGCGCGGGGAAGGGCGGATCGACCTTGTAGTGTCGAACATTTGGATGCCGGCGGTAAACGGCATGGAGCTGGTGATGCGCATGAAAGAGGACAAGAAGCTTAGGCATATCCCGGTGATTATGCTCACGTCCGACAATAGCATGGACACCAGGGAAAAAGCGCTGGGCTTGGGCGCGGACGACTTTTCCACCAAGCCGGTCGACCCGAACGACCTGTTGCCGCGCATCCGCCGCTTCATCGGCTGAATAAATAAAAAAGCCCGGGGGTTTTAAAAAACCTCCGGGCTTTTAACGTCATTGGTTGCGGGGACAGGATTTGAACCTGCGACCTCCGGGTTATGAGCCCGACGAGCTACCAGACTGCTCTACCCCGCTTTGTGATAATGGGTTAACCGGCGTTTAAAGTCAATCCCAAATCATCGATAAAAACGCGCGGGGGGGATGACGCCCGTTCAAATAACGGAAAATACTACCCTCGGCTCCCGGTATAAGGATAGAATAAAGCGGTTATTAGGGACTACGAGGAGCTTGGCGTGTTCAAAAGGAGCAATGCATGGGCAATGATACCGTTACGGTCACCAATAACGCCACCGGCAAATCGGCCGAATTTCCGTTGCTGAAGGGAACGCACGGGCCGGACGTGGCGGACATCTCGACGCTATACCAAAAGCTGGGCATTTTCACCTACGATCCCGGTTTCAAATCAACCGGCAGCTGCAAGAGCGCCATCACCTTTATCGACGGCGAAGAAGGAATACTGCTCTACCGCGGCTACCCCATCGAACAGTTGGCGGAACAAAGCAGCTATCCGGAAGTCTGCTACCTCCTTTATTACGGCGAATTGCCGAATAAAAAGCAGTACGCCGATTTCGATAAGATCATGAATCACCACAGCATGGTGAACGAATCGTTGCGGACTTTCTACCAGGGTTTTCACCACAACGCCCACCCCATGGCGATCATGGTGGGAGTGGTGGGAGCGCTATCGGCCTTTTATCACGACTCGCTGGAAATCGGCGATCTGCGGCATCAGGAGATCAGCGCGCACCGGCTGATCGCCAAAATGCCGACCATCGCGGCGGCCTGTTACAAACACAGCGTCGGCCAGCCGATGGTCTACCCCAACAACAAAATGGGCTACGCCGCGAACTTCCTGAACATGATGTTCAGCGTACCGGCGGACGACTATGAGGTGAACCCGGTGCATGCCAGGGCGCTTGATCTCCTTTTCACCCTGCACGCCGACCACGAACAGAACGCCAGCACCAGCACGGTGCGGCTGGCCGGCAGCTCCGAAGCCAACCCCTTCGCGGCGGTGAGCGCCGGCATCGGGGCGCTGTGGGGCCCCGCACACGGCGGCGCCAACGAGGCGGTGATCCGGATGCTGGAAGAGATCGGGGATGCGAAAAACATCGATAAATTCATCGCCCGCGCCAAGGATAAAAACGACACCTTCCGCTTGATGGGCTTCGGCCACCGCGTCTATAAAAACTACGATCCACGCGCCCGCATCATCGCCAAGATGGCCAAGGAAATGCTGGGCACCACCAGCGGCACCGACCCGCTGCTGGAAATATCGCTGAAGCTGGAGGAGATCGCGCTCAAGGACGAGTACTTCATCGGACGCAAACTCTATCCGAACGTCGACTTCTATTCCGGGATCATATACAAAGCTATGGGTATTCCCACCAACATGTTCACGGTGCTCTTCTCCATCGCCCGCACCATCGGGTGGATCACCCAGTGGCACGAAATGATCAACGATCCGCAGCGCTCAATCGGGCGCCCGCGCCAACTTTACACCGGCGCGGCCAAACGTGATTATGTGCCGATCAATGCCCGAGGGTGAGGTATAATCCTTCAGGGTTAGATTGAACTGTTTGAGGAGAGACCCATTGACCGTAAATAAAATGACCGCCCTGCTGATCGATGACTCGAAGTTGTCGCGCAATCTGCTGAAGCATTACATCTTCAGCGAATACGACGACGTGGAAGTTATCGAAGAAAACCGCGGCGCGGCCGGTCTGGAAGCCTATTTCAGTCTGGAACCGAACCTCACCTTCCTGGACCTCACCATGCCCGAGATGAACGGATTCCAGTTCCTTGAGGAGGTGAAAAAGCGCGGCAAAAAGGGGAAAATCGCCGTGCTCTCGGCCGACGTGCAGGAGATAAGCCAGCAAACCGCGTTCAATCTGGGGGCCGATTTCTTTATCCCGAAACCAATAAAGACCCAGTTGGTAAAAATCAACGGCATCGTCGACCAGATCCGCGGCGGTCTCGGTTTGGGAACCATTCAGCTTACCCGGGATCAGAAAGAATCCATCGCGGAAGTATTCAACATCGGGGTCGGCAAAGCTGCCGATTCACTTTCAAAACTCACCGGGCTTAAAATCGACCTCAGCATTCCGCAAGTGGAAATAGTGGAGCGCTCATCCTTGGCCACTTCGTTGCGCGATCACTTCAACCTGAAAGAAAAAGTGATTACTCTGCAGCAGGGCTTTAAAGGGGATTTCCACGGCATGGCATTTCTCATCCTTCCCCCGGATAAGTTGCGCGAACTGGTGGGCCTCATCCTGAGCGGCGAAGCGGATCTGAACGAGGAAGACGTCTATCGAGACAGCGCCATGGAAATCGGCAACATCATCATCAGCTCCTGCCTCAGCGCCTTCGGCAATACGGTGGAAACGCCGCTCACGCTCCTTCCCCCCGCGATGGTGGAAGCGGAAGAGGACATTTTGACGGGCAGTGGCGGCGACCCCTCTTTCATGCGCCACGCGCTGGTGGCCCGCGTCGGCCTTGGCATACGGCAACGCAACATCAGTGGTTTTCTGGTTCTGGTAATCAGCGTGGGAAGCATGAAGCTGCTCCTCGCCTGCCTTGAAAAAATGACCCGCGATTAAACCGGCCGTTTCCGAAAATCAGCGGAAAAGGCGGGCGGTGATGCGGCTATATTCCGCATCGAACTCTTTCAAGACCCCCTCGGCGGCGAACGAAAAATGCCCGGCGGGCGCGATGATCACATGCTCCAACAGCCTCACTCCCATAACGGCGGCGGTGAAGCCGGTCGCGCGCGTAAGCGCCCGGTCTTCATCCGAGGGCAATGGCTCACCGCCTGGATGGTTGTGCGCCAACACGATGGCCGCCGCGCCGCTTTTCACCGCTCGCTCCACTATCTGCCGGGGCGTAACCGGCACCTCGGTGGCGGTGCCGGCGGCGATACTCTCTTCGTCCACGATCTCGTGCGCGGCGCTGAGGTAAATTACGCGGAACACCTCGTGCTTCAACCCGCGCATGGCGTGGTCAAGGTAATCCAGCACCTCTTCGCTGTTGTTGAGGTATGGCCTCCCCATCATCCGCTCGCGCAGGAATTTGCGGGTGATCTGGTGGATGAACTTTATCCCAAAGGCGTTATTGGGGCCAACCCCTTTAATCACGGTCAAGTCGGCCAGCTCGGCCTCCAGCACGTTGCGGAGCGTCTTGAATTTCCCCAGCACGCCGCGTGCCGCCTGTTTGCAATCCCGGCGCGGAGTGGCGAGCGTAAGCAGCAACTCGATAATCTCCTCATCGGTGAACTTTTCCAGGCCATACTGGAGAAATTTTTCCCGCAGCCGTTGGCGATGCCCTTCGCGGTCCGGCATATCCGTCACCGCCCGTAAATATCCACGAGGGTGAACACCATAAGCCCCACCGATATCATGCCATTCACGTTGAAGAAGGCCACGTTCACGTTCCGCAGGTCGTCCGGTCTCACAAGCCGATGTTCATACCACAACAGCGCTGCGGTGCAAACGACCCCCGCCAGGTATATCCACCCCAGCGTTCCCGCCACGTACCATAACGCCACAAGAAAGAGAATCATCACCGCGTGTGCCATTGCGGCAAGCCGTAATCCCCGCGCCACGCCGAAACGGGAAGGTATGGAGAAGAGGCCAAGTGCGCGGTCATGATCCACATCCTGGCAACTATAGATGATGTCCAGCCCCAAAAGCCAAAAAACCACCGCCGCGCCGAGCAACAACGGTGGCGCGGCCACCGCCGCCGTTACCGCTATCCACGCGCCCACCGGCGCGAGCGCCAACGCGATACCAAGAAACAGATGCGAATACGGGGTGAACCGTTTGGTGAATGAGTAAAAGAAAACCACCGCAAGCGCCGCCGGCGATAGATAAAAAGCGAGGGGATTGATAAAGCGGCAGGTGGCGGCGAACAACGCCGACATGACAACTGTGAAAACAATATATGCCGCGCGGCGCGCCCGTCCCGCCGCAAGGGGACGGTTTTGGGTGCGTGGATTGGAACTGTCGAACCGGGCATCGGAAAGCCGGTTAAAAGCCATCGCGGCGCTGCGGGCTAAAACCATCGCCGCCAGGATCAGCCCCAGCAGGCGCGGCGCTGGCATCCCCCCCGCCGCGATAAACGCCCCCATTACCGCAAACGGCATGGCGAACAGCGTATGCTCCACCTTGATGTCCTTGAGGATGAAACCGAGGTCCTTTACCATCGCCTCCCCCCCCCCGAATATTTGCCGGAATAACCGCTCCCGAATCCGCCGCCATATCCCCCCCCCGCCCCGCCGCTGGCGGGAGCGCGATTGGCGTGATAACTCAGTTTTTGCTCGACGACGTCTTCAGGGATGTCCCCCAGAAACACGGAGGGCTTCGCGATATCGCGCTTGCCGAAAATGCGGCGGCTCATGGCATGTGTAATATAGAGTTTTCGCATGGCGCGGGTCATCCCCACGTAGCAGAGGCGGCGCTCTTCATCCATCTGGTCATCATCTTTCAGGCTGTTGGCGTGCGGCAGCAGTCCATCTTCCAATCCCGCCATGAAAACAACCGGGAATTCCAGGCCCTTTGATACGTGCAGTGTCATGATGCAAACGGCATCTGATTTTTCGTCCACGAGGTCGGCCTCGGACTGCAACGAGGTACGCTCCAGAAATTCAACTATCGGTTCGTTGGCATATGGCGCATTGGCAAGTTCCTGAAGGTTTTCGGCGCGGGCATCGTCCTGGGCCGTCTTTTTCTCCTTCAATGCGTCAAGATATCCGCTTTTTTCCAGCGTGAACTTTATCAACGCCGCCGCCGGCATACCATCCCCCGCATCCTTGATTTCACCGATGAGCCGGCTAAATTCCAACAACTTTTTTTTAGCGCTGGCGGAGACGCCGTTATCCATTGCGCAGGCGGCCAGCGGCGAAATGTTTTTTGAGCGGGCGAATTCCTTCAGCTTCAAAATGCTGGTGGCCCCAACACCGCGCGGAGGGAACGCAATGGCACGCTGAAAGCTGATCTCGTCGGTGCCATTCATCGCAAGACGAAGCCACGCCATAAGATCTTTCACTTCCTTGCGGTCATAGAACTTGAGACCGCCGTACACGCGGTACGGTATCCCTTTTTGGTTAAACGCTTCTTCAATAACGCGGGATTGCGCGTTGGTCCGGTAAAAGACTGCCACATCGCCGAACCGGCGCCGCCCTTCGTCCACCGCTTTTTTTATTTCGCGTGCCACGAAGTCGGCTTCATCCAGCTCGTCGGCGGTGGTCGCCAGGGTAATCGGTTCGCCGGGGGCGGCTTTGGTCCACAGGGTTTTTTCTTTGCGTCCTTCGATGGCGGCCACCACGCCGTGGGCCGCTTTCAGGATGTTGCCGGTGCTGCGGTAATTTTCCTCCAGCAGGATCACCTTGCAGTTCTTGAAATTCTTCTCGAAGTCGGTGATGTTCCCCACCCGCGCGCCGCGCCACCGGTAGATGCTTTGGTCGTCGTCGCCCACGACGAAAATATTATTGTGACCGCTCCCCAACAAATAAATGAGACGGTACTGCACCAGATTGGTGTCCTGAAATTCGTCCACCATGATGAACTGAAAATAGCCGCGGTACGTCTCCAGCACTTCGGGGCACGTCTCGAACAGCCGTATCACCTGCACCATCAGGTCGTCGAAATCGACGGCGTTGTTTTCCTTCAACCGCTCCTGGTACTGGAAAAAAATGCCGGCCACCGCCTTGCCCGCCCGCTGCGCGCCATCGGTGGCCATATGTTCCGGGCCTTTCAGGTCATTCTTGTATTTGCTGATAAGCGCCATCACCTTGCGGTGCGGCAACTCGTTATCTTCGATCCCCTTTTCTTTCATGATCGCCTTTACCAGCGATTTTTGGTCCGATGCGTCGAATACCACCGGCATCGTGGCATAGCCCAGCTTGGGCCACTCGGTCTTGAGTATGCGCAGGCAGGTGGCGTGAAAGGTGGAAACCCACATGCGGCTCACATCGATACCCAAGAGATGCGCAATGCGCTCTTTCATCTCCTGCGCCGCTTTGTTGGTGAACGTGACGCAGAGGATGGACCACGGGGAGGCCCCCATTTCGACCAGCCGCGCGGCGCGCGCGGTGATGACGCGCGTCTTGCCCGAACCCGCCCCGGCCAGCACCAGCGCCGGGCCGAATACATGATCCACCGCCTCGCGCTGGCGTGCGTTAAGCGGGATTTCCATCGGCGGGATGTTACTTGGCCTTGCGGCCGACGAATTCGTCCAACTCCGGCTTTATTTTATCGTACGGCAGGTAGCCGCGGATAATGCGGAAGACCTCGCCATTTTTTATCAGCGCCATCGAGGGAGTGCCCGTAATCTGGAATTCCGCGGCGCGGGCAAGGTCGTTCGACAGCTTTGCGTTGACCGCGTCTTCCATTACTTTATCCTGCTTCATTGAGGGAAGTTTTCCCTTGAGATAGTCCAGTATTTTTTCCTGGTTGTCGAATACCTCGGAGCGGGTTTTCAGGTACATTTCCTTCCCTTGGTAATACGCGACGCTGTTGGCGTACGCCACGGCCATCGGCGAATAGGGATGCGACTGGATTATAAAATCGCGGAAGACAAGAAAAACCTCCGGATATTCCGCCATAATCTGGCGTTCGATTATCTCGTTCTGTTTGCAATAGTGGCACTGGTAATCGGAAAATATTTCCAGGCGGTACGGTGACGCCATATTCCCCGTGCTGGTGATACTCTCGGCGCGGCCCATGATCGGCCCCGCCGCATGGCCTTTTAACGGCACAAGAAAGACCGTGAACGAGACGGCGGCCAAGCCCAGCATGGCCGCGCGGTATCTCCCTCGGCGCGCGGGGGGGAACGCGGTGGCGAACAGCAGAATGCCCAATAACATGACAATCGCAAATTGAATCATACAGAGAATACAAATAGCCTGAATTACGGAAATCTGCAAGTAGACAAAATAAAATTCAGCCCCCGCCATCACCCCGGCAAACAGGCCGGCCCACGCCGCATTGCGGCCGTACAACCCCGCAAGCATCACGTAAGAGGCCAGACCCCAATACCCCAGCGATACGCCAAACAACGATGAAAACCGCGAGGCCCGCACCGTTTCACAGCCACTTCCCGGGCCGCCGCAAATAGCCGCCACGGCGGGAAGGTATTTTTCCAGCTCGGTCAGCACGCAAACAATTAAACCTGCGGCGATAAGCGCGTAAAAAGCCAAACGCTCTTTAGGCTGATCCTTTATCATCGCTCTCCATTTTCAATTCGCCGATGTTAATATCCGCCGGTTTCACAGGCGGGGATTCCGGTTTCCCCTCCTTTTCCCTTTTCCTGGGCAACCCTTGGGGAGCCCAATAAGGAACCGTCTCGAAATATGAAAAAATAGCTTCTTCCTCGTCACGCGTGGGTTGTCCGGCGTCTTCCGGCACGGGACAACCGGCAAGGATTTCCAGCGGAACCAGGGCCTGCATCTGTCCGCTGCCGACCCGGATGAACAGCGAGGCGGGTATCAGCAACCGCTTGCCCGTGATTGATAACAGCCCGCCGATTTCCACCATCACGTAGCGCACTTCGCGCGCTTCCGCATCCCATAGTATATCAAGCACTGGCGCCACGGTTTTTCCCGTGGTATCGATTACATCGAAGCGCCGTATCCGCCATTCAAAGGGAAGATCAACTTCGTTTTTAAATGCCCTGATCATTGTTGAATTGTATCATGATTCGCTCCGCGTTTTGGGCCTCGTGCCGCGGCAAAAAGGGTTATAATAGCTTACAAATTTGAAAAGGATACATACATGAGCAAGCCCAGCATACTTCTGGTGGACGACAACCCGGACAATATATACCTGCTTGAGGTTATCCTTCAGTCGCGCAATTTTACAACCTTCTCAGCCGCGAACGGACGTGAAGCGGTTGAAACGGTTAAGGCCAACCCCGGCATCGACCTGATACTGATGGATGTGATGATGCCGGAAATGGATGGGTTCGAGGCCAGCCGCCATATACGCAACCGCCCGGAAAGCGCCCATATCCCGATCATCATGATGACCGCCAAAAAACGCGAGTTGGGCGACGTGGTGCGCGGGCTGGATGAAGGGGCGCTGGAATACCTCACCAAGCCGTTCGAGGAAGAAGAACTGCTGGCCCGCGTGCGGTCGATGCTGCGCATCAAACGGCTGCACGATAGCAACCGCGAACTGCTGGACAAACTGCTCGCCCAGCAAAAACTGATGGACATGGAATTAAAAACCGCCGAGAAGGTACAATACGCCATGCTCCCCGCGCCCGGCGCCTACCCCGCCAAAGACCGTATTATCGTAGAGGCGCATTATCACGCGGCCGCTTCCATTGGCGGCGATTTTTACGACATCCTGGAATATGGGTCCGGTAAAGTGGCCTTCCTCATTGCCGACGTTTCCGGTCACGGCCCCTCGGCGGCGCTTATCGTGGCGGTGCTTAAAACAATCCTCGTTAACGAAGCGGCCAGCCGCCCTTCCCCCGCCGAGATGATGACCCGCATCAACAAGAAACTTACCGGATTGATCCCGGAGGATCACTTCATCAGCGCCTTTTTTGCCGTGGCCGATCTTGACGCCCGCACACTCACCGGCTGCCGCGCGGGCCATCCTTTCCCGATGCTTTTTTCAGCGCAACGTCCGGATATCGTTTCGCTGGATACGCCGGGAACCATCCTGGGGATGTTTTCCGACGCGGTGTTCGGCGAAAAAACCGTCCCGTTGGTCTCCGGCGACAAGCTGCTGCTCTACAGCGACGGCATATTCGAAGTGCCAAACAAAGCCGGCGAACTCTATGGTCTGCCGCGGCTGCGGGAATTCGTCCAAAACCACCGCGCCGAAGCCTGCCGCGCACTGCTGGATAAAATGAACGCCGAAGTTGATGGTTTCTGGGACGGCGAAACGATTCGCGACGACGTGGTCGAGTTGGTAGTGGAGTTCAAATAACACCAGTGGCGCATGATATCCCCCTGAAAGCGGTCGGCGCCCGCATCGGCCATGCAACGCTGGCTAAACAAAAAACCGGCTGCACCGTGATTCTGTTTGATGCCCCCGCAGTCTGCGGTGTTCAAGTAGCGGGCGGCGCTCCCGGCACGCGCGAGACCGACCTGCTCGACCCCACGTGCCTCGTCAACGAAGTCCACGCCATTCTTCTTACCGGCGGGAGCGCTTTCGGTCTGGCCGCAGCGGACGGCGTGATGCGCTTTTTGGCGGAGCGGAAAATAGGCTTCGCCGTCGGCAATGACCGGGTGCCGATTGTCCCCGCCGCCGTCATCTACGATAGGGCCAATGGCGAACCGGCCGCCCCCTCCGCGAAAGACGGCTACACAGCCTGTAAAAATGCGGCCTATGCCACGCGCAGCGGAGCCGTCGGAGCGGGCTGCGGCGCACGGGTGGGAAAGTTTGCAAGAAACTGCGCGCCGGATATGGGCGGCCTCGGCGTTATCGTGAAAAAATCGGGAGACATAACCATCGCGGCGGTGATGGTGGTGAACGCCTTCGGCAACGTGATAGACCCGGCAACCGGGCATATCGTGGCGGGGGCGACCGATAAAAAAGGAAACAAGGTTCCCTACGCCGGTGGAAGAACCTTTGGCCTCGCGGGTTCCAACACCGTTATCGGCGCGGTGATAACCGACGCGGCGCTGACCAAGGCGCAAGCCAAACGGGTTGCCATGGCGGCGCACGATGGCTTGGCCCGCACAGTCGTCCCCTCGCACACGATGTTTGATGGCGACACCATCTTCGCCGCATCCACCGGCAAGAAAAAGGCGGATATCAACGCGCTCATCGCCGACGCCGCGCAAGTAACCGCGCTGGCCATCCTCACCGCCGTCCGCCGATAGCAGGCAGAAACCTTTGCAACCACCTTTCTCTTTTGTCATCCCCGCGCAGGCGGGGATCCAGAGCTTTTTCCGTTTAACTTTCTTATGAAAACATAAACAAAATACTGGATTCCCGCCTACGCGGGAATGACAGCATTGTGGCTTGTCTTTATTAGGAAATCGTCGGTATCACCGTCCTGCACGCCAGCACACGCCGGTAGCCGTAAGACGCATCCACTTTATCTTTTGTAAAACTTTTCCAGATCCCAGTCGGTGACAACTTTGAGCGGTTTGCCCTGACGGTCGGAATACATCAAAAACTTTTTATCGATGGCGTGGCGGAATACGTCGAGCGTCACCTGCACATCCTGTATGCAATAATCGCGCACGAGATCCATCTTCCCCTCTTTCACCCAACGCAGCGATTGCAGGCCGTCGCCGCTCTTCCCCAACCCCAGCGTGGCCTGCGCCACGCTATCCAGCTTCACCCGGTGCTTCAGCTTTTTTTCCAGCTCTTCCAATATGTCAAAGGTGGGAAGCGTCTGCTCCAGCTTTTCCCCGGTGTACCCCTTCAACACGCCGTAGTCGAAGTTGCGCGAATTGAATCCGACAACCAAGTCGGCGCTTTTCAGCAGAGCGATAAGCGCGGAAACATCCTCTTCATAAAAGACCTTAAACTGGCCGTCGGCGCTATCCCATGCCACGCCGACCGCCACGCGCATCAGATGTTTGTTATTCCACCCCCCCACCTCGTCGGCGGAAAGGCGGGTTTCGAGATCGAACACCACCGTCCGCTTTTGGCGCTTTTGCGGATCCGGCGCGCCCGGGACGGCGTTGAAATCGATTTCCACCTGCGACATGTTGTCCTCATATTACCCGAATTGGTGTTATCATTGGAAAAATATGAAACGCATCCTGCTGACGCTGCTTATCCTTTTTACGGCCATCCCGGCCCACGCGGAAAACGCCCGCGAAGAGGCCAAAATCGGGGAAAGCTACGACAAAATGATCCGGCAGCAATTCGGCGTCGTGGAAAACGACAAGCTGCAAAAGTATGTAACCGAAATTGGCAAAAAGCTTTTGGTCAACATCGATGATCCCGAATTCCAGTTTCACTTCACCGTGCTGGACGAACCCGCCATTAACGCATTCGCCGTGCCGGGGGGGTACGTCTACATCACGCGCGGGATGCTGGCCTATGTGGATAACGAGGCGGAGCTGGCCGGCGTGATGGGGCACGAGGTGGGACACGTGATCGGCCACCACAGCTACAAACAGATGCAAAAAAGCCTGGGGGATTCCCTGCTGATTTTCGCCGGCCTCGGGGCCAGCGTCGCATCCGGCCAGGGAGTCACCAACACCGTCGCCTGGGTGGCGGCCGCCCAGACCCTTTCGCAGCTCAACCGGATGGGGTATGGCCGGGATCTGGAATTGCAAGCGGACGAATTCGGCCTCATTTATTCTTACGATGCGGGCTATGATCCGCGCCACATGCAAAAGCTCTTTCGTACGCTCCAGTTCAAGGAGCGCGTTTCCGGCCAGGAATACCACGGCTTTGCCGCTACCCACCCCGACACTATAGAGCGCATAGGGAAAATCGGGGAGAAAGCGGACATCATCGCCAACCGCGGCCAAAGACCTCTCGCCGTGAAACGCCAGGAGTATCTCGACGCGATCGATGGCTTGCCCTATGGCAAAGGGGATCGCAAACTCGGCATTCCCGCGCCCTATACGATTTCCCTCTACACGCCTAAAAAAGGGGATACCTTCCGCGCCATCGCGCGGAATATCGCGCAGGATGAATCGCTCGCCTTCGATATCGCGGTGATGAATAACCAGCGGGAGAACGACACGCCGCCGGAAGGTCAACGCCTGAAGGTGCCGGTGCCGCGCAAACAGCTTTCGGAAGCGGAACTGCCAATGCCGCATCCGGCCATCCCCGAAGATGCGCCTGAAAAAGGCCGCGAAAAAAGAAAATAACTTCCCTTCTTCCCCTTTAAGCCAATCGGGGGAAAAGGGTATAATGCCGCACTATGAAAACCGCCGAAGTTACCCTGCAAACCGCGCTTGACCACAAGCTGACGGCCGATGAATACGAACTGATTAAAAAACACATGGGCCGCAACCCAAACCTGCTGGAGTTGGGCATATTCGCGGCGATGTGGAGCGAACACTGCTCGTACAAAAGCACGCGCGTACACCTGCGCCGTTTCCCCACCACCGGCAAATACGTGGTGCAGGGGCCGGGCGAAAACGCCGGCGTCGTCGATATCGGCGATGGCCTCACCGCCGTCTTCAAAATGGAAAGTCACAATCACCCCTCGTACATCGAGCCGGTGGAGGGGGCGGCCACCGGTGTCGGCGGCATTCTGCGCGACGTTTTCACGATGGGCGCGCGCCCGGTCGCATCGCTGGATTGTCTCCGCTTCGGCCACCCTTCGCATGAAAAAACCAACTACCTCGTTAACGGCGTCGTTCACGGTATTTCGCACTACGGCAATTGCATCGGCGTGCCGACCGTCGGTGGCGACACCCGCTTCCACGAATGCTACAACGGCAACATTCTGGTGAACGTGATGAATGTGGGCATCGCCCCGCGCGACAAGCTTTTCTTCGGCCATGCCTCCGGCGTGGGAAACAAGATCATCTACATCGGCAGCAAAACGGGACGCGACGGCATACACGGCGCGGTGATGGCCTCGGACAGTTTCGGCGACGAGAGCGAATCGAAGCGCCCCACCGTGCAGGTGGGCGATCCCTTCACGGAAAAATTGCTTCTGGAAGCCTGCCTCGAAATATTCGAAGCCGGCATCGTGGAGGGGATTCAGGATATGGGGGCCGCCGGGCTTACCTCATCATCGTTTGAAATGGCCTCGCGCGGCGGCAGCGGCATATCGCTGCACCTCGACCGCGTACCGGCCCGCGAAGAGCGGATGCAGCCGTATGAATTCATGCTCTCCGAATCGCAGGAGCGGATGCTGGCGGTGGCAAAGCCCGAAAACGAACAAAAGATCATCGACATCCTGAAAAAGTGGGATCTCGAAGCCGCAACCATCGGCGAGGTGGAAGAGGGGCACAAGAATGTGCGGCTTTACTTCCACGGGGAACTGGTGGCCGACATGCCGGTATCGCCCGTGGTGGATGCCGCGCCGAAATATGAAAGACCGATGCAAAAACCGGCCTACCTGGCGCACACATCCGCCTTTAACACCGCATCGGTGCCGCAACCGGCGAACCTCAGCGAAACTTTTTACACGCTCGCCGGATCGCTCAACCTCTGCGGAAAAAATGGATCACCGAGCAGTACGACACGATGGTCGGCCTCAACACCGTCTTCGGCCCCGGCCACGACGCGGCGGTTTTGCGTGTGCAGGGAACCACGCGCGGGCTGGCGGTATCGGCCGGCTGCAACGAACGCTACGTCTACCTCGATCCTTACGTTGGCGGCATGATCGCGCTGGCGGAGTGCGCCCGCAACGTCGCCTGCACCGGCGCGAAACCGATAGGAGCCACCGACTGCCTCAACTTCGGCTCGCCGATGAACCCCGAAATCATGTGGCAGTTCAGTCAGGCGGTCGATGGCATCTCCGCCGCCTGCGTGGCATTGGAAGCGCCGATAACCGGCGGCAACGTCAGCCTCTACAACCAGACCGGCGACGCGGCGATCTTTCCCACGCCGATGATAGGCGTGGTGGGCCTTTTTGAAAATGTGGAAAACGCCGTCCCCTCGTTCTTTCAGGACGCGGGGCACATCCTCCTGCTGCTGGGCGATGACTTGGGCGAAATCGGCGGCAGCGAATACCTGAAGACCATACACGGCCACGATGCGGGCCTGCCGCCGAAACTCGATCTGAAAAAAGAAAAGGCGCTCATTGATGCGTTGCGGGAACTGGCGGACAAACGGCTGGTGAAAAGCGCGCACGACATCAGCGAAGGCGGCCTTGCCATCGCGCTGGCCGAATGCTCGCTGGATAAAAACCTCGGCTGCGCGGTTGATATCAAAACCGCATTGCGGCCCGATTTCGCGCTCTTCTCCGAATCGCAGTCGCGCGTCATATTGTCGGTTTCGCCGGAAAACCGGGACGCCGTGACGGCGCTTGTAAAAAAACAGGGAGTACCCTGCGAAGCGATTGGCGTAACCGGCGGCGGAAGCATCGCGGTCGTCATCAACGGCAAGCTGACGTTGGACGCCGCCGTCGAAAAGTTCGTTACCCTGCATGAAACCTCGTTTGAAAAAACACTTTTCCCCGGCTGATCCCAAACCCGCGCGGCTCATAATCGATGCGCCGCGCGATGGCGCGGCCAACATGGCGGCGGACGAAGCGCTCTTCAACTCCGCCGCAAATCTTCCGTATGCCGCAACGTTGCGGCTTTACTCGTGGTCACCGCCAACCCTCTCGCTGGGGCGGCGGCAAAAGTTGGAAGAGGTGGATACGGAAAAATGCCGCGCGATGGGAATCGACGTGGTGAAGCGGATAGGCGGCGGCGCGGCGGTCTATCATGGCGATGAAATCACCTACTGCTTTGTCAGCCGTAACGACCTGTTGCCTCTGCCAACGTGCGAACAGTGGCACGCCGCCTTTTCGCTATTTCTTGAAAAGTTGGGACTAATGCCCGATTCGGCCAAAGTATTCAGCACTTCACCTCATTCGGACGGCAAAAAAGCTACCTCCTCCGTAGCTGAGGCGCCCAATATCATCCCCTCCTTGGCAAGGAGGGGATGCAGGGGAGGTTCCTCAACCCCACCCACCCCTCCCCTTGAAAAGGGGAGGGATTCTCATTCTCAAGATTCCCCTACATGTAGCATCCAACCGGTATCAAGCCATAACGGCAACGCCTGCTTCGCCCGCGCGGCGGAGGACGAACCAACCATCGGCGGTAAAAAATTCGTCGGCAGCGCGCGGCGGAAATCAAAGGCTGTTTTTTTACAGCACGGCTCGATTCTGCTTTCCCCCCAGCCGGCTTTTCTGCGCGACCTTGTGCCGGGCGCGGAACCCGACGCCTCCACCGGCCTCAAAACATTGCTCCCCTCCCTCACGCGTGAAACGGCCCATACCGCCCTCATCGACGCCATCTCCCGCACCTTCTCCCTCCACTTCCCCTCCCTTCCTTAAAAGTGGGACGGACACTCCTGTCCGTCTTCGGCCCAAAGGGCCGATCAATTTTTCTTGGCGCTGGCGCGCCAACGCGGACAAGAGTGTCCGCGCCACCAAAGCAGGGTCGGCCCACCGGGCCGAGGAGGAAGCTTTGATAGTATGCTTGGGTGCCGAGTCAAGCCCGGCATGACAAAGAGGGAAGGGCTTAAAACGGGGCGCGAACGGGTATAATCGCGGGAATGCATATTGATAGCGCGATCAGAACGGTATCACGCAACGTCATCGTGAACGTGGCGGGAGCGTTCTGGCAATTCGTCCTCATCATCATCGGCACGCGCCTTGTTCTCCACCAGATGGGGGCCGACTCCTTTGGCCTTCTCGCGCTGGTGGGGGGAACGGCGGGATATTTCATCTACCTCGATATCGGCATCGGTGAAACGGTCACCAAAAAAATAAGCGAGACGCAAGACGCGGAAAAACTTTCTCGCACGGTGAGCACGCTTTTTTTCTTCGCCGCCGGATTCGGGCTGCTGCTGGCCCTGTTCACGGCGCTTTTTGCGCTCTTCGGCATTCCCGCGCTGTTCTCCTTCGCGCCGCCGCTGATGCAAAGCGCCATCAGCATGTTTCTGGTGATCGCGGCGGGCTTGTGGCTGCTCTATCCGCTTTCGATGTTCGCCAAGGTTTTCGTGGGATTAAACCGGCTGGATGTGTACAACGCGCAGCGGGTGATATTCCAAACGCTCATCCTTGTCATGATTCTCGCCGCGCTCCGCTGGCGCAACAGCGCCGAGGCGGCGGTGGCGGCCATCACGCTGGGGGGACTGCTCTGGAAAATCACGGCCTGCCTCACGCTGCGCAGAATGTACCCGGGCATCGAAATCAGCCGCCGCCACTTCGACCCCACGCTGCTGCGCAGCCTTCTGCGATACCAGTCCGCCGCAACCATCAGCCAGGCGGCGGGGCACACCGTCTACCAGTGCGACATCTACATGATCGGCATTTTGCTGGATCCCGCCAGCGTGGCGCTATACTCCATAGCCAACACCATCGCCATGAAACTTACCGAGGTGTCCGGGGTGCTGGGCACCGCCGTGTTTCCGATGATCTCCGGCTTTCACGGCGCGAACATGGGGGATGCGGTGCGCAAAAGCTTCAAGCTGGGCACCAAGCTGATGGCGCTTGCCCTGATGCCGCTGGTGGTGTTTCTTTTCAACTACGCCGAACCGGTGATAACCATTTGGGTCGGCCCGGCCTACCTTCCGGCCGTGATGGCGCTTAAGTGGCTGCTGGCCGCGTGGTTCATCAATGCCGCCACCGTGGTCACGTCGCTTACGGTGAAGGCTGTGGACCGCCCCGGACTGGAGGCGCGCATCGGCGCGGTGGTGGCGGTGGCGAACGTGGCGCTGGATTATTTCTTCATCGTCAAATACGGTTTTGTGGGAGCGGTCTACGCAACCTTTATCACGCAATTGCTCGGCTTCATCGCCCTCAACGCCGCCGTATGCCGTCACCTCGGGCTGCCGTCCGCCCCGTTCCTGATGCGGCTGGCCGGCACCGCCGCGCTGGGAACGCTGTTCGGCGCGGTCTACCTCCTGCCGCTGCCGCCATGGCTGTTCATCGTGCCGCTGGCGCTGCATACGGCGCTTTTCCTGGCGGCGGGTTTTTGGCTGGTGTTGGACGCGGAAGAACGAAAGCTCGCGGGAAACATGCTCCGCATCATATCGGGGCGCGGGCGAGATTGAACCGGCTCGAGGCCGGTTAGTGGGTGCGGGTAATTATATAGTCGGCGAGACCGGCCAAAGCTTCCTGATGGGGCCCGCCGGGAAATAGCTCCAATTCCGCCAGTGCATTTTCCATGTATTGCTCGGCGACCCGGACGGCATAGCCGATACCATCATACTTGTTGATAATCTCCAATATCCGCGGCATCCGCTGGCGGGTGAGTTCTTCGTTTTTAATCGTCTCGCGCAAAAACGCCTTCTCGGCGGCGGTGGCGCCGTGCCACGCGTGGATCATCGGCAAGGTCACATGCCCTTCGGCCAAATCGTGCCCCACGGGCTTGCCCAACGTGCGCTGATCCGAGGTGAAGTCGAGCAAATCATCCACCAACTGGAAGGCGATGCCGATATTTTTTCCGAACGACGCGAGCGCGCGGCGCTGTTCCGGGGCGGCGCGCCCCAGCCAGCCGCCGATTTCACAGCAGGCGGTTATCAACGCGCCGGTTTTGCGGTACACCACGTCGAGGTACTGCGCCTCGGCTATTTCAACATTGCCGATGTGCACCAACTGCAACACTTCCCCTTCGGCCAACGCGCGGGTGGCATCGCTGACCGCTCGGATGATTTCCTTCGAGCTGCTGGACGCCATGAGCGAGAACGATTTGGCAAAAAGATAATCCCCCACCAGCACGGAGACCGAGTTGCCGAATTTTGCGTTGGCGCTGGGCAGGCCGCGGCGGGTGCCGGAATCGTCCACCACGTCGTCATGCAGGAGGGTGGCGGCGTGGATGTACTCCACCACGGTGGAATGGATCACCGCCTGATCGCCGCTTTCCGCGCCACAGAGGTACGAGGAAAGGAGCACCAGCATGGGACGCAGCCGCTTGCCTCCGCCGTTAGTAAGGTAATCGCTCACCAAGGGAATCATGGCGACATCCGACCGGTAATGATGCCGGATCGCCTCTTCCACCGCTTTCAGGTCGGACCCCAACAGTTGTTGGATATCCCCCATCGCCATTTTACGCGGTACAACGGTCTTATGGTCTGCTGGCAATGGTATCCCTCCTCCACGATGCTTCCGGTTGCAGTCTTAATAGTTCCCGTGGGTATTATCGTTTTCGGCGACGGCTATTGTCAAGGCGTCTCAGACGGAGGCTGTTCGGCGGCCCCCATTTCTTTCACCATAAATCCGAACCGGGCGAAGTAATAGGTCATCACGGAGCTTGTGTACTTCCGGTTGATCGAATAGAGGATTTCCTTCCCCTGCCGCCGGGTTTTCACGATTCCCCCCTTTTTGAGCACCGCCAAATGATGGCTCACCGAAGGTTGCCTCATGGCGAAATGGGCACATATGGCCGTCACGTTCATCTCCCGT
Organism: Nitrospinales bacterium; assembly: GCA_023248495.1. GTDB lineage: Bacteria > Nitrospinota_A > UBA7883 > JACRGQ01 > JACRGQ01 > JACRGQ01. Next base: position 20,904 of record JAHFEK010000022.1, read on the forward strand.
TCCAACAGGAGATCGATTATCTTCATCCGGTGGAAATCGGCCAGCCCCTCAAAGAAGGCGCGCAACCGCCCTTCCATCGCGCCGTGTTCTTTGGTCATGCGCCGGTGGCCGGGGGGGTCAACCGTGATACCACGTGCGGCCGGAGAAGCGGTCGGTGTGCCTGGCGATTTCGTCCTTATGGAACACCTTGTAGCCCGCGATGATGGAAGCGATGTCCGATTCGCGGTACATGATGTCCACATACACCTTCATGTAGATATGGAGCACCACTTGCGCCATCAACACATACATGGCCAGATGATGCAGCAGCCGGACGTTGTTCATGCCGCGGAAAACCCATTCCATCATGTGGGGGAACCAGAGCATCCAGCTCCAGGCAAGCGGGTTGGCCTGCTGGGAATAGAGGGTGAATCCGGTGGCGATGGCAAAAAGAAACGTACAGACCATCACGAAAACCGATACGCCGCCAAGCGGGTTGAGGTAGCGGTAGTGGGCATGATCCCCTTCACCGGTGACATAAAATCTCATCAGCTTGAGCGCCGCCGCGATGTTCGAGGGGGTGGGAAGAAATTCCATGATGTCGTGCCGCGTGGCGGGGCTGAAGGAGTGATACAAACGCAGCAACATGGCGATACAGAGCGTGGTGGCGGCGAAAAAATGAACGAGGCGGACTTTTGCCATCACAAATGTCTGCCACGCCTCCCCCTTGCCAGCCAACAACGCCGGGTCACCGATGTAAAGGCCGGAAACGGCAAGCGTCACGACCGCCGCGACGATCACCCAGTGTAGAAGGCACACAAAAGGGGTGCGGACATACACAAGATGGTAGTCGCTCTCTATCGCAACGGTTTCTTTTTCCGTCATAAGAACCTCCAATAGTCTCTGTGAAAATTATACCCCCAACCCGCTAATAAAAACAGCGATCCCCCCGTACCCGGGGACTAGCGGCGCTTCACGTCAAGCCGGTCGCGCAGGGCGTCTCCAACCAAAGTCACCGCGAGCGCCAGCAGCATGAGGCAGAGGCCGGGAAAAACGGTGAGGTGCGGCGCGATCAGCAGGAAGGCCCGCCCTTCGTTCAACATTGAGCCCCAACTTGGCGCGGGGGGCTGCACGCCGAGGCCGAGAAAACTTAAGCCCGCCTCGGCCACGATCACCGACGCCATGCCAAAGGCGGCCTCCACCAATAGCGGCGCGGCGGCGTTCGGCAACAGGTGGCGCGTCAAGATGCGCCAATTCCCCGCCCCCGCCGCCACCGCCGCCGTCACATACTCCCGTTCGCGCAACGATAGAATCTGTCCCCGTGTTAGCCGCGCGAACCCGGCCCAGCCGGTGAGGCAGAGCGCGATGAGCAGGTTGCCGAAGCCCGGCCCCAACACCGCCATCACGGCGATCGCGAGGAGGATGCCGGGAAACGCCTGCGCCACGTCGACGATCCGCATCAACAGCATATCCACCCGGCCGCCCCAGACCGCGGCCATGCCGCCGATCAACACGCCGACGAGGCCGCTGATGGCAATCACCACGAAACCGGCGGCAAAGGATACCCGCGCGCCGTAAATGACGCGGCTCAAAATATCGCGTCCCAGCAGATCAAGTCCCATCGGGTGCGCGGCGCTGGGCGCGTCAAGACCGCGCAACAGGTCTTGCGCGTAGGGGCTGCAGGGGGCGATCAGCGGCGCGGCGGCGGCAACCGCCCCGAATAACGCCAGCAGGAAAAGTCCGGCTTTCAGCTTCATCACCGCTCCAGCCGTATGCGGGGATCAAGCCATGCGTAGATAATGTCCACGGCGAAGTTGGCGAATACATAACAGAGGGCGATGTTCAGCACGCACCCCTGCACCAACGGATAGTCGCGCCGCTCAATCGCCTCGATCATCAGCCGCCCCACGCCGGGCCACGAAAAAATGGTCTCGGTAATCACCGTGCCGGAAAGGAGCGCTCCCAGTTGCAGCCCCATCATGGTAACCACCGGCAGCAGCGCATTTCCCAACGCGTGCTTGAGGTAGACCCGCCACTCCGGCAGGCCGCGCGCCCGCGCGGCGCGGATGTAGTCATCCTCCGCCGCCTCCAGCACCGCGCTCCGGGTGAGCCGGAGCAGGATGGCGGCCATGCCCGCGCCCAATGTCACCGCCGGGAGGATAAGGCTGGCGATGCCCTCGCGTCCGGAGACCGGCAACCACGCCAGCCCGATGGAAAAAACAATGATGAGCAGCGGCCCCAGCCAGAACGATGGCACCGCCACGCCGATAAGCGAAAAGAAAAGTGTGGCGTTATCCAGCGCCCCGCCGCGCCGCGCCGCCGCCAATACGCCAAGCGGAACGGCGGTCACCGCCGCCAAAAGCAACGCCGCCACCGCAAGCTCCAGCGTTGCGGGCCAACGGGCCGCGATCTCCCCCAATACCGGCTGCCGCGTGGAAATGCTGGCACCCAGGTCGCCCCGCGCCAGCGCGGCGAGGTAACCGCCATACTGCGCAAGCAGCGGGCGATCCAGACCCAATTCGCGCCGCAGCGCATCTTTCTCCGCCGCCACTGCCGTCTCCCCCAGCATCGCCTCCACCGGGTCGCCCGGGATGAGGTGGATAACGAGGAATACGGCGGTCACCACGCCAAAGAGCGTTGGCAAGAGCAATAACAGGCGGGCCGCGAGGTACCGCATCCTAATCGCCCCCTTCCAGCCACGCGGTGGCCAGTGAATCGAGGCTTTCATCGGGATAAATGACAAAACCCTTTAGCCGCGTATCCATCGCCGCCACATTGCGGCCGCTCCACAGAGTCACAAACGGCAGCTCTTCGGCGAGCAGCCGCTGGGCTTCATCATAAATGCGTTTGCGTCCATTTTCATCGGCGGTGGCCCGCCCCTCCTCCAACAGCCGGTCGAGCGCCGGATTGGCGTACCCGCCGCGGTTGGCCCCCGCCGGGGGTAATGAGGAAGAGTGAAATATGAAATGGAGGATGTCCGGGTCGGCGATACCCACCCATGTAAGCGAGTAAAGCTGGAAGTTGCCGCTCTTGATGTCGCCAAAAAACGAACCCCATTCCATACTTTTGATCTCCACAGCGATGCCAACCCGCGCCAAATTCTCGGCGAACACCTCGGCCTGCGTGCGGCGCGTGGGATTTTTCGATGTCTTGAAGGTAAGCGTCAAGCGTGGATGCCCGTTGCCGGGGTCGGGATAGCCGGCCTCGTCCAGCAGCCGCTTCGCCGTTTCGGGTGAAAATGGGCGTTGGGGAAGCCCCGTGGCGTGAAACGGGTTGGGCGGCGCGATGAGCGTATCGGTGGTATCGGCCAGCCCCTTGAGGAGACGCGCGGTAATCGCGCCCCGGTCGATGGCATGGGCGATGGCGCGGCGCACCAATGAATTTTTCAACGCGGGATCGCGCATGTTCACGCCTATGTATGAAACATTGGCGCCGGGGGCATCTTTAACCACAATCCCCTTCTGGACGGCAAGCCAGGGCAGGACGGCGGGGGTGATGGGATTCATCACCAGATGCACGTTGTGTTTTTTTAGTTCCAACAGCCGCACCGTTTCATCCGGCACGATTTTCAACACAACCCCCGCGAGACGCGGCGCCCCATCCATATAATCCAAGTTGCGCGCCAGCGTCAGCCGCTCCCCCGGTTCGTACGAAATGAACCGGAATGGCCCCGCCCCCACCGGCTTGCGCGCCAATTCCTCCCCCGCGCCGCGCGGCACGATGCCGAAGGTAAGACCGGCGTTGAACGGCGCAAATGGTTTTTTAAGGCGGACGACAAGGGTGAATGGATCGGGAGCATCCACCGCCGCCACCTCGCCAAGCGAACTTTTCAGCGGCGAAGCCGATTTTTCGTCCACGATGGAAAGAAGGGTATAGCGCACATCTTCCGCCGTGAGCGGCGCGCCGGTATGAAACCGCAGGCCGCGGCGCAGCGTTATCACGCAGGTGAGCGGATCCTTCCACGCCAGCTTTTCCGCCGATTGGGGCACAAGCCGCATCTGTTCATCGCGCCGGAAAAGAGGAGCGTATATCAGCCGGCAGGCGTTGACACTGGCGGCATCGGTGGCAAGGCGCGGATCAAGGGTGGCGGGCCCGGTTTCGACGCCGATCACCAGCGTATTCGCCGGCGGGGGCGCGGGGGCGCAGGCGGCAAGCCAAAACGGCAGCAAAATCCCGATAACACGCTTCATTAAAAATGAATTGTACCCCGATAAACCGCGCGCATAACGAAAATCGGCGGAATTGCCAATTCAGTGCGCGGCCGTACCGCCATGCGCGCCATGATTCTCCCCGGGGCCATTCGCGGCATTCACGGGGGTGGCGTTAATTTTTTTCATATCGGGAAGGCCGCCGGTCACCACGGCGTAACTGACCGAAACCACATCATTTCTGGCACGAACGATATATTTAGGCGCGGAAGGAATTTCAAGGGCAAATGTGCCGTTCTCGGCAATGTCGCCGGACGCGACAACCTCCCCCTCAAGCGAAACAATCTCCACCGTCCCCCCGGCGAGGAACGACTTCTGACCTTCCTCGTCAGCCTGAAACGGGATTGGGCGGTCACCCAATACAAAAACAGGGGGCTTGGCGAGGTCTTTTTTGAACTGGCCGGAGATGGCTATCGTTGCCGCCTTGGGAGGTGCGGGCGCTTGAACCTCCACAGTGGCGGCGGCCTGCTCACTCCCGTGCTGCTTCCCCCGCCCGAAATAGCCTACGCCAAGGCCTACCGCAACTGCGGTGACGGTAACGCCAACGACCGCCCCTATAATGATCTGTTTGCCAATCATCTACACAATTCCATCCTTTAGGCCGGACTTTGAGATGGCGGTCAAGCACCGGCAGCACAGTCTTGAACAGGGGTGATCTAGTTGCCGCCCGTAAAAAGCCGGTACATCTCGTAGCCCACCAATCCCATTATCGCCCCAAGCACCGCCGCGCCGGCTACCGGAAGTGACCCGATAGTACTAGTGTCCGCAATTACGGTTGTGGCGGATCCTGCCGCCGCCCCTATTGTTGCTACTCCCGTATACTTAAACATAGCTACATTTCGTTCCTTCATTTTTTTTAAATAGTTAACCTGCTAACCCAACGCAAGACCTGCGCCGCGAAGCACCCCATCCTTCGGAAACACCGCGTTTCATGATACCCGTTTCCAATAAAATCAGAGCAAAAAAAAATTGCCTATTCAGGCTCTTTACGTTACATTTTGAGCCGACATTCAATACATTGATACATTCTCTATCTACTTGAGTTTCTGAATGTAATTGCTTAGTCACGGCTCGATGTGCGAAAATAAACCGATGAGAAAAAAACTGTTCGAATATGCCACGCAAATGCCCTTACGCCGATTGCTTTTCACGATGGTGGCGGCACTTTGTTTTACCGTCACCGCCTGCACTAACGCCGAAGAAAAAATGGATGCCATCCAGAAAACCGGGTACGTCATTTGGTTCGACAAAAAATTTAAAGTAAAGAAAATCGACCGGCCAAATGAGGCGGTGTTTATTATCATGCCGGACGGCATGCCCGTGCCGGTGGCGCTTGAGATGGTAAAACCGGCGGAAGGCCCGTAACCCTTTTTCCTACACCACCACTTCCGGGGACATCTCCTCGGAAGCCAAGGGAAAGGTCAATGCGACCAATGTCCCCGCGCTATCGGTTCGATTGGCGATTGCAAGCGCGCCATTGTGGTATTCCATGATCAGTTTAGCCACGGTTAATCCCAATCCCAATCCGCCGCCGTGGAATTTATAACGGCCCGTTGAGTGGGTCAAGGGATTTTCGAGCGAAAAATACGGAATAAGCACCTCCCGCAGTTTGTCCTCCGGAATCCCCTCCCCTTCATCGGCGACATCAACATGTACCAATCCATTGAGAACAAATGCCCGGACAATGATGGATTTGCCATCCGGCGTATATTTAACGGCGTTGGAAAGCACTTCGTCCAGCGCCTGCTGAATCATGCCGCGGTTTCCCATTACGACGGCGTGACGAGGGATGTCCGCCACGTCCATCTCCATCTTGATGTTCCGTTGCGCGGCCTCTATATTGTTTTTCGCGGTTTCCAGCGCCGTTGTGATGTCATAGTAGATGAAATCCCTGACGAACGGCCGTTCGATGCCGGTTCGGGTCATATCCGAGATCAGCGCGGTGGCGCTCACGATCCGGTCAAACGATGTTATCGATTCGCGCAGCGCAATGCTCACATCCTCGATGCGGCTTCCCGCGGAGCCGGGCGCTTCAAGCTGCTTGAGCAGATTTTGCACCAGATGCAGTTTCGCCAGCGGCGTGCGAAGTTCGTGCGCGGTGATATCGGTGAAATAGGCGCGGGACTTTTGCAGGGCGGCTTCGCGGGTAATGTCGCGCTTCACCGCGACGAAGTTCACAATCGCGCCAGCCGCGCCCACGATGGGGGAAATGGTCATCTCCTCCTCGTACAGCGAACCGTCCTTTTTTCGGTTGGTGATCTTGCCGCGCCAGACCCGCCCCGCCTGGATGGCGCGCCACATGTTTTCGTAGAACGCTTTGTCATGGCGTCCGCTTTTTAGCACCCGCGGATTCTTCCCCCGGACTTCGTTCAGGCAGTAACCAGTGACTTCCTCGAAAGCCGGGTTGACGTATTCGATATTTCCTTCCCCGTCGGTAATGACTACCGCATCGGCGGCGTGCATCACCGCGCCCGCGAGCCGCGCATTTTCATTCTGCATAAGCAGCCGTTCGCGGGTGCTTTTGAGCATCTGGGATGAAAATAAATAAAGCGCCGCCGCCCCGGCCAGCCATATAGCGGCATAGGTTAATAAGCTGCTCCGTATCCCTTCCCACGCCTTCACGAAATATTTTTCCGCGGGCGCGGAAAGGCTCAGCCCCCCCCTGATATCCCCCAGTTTGTACCCCTGTTTCTCATGGCACGGTATGCAAGATTTTTCCACAAAAAGCGGCCGCATAAGCCGGAGGTGCTGTATCCCGCCGATATTGGCGAATTCGAATTTTTCGAGAGAACCTTTTTCGAATTCCTCAAGCCCCGCGCGCTCCCATTCATCCGGCCCGTTGGCGGGATTAAGCGGCATGAGGCTGGTGAGATGCCCCTTCATCCCTATCTTTCCGTAAAATTCGGTATATATCTGGCGGGTTACATAGGCGGGGTTCATCAACGTCAGTTTCTTTCCCGACGGCGTCTGGATGTCTTTCTCCGGCACGTTAAGATACGGGTTTGACGGCGTACGCTCCGTCATCGGCACATAGACGCCGCCATGCGAGGCAAGCCAGGAACGGAGCGTGACCATCCAGTCATACTGGGTTCTCACTTCGGCGCGGGCCAACTCGCGCGCGGCGTCAAGGTGATGCCGGAATTCCGTACTGAGCGCGAGAGCAAAGCCAATACTCCAAACGGCAAATAGCGCCCAGATAACCTTTTTGATATCTGAATTTTCAAGCCTGCCCATTGGGCCATTCTATCAGAACAAACGGAAAATCAGGAATGTACCGCCACACCAGCCCCAAACCATTACACATTGAACATAAAATTACACCCCATCGGGGGTGGGATGCCTGGATAAAAAGCCGGGGCAATTTACCAATCAACCCCTTTTTCCTTCAAATATTGCTGGGCGAAAACACTGCCCAGCCGGGCGGCGCTTTTAAAATCCTCGACTTTGCTCTGATGGCCGCCCAACTCGCCATACGTAAGGCCCCGCAGAGTGTGGGCTTCGGCGAATTTCGGGTCAAGTTGTATCGCGGCGTTAAAGTCTTCAATTGCCCGCCGATAGTCACCCAATCCTTTGAAAACAATCCCCCGGTTGCTGAACGCATCGGCGAACTTTGGATCCAATTTTATGGCGCGGTCATAATCCTCGGCCGCGCGCCGGTCATCACCCAATTGGGCATACGAGAATCCCCGATGGTTAAATATCCTGGCGTTGTTCGCGCCCAGTTCGATAGCGCGGTTAAAGGCCTTGACCGCTTCCGGGTAGTTGTTTAAACAAACATACGCGCTGCCCAACAAAACAAAGGCGCCCGCATCGGCGGGGTCAAGCGCTATCGATTGGAAAATCGCCTGTATTCCACGCGCGTATTCCTTCGCATTGATTAATGCGCACGCTTCCCGATACAGCTTCTTCGTATCCTCCCCTTGCGGCGGCCGCGCGGAAGCATCCACATGGTTTTTGCAAATCTGCTCATACGCGGCATTAATTTTATCTAACTGCCGCTTTTTTTGAGCTTTTGAGCGCTCGCCGGCATCCGGATTTCCATCCGGGTCATAGATCGCCGCCAGCTTTGCATACACCTCCTGTATGGCCGCCAGCGTATCGGCTTCGTGAACGCCCAAAATAATGTAGGGTGAGGCAGCCTCGCTCTCCCTGAACCCGGGCTTCCATGCGCCCTCGCCCGGGGCCGTAGACGGCATTTCCGCGGGCTCTCCCGTTTCTTCCCGTTCCTTTTGTGCCTTGATTTTGCCTGCTTTGAGAATGCGGGATTCTTCGTCGTCTGGCTTTGGTCTCCACCCCACCCATGGGGTCAGCTTGTCCCCGGCGTTACCGCCATCGGTTTTGCGCTCCGTCCTCTGGAGGAGGTAAATGCCCGTCACAAGAAAAACCATGGAAACAAAAAACATGATGCCGACCATTCCCGGCATCAGATACCAAGGCTCCGGGTTATGAAGGATTTCCCAAAGCCATAACCACAGCAAAGCGGCGGCGCTCATGAGCAACACTCCAACCGCATCCACTACTGCTTTCGTCCACATGAAGGCGCCCCATTGCATCCGGTTTCACCGTTGTCGTCCGCCCGGCAGGCACGAACATCTTCGGCTTAGTTTAAAATCAAGGCGATACTTTTACCCTTTTTTTTGTCGTCACACAATGCGGGATATAAAGTGAAAACCGGTTTTTTGTATTCGCCAAGCCTGATTGGCGCGTAGCAAGAGCCGCCTATCGGCCTTACCGCCCAGGCAATCGCATAGGAAGGTTTGTTATTTTAACGGAAGGTTCTTGGTCTCGGCCTTCGCCTTTACAGACGGAAGATACGGAGCTATTTTTCTAATGACCGACTCCCCCGTGGCGCGATAGGACGTAAGCTTTCCGCCAATTATGGAAACAACCTTCGCTTTATTCATATCCTCACAATGAAGAAGCGTTTCCCTGGATCGGCTAAACGGGTTTCCGCCGCTTGAAGGCAAAACCCTCAAACCCGCGAAAGAATCCGATATATCCTCCGCTCTGGCCGAACGAAAACGGGGAAAATACCGCCCCGCCGTTTCCAACAGGTAACGAATTTCGCTTTCAAGCGGCGCCGTGGCCGAAGGGTCGCCATGAAATACGGTTTCGGTGGTTCCAATCATGGTTTTGCCTTTCCACGGCATTACAAAAACGCCGCGCCGGTCCGCCGGAGCCTCAATATAATAAATCCCGTTCACAATCGTTCCTTCCAGGATAATGTGGCTCCCCTGAACAAGCTCCAAGGGAACCGTTTTTTGGCTGGGGACTATTCTCTCCAGTATCCTGTTGGCCCACGGCCCGCCGGCGTTCACAAGGCATGCCGCCCGCAGCCCGGATATAATTCCATTTTCTTCAAATGTCACCGACCATCCACCGCGCTCAAAAACCGCGCCGGTGAATTTCGCGGGCATATGCAGCTCCGCGCCCAACTCCATCGCCGAGGCCATCACCGCTTTGGTGAGGAGACTGTCGTCGGTCTGTGCTTCATGGTATTGAAACACCGCCTGAAGACCATTGGTATCCATGCCGTCGAGATCCCCCCATTCCTTTTCGGGCACCGGAGCGAACCCTGAATCCCGGTTAAAACCGGATAGGGCGTAATAGAGGGAGAGTCCGGTGCGGATAAGCCACGGACGCCTCGTTGTTTCGCGGTACACCGGAATAAATATCTTTTTCAATTTAACAAGCCCGGGGGCATTTTTCAAAAGGAGCGCGCGCTCGTGCAGGCACTCTTGCACCAGCGAAAATTGCGCCGTTTCAAGATAGCGCAGCCCGCCGTGAATAAGTTTGCTGGATTTTCCCGAGGTGCCGCTGGCCAGCCCTTTCATCTCCAGCGCCGCCACGGAATACCCCGCAGCGGCGGCGGCCTGTGCCGTGCCGGCTCCATGTATGCCTCCGCCGATTACCGCAATGTCATAGCCCTTGACGTTCATTCAACTCCTTTTCCCCGGAAGAAATTCAGCATCTCCCCTATCTCCATCGTTTCGATCATATCGGCTCCCAGCCCCAGCCATTTTCTTGCCAGCGCCGGATCGGTAATTTCATATAGCGCCCACTTCCACTTCCCTTTCCACAGGGCGCCCGGCGTGGCGGATATTTTTTCATGATTGCAGAAAAGATAATCGGGCGATAGCGACGAAGCCACTTTTCCGGACTCATCGTTATAGCGCCGCACCACCCAGCCGGTTTTATGCCAGCCCTGTTTTTTTGCTTCCACCAGCGGGGCGGTGGCGAAGGAAATGGCGATGCACTGTCCCATCACCGGCTTTATTGCGTCGATAACGGCCGCAACCATAAATTCGGTTCCAAAACGCCCTAGACTCTCTTCTTTAAATTCCACGAACAGGTTTACCGCGGGGTTTGCCGACAGGAGTTGAACCATCCCCTTCAGGGGTGTTATTTCCGTCGCATTAAACGCTTTTCCAAAACGGGAAGGCTCGCCAAAACGCAACCGGGAAAGTTCCCCGAATGAAAGATCCATCACCTCGCCTTCGCGGCCCGCGCTTCGCATAAGATCGGGGTCGTGATGCAGAACCGGAATATTGTCCGATGTAAGTTGAATGTCGCATTCCAGGAAAAGGGCCCCTGCCTCAACGGCCTTCGTCATGGCGAGCAGGGTGTTTTCGGGATACTTCGAGGCGTATCCCCGGTGCGCCACAAAACAACAGGATTCTGATTTCATAATTGGTACGGTCATTATACTCGACCGCGGGTTTAGCTTTATTCGGTGAATTAAGCGGGCTACTATATACGGCGGGAAATGGGCGATGCCCTTCCTTGCCAAAGGGCCTTTTTTATCCGGTTTCAGAAACAGGGGGTATATGACCGAGGAAAATGTAAAAGAACGATTAACCATGCTGACATGGATGATCGACCGTTACGATGTGCTCCGGGTCGCCATTTCACGGCGGGCCGCGATCGTTCTCAGCGCGGACGCCATCCTCGTCACCGCCACTATTTTTCTGTTTGGGCAATACCACAGGAGCTATCTTGCGGGTCCTGACCTTATCTCCAATTCCGAGCAGAGAATGTCGGTCGCATTTATCATATTCTCGGTCACCACCATTGCCTGCCTGTGCTTTTCCATCCTTTCGGCGACTTCCAGCATCGTCAATGTATGGAACAAAAGCAGCGACATGCCGGGGGGCGCGACGCCGCAGATATACTTTTTCCATGCCCGCGACACATACGAGGATTTTAAAAACTTCAAGGCGTTCCAGGAAAGCATACAAAAGACGACCGACAAGGATTTTATGAATCACGCCGAAGCCGAATTGTGGCGGGTCATCGTTGCCACGTATGTGCGCCATAACGAGTTGAAAAGGGCGATAGTGTATCTGTACTGGGCCATTTTTCCTTTTCTGACCTCCTTGGTGATCTTTTCGATCATGCTCCTGTTTCCGCTCGTCAAGTAGGGCGGCCAAAGCGCTTCGTGGAATTGTCCGCCCCTGCGTTTGGTATAGTGGACGGATGTTGATATTGTCGGTGACGTTGGGGGCCGGGCTGATGCTGGGGCTATTGCTCGCGGCTGGACGGCGGCATGAATCGGTATCGCTATTCCAACCCGCGCGCGAAGATGTGTACGTTCCGCACGAATTCCAGTACAAGCCTCAAGAGGTATTCCTCAATACCGGCGGCGGGGCGATTCACGGTTGGTTTTTCGGTGTGGATAAAAGCGCCCCCACGCTTCTCTATATACACGGCAACGCCGATACCATCGCCCAGCGTTTGCCGGTCATCAAAGGCTATATCAGCCGCGGGCTCAACGTTTTTATCTACGACCCGCATGGTTACGGCAAAAGCGGCGGCGCGGCGAGCAAATCCAATTTCGTTTCGGACGCGTTCGCAGCCTACCAGCACCTCACCGAGGGAAGGGGGATACGTCCCGGCAGCATCATTCTGCTGGGGCAATCGCTGGGGGGCGTGCCGGCGTTGCGGATAGCCAACAGCAAACCTGTCGCGGGATTGATCCTTGAAGGCACCTTCACCACCGTTCGCCAGATGGCGCGGGACAGGTATCCCTGGCTGCCGATATGGCTGCTGGCCTCCGCCGATTTCGATAACGAGCGCGAAATTCGCCGGTTAAAAATCCCGGTGCTGATTATCAACGGATCCGAGGATCTGACGATCGCGCCGTATCATTCGCAACGGCTGTTCGATCTGGCGCCGGAACCCCGCGAATACGTCCGGATTGAGGGGGCCGGGCATACCACCATGTTCGAAATCGCCCCGGATGCCTATTACGGCGCCATCACCAGCTTTGTTCAACGGACCGTGCGGCATACCATCTAAACTGGGCGGCGGCATTCCAACCGTTTTCACATCGAAGCGCAATCAGGGGCGGGAAAGCGTTGCATTCATAAGCGCCTGCATCGGTGCGGCGGCTTCTTGGTTCGCCCGCTCGAAACATAGCCGCGGAACTCCACCCAGAAGATGGAATGCGCGGTTAAGAGTACGATCGTCCCAGATTGTCTTTATCGGCTGATGCTCGAACCGTTCGGCGGAGAAAGCGGCCAGCGGACGATCAAGCCACCATACCACCACGCGATTGGCGATGCGTGAAATAAGCGGCATTTGATACGGGTCTGATAACCATACACGGCGGACTGCCGGCGTGTGATTTTGCAAGTTTTCCAAAAGCCACGCGAGCGAGGCCATGTCGTGCGCCACCACCGATGGAGAGGCGATGGCAATGCCCACCTCCGGCGTGGCGGCATACCCCATATCCGGCCCCAACGTGGACAGCACCTTGTCGGCAAGCGTAAGCGCCAGCCGCTGTTTGTTCCGCAACACCGCTATAAAATTTGCTTCGGCGGTTTTCTCCTGCAAGGTGGCGGCATCGCGGTGATATTCCAGGCGCGTATCGGTGCGCATATATCCCACCACCGCTTTTAATCCCAACGTACTGCCCGCTATTATGTGCCGTCCGCAGCGGGGCAAAAGGACGATGTGGTCAACTTCGCGCAAAATGGCTGGCACCATGAGCGGGTTTTTCCAGCTTCCTCCGGCTACAGGGGGCTCGGGATAGAAACCATTCCATCCCGCCTCTTCAAAGAAGTGCGCTTCGGCGCCGGCGTCTTCAACCGCCTGTGCCATTCCGCATTTTTTCATTAACCGCCGGGAACTGCCATGCACCCGTTCCGGGGTGAACTTTAAATGCTCAATACCGGACATATCGCCCGCAATCACGCGGCCCGCTCCCTTTTCCTTCAATAGGGAAGCCATGGCGAACACCGCATCCGGCGCGGTGGTGGCGGGGTATGGATGGCCGGAATTCAGGGCGACCTTGATGAAAACGGAATCCCCCCGGGATAACCAGGAAAAATCGGTGGCGGCAAGCGCGGCTAAACGCACGGCTTCGCGGAGAGATTGGCGGGAGGCGCCGCGTAAAATGCCGGAAACGGAAACCGTTTCACGCTTGCCAATCGCCGGAATCGCCAACACCGCCATGCTTGTTCCTCATACCGAACCGCCCCGAGGCTATCCCGCCGGATACTGCTGCGCAGATTCATTATAATCCAGATTACGGTTATTCAGTTTGTAAGCGGCGGTATTCCCTGATCTGTTGCCGTGTGATAAAGTAAATAATTGTTGGCGGCATATTGTTAAGCTATGGAGGTACCGGCCTTGAGAATCGGTGTGGTTGCGTGCGACATAATGAAGATCGAGCTGGACAAGCTCTTAATGGATATCCCCCAGATCTCCGAGACCATATATCTCGAGGCGGCGCTCCACTGCTACCCGAAAAAGATGAAAGAGACCATCAAGGAAAACATGATGGCTATGAAAGACCGGGTGGATGTGATATTCCTCGGCTACGGTTATTGCCACTCGCTGAAAGGCATAGAGGATGAGATCGACATCCCGGTCGTGATGCCGCAAATGGACGACTGCATCCAGATATTCATGACGCCGCAAAAATATGGGGCCGAAATACGCAAAGAGGTCGGCACCTGGTTCATGTCCGCCGGTTGGGCCGAAATAGGCGCTGAAATGGTCATCAAGGAAAACCATCTGGACCGGGTGGTGAAATATGGAAAAGACCCCATGGAAATGGCCAAAAGGCTTTTCACGCACTACCGGCGCGGACTTTACATCGATACCGGCGCCGGTAATGACGATTACTATATCGGCAAGGCGAACGAGTTTTGCGATACCTTCACCCTGAAGTTGGAAAAAACGACGGGGACTTCCGACGTGCTTGTGGAGCATTTGGAAATCACGAAAAAGATCGGCGCCAAAGCGGCAGCCGCCCGCACCCCGGTGTAGGCACTTTTCCGGAAAGAGATACTTCGCCGTTGGCTCAGGATGACAACCTAACTGGTTTTATTCGGTAAACAACACGGGTTACAGATACGGCTGGCCGATGGCCATTGCGGTGATCTTCAATTCCAGGAAAATAGTTTTTCCCCAGCCACTGGCCAATGGCGCGGATTTTTCTTCGGTGTGTATGGTGGTTTCCAGATTGTTGCCGCCGGTCTCGGTTGCGCGGCGTTCTGCGGCCGCGCGGGCAATCTGCTCGGCGTAAATGATCGCGGGTTCAACCTCGTCGAAAATTTTGTGCTCGCCGGCGGCCACAACGGCGAAGCCGACGGGGCGGAGCGGCCGCACGAAAACCTGCTCCATAGCGGTGACCCGGCCCGTGACGGCTCCCGCGGCGTTGGCCACTTCGGCATGCTCCGGCACGATCAGTTGCGCGCCAAGGTCGCTTGCCACCTTGGGAAAATATGATTTAACGGGCGCGCCGACCGCCACCAGCGGCCTTTTCAGGCTGAAATGGACCGCAATGCCCCCATCGCCACCCATTTTTAGAAGGCGGGCAAGAAAATCGCGGCTTTCGCGTGAGGTAAACGTAACCCCCTCCTCCGCCAGTGATTTCGCGGCGATATTATATTTGAGCTTTTCGATTATTTCACCGAAGAACAGCGCGATCAGCCCTTCCCGGCTTAGTCCGGTTTTCTTTTCGTAAAATTTCATCGCCACTTCACAGGCGGCGCCATCCCACAGGCTTAGCGATCCCATCACATGGAGCAGATCGGTCGGCGTAAAAGAAACCTCGGCCACGAACCCTAGCGTTACGAATCGATCGATGTTCACCGACGGGCCGCCAACCTTTTCGATTTCGGCGCGATGAAGCGCCTTGCCATCCAGCGCATCCAGCATCAGCCGCTCGTATTTCCCAACCGCGAACGGCGGCATTTTCACCAGCGTGAAAAAATCCAGATCGAGATCCTTCAAGGCGGGTCCTTGCGTGGCGGCAAGATTCCGCAAGGTATCCTTCAAGACAGGACACTGTCGCGCGGCCAACGACAGCGGCACCACCCGCCGCGGGCCGATTATGACTTCTTCCGCCGATTTCACCTGTATCCTGCTGTCCCCGCCAAGACCGGCGGTCCACATGTCTATCGATCGCACGCGCGTCCGCCATCCGCCAACCACCGCGCCGTTCTCGCTTGAGGCCGGAATGGCCCCGGTGATGACGCCGATATCGGTGGTGGTGCCGCCCATGTCCGCAACCACCGCATCGTTCAGGCCGGTGAGCCAGCACGCGCCAATCACGCTGGCGGCGGGGCCGGACAAAACGGTTTCAACCGGCCTGCTCCGCGCCGCTTTTTCGCTGATGAGCGAGCCGTCGCCCCGTACCACCATCAACGGAGCGCGGATATTTTTCTCCGCCAGAATCTGAATCACCGCATCCAGCAGCTCGCCGATGACGGGAAGGAGGCTCGCGTTAAGCGCCGCCGTGACGGCCCGCTCCACCATGCCAACGCCGCTGGAAAGCTCGTGCCCGCAGACGGCCGGATGGCCGCATTCCGCCGCTATAAGATCCTTTAATTGCAGTTCATGCGCGGCATTATAAATACTGAAGTAGCCCGATACCGCAAACGCATCCACGCCGCCTTTCATGCGCCGGACCGCCTTGCGGGCGGCATCGATATCGAGCGGCGCGGTTTCAATTCCGCCCAGGTTGTGCGCGCCGCGGATGACGGCAATCTCATTCGCCGGAATGTTCGCGGGAAGCCGGAAACTGTTTTCATCCGGCACGATGACTATCAGCCCCACCCGCGCCCCTTTCCCTTCCACCACGCTGTTTGTGGCGAGCGTGGTGGAGAGCGACACCAGCTTCACTTCCTGAAACAGGCTGTTATCCAGCGCGGCAAGGGAATTTTGGATCCCTATCCGCAAGTCCTGCTTGGTGGTCAGCGCCTTTGCTTTGGAGACGAGGCGCTTCGCGCTGAAATCGACTATGACGCTGTCCGTGAACGTGCCGCCCGTATCAATGCCGATACCGTATTTCATGCCGTACCGCAGGTCAAATGCCAGTGAAAGAAAGACAGTCGGTGAACAGCTTGTCGTAATTCGGAAAACACGACAGTTCCGTATACTCTATTTTAGGGGCGATGAACGCCGCCTCACGCCGTTTCTCCTTCGAGAGAAGACAGAGGATGGCGCCGGATTTGGACGAATTGCCGATAAGAGTCACGCGGTCAAGCAGCTCATGCGGAAGCACGCCCATGCGGGCGAGGCTTTCCATGCGCACATGGAAGCCAAACGCGCCGGCGATGTACACCCGGTCGATGTCCTGCATGCCGATACCAAGATTGCTTAACAATGCCAGGATGCCCGACAGGATGGCGCCCTTGGCAAGCTGCACCTGCCGGATGTCCTTCTGGGTTATGGAGATGGATCCGCCGTCTTTACCGGCGCTGAGGATAAAACTTGCCGGGCCATCGCCGTTTTGCAAGCGGTGCGCCCACGCCCGGGCATCGCCTGGCTGCAATCTCACGAACCGCCCGGATGGCGCAACCACCCCGGCTTTTATAAGTTCCCCCACGGCATCAATGACGCCGCTGCCACACAGTCCCACCGCGGCCTTGCCGCCGATGGTGCGGACCTCCACATCGCCGTTAATGAAAACTTTTTCAATCGCGCCGTCGGCCGCGCGCATGCCGCTGCTTATATTCATCCCCTCCAATGCCGGCCCGGCGGCGCAAGAGCAGGCGCAAATTTTTTCCTTCGAACTGAAAGCTATTTCACCATTAGTTCCGATATCAATGAAAAGCGCCCGCTCGTCTTTATCCGCCAGTTCCGCGCTAAGAATACCAGCCACGATGTCCGCGCCGATATACGCGGAAACAGACGGCAAACAGTAAACCCCGCCAAACGGCGATATGTCGAGACCGATGTCCCGCGCCGGGACGTTAACCCCCCGCGTGAACGCGGGAACATACGGCGATTTTCCAATGCCAGATGGATCGACCCCAAGGAGGAAATGCATCATGGTGGAATTGGCCGCCACCGTTATTTCATAGATATTGCCGCGCGGCACTTCCGCCATTGCGCAAGCCTCGCCGATAAGAGTATCGATGCATTCGCGCACCATACGGCTTAATTCATCAAGGCCACCCGGTTGTTCCCGTACGTGCTGAATGCGGGTTAACACATCGAGGCCGTGGCTCTTTTGCGGATTAATCATGGTGCAAGCGGCCAGTTCTTCACCCGTGACAAGATTGACCAAGGAGACCACCACTGTGGTAGTGCCGATATCCACCGCCGCGCCGTAACAAAGCGAGGTGGTATCGCCGGATTCAATGCCGATAAGCTCTCCGTCCGCCAAGATCAGGGTTGCCTTGAAACCTCCGCTCCGCAAGACGCGTGGTAATTGTTGCAGCAGGGAGAGCGGCAGCTTTTCCCCGAACTTCAGGCCAAGCTCCCGTTCAATTCTTGCGACATCGTCCAAGCTGTCTTCCAGCTTCGGTTTTTCCAATGCAACATACTCTTTGCGGATATTCGGGTTGAGGTTGAATGCCGGCATCAGCCCTTCGGAAAGGATGCGATGCTTTTTCCCCGCACCCCGCAGAACCCGGTATTCAGCCGCACCGCTGATTTTCGAGCGGCACGCCAGCCTCATTCCCTGGGCAAGATTTTCGGCGCTGATATGCTTGATTTCGTCATGGTGCGGCTCTTCAGCAACGCCATCGACATGCTGAACAACGCATTTGCCACAGGTTCCCTTGCCGCTGCACGATGACTCGATATCGATAAAGGCCTCCCGCGCCACCTGCATAAGGCAGGAGCCTATCATGGCTTCCACCGTTTTGTTTTGCGGCAAAAACCGTACTTCAACTTTTTCCATCATCCGTCCTTATTTTGTCATGCTAAGCGCGGCGAAGAATCCCTTTCCGGAAAGAGATACTTTGCCGGCGGCTCAGGATGACTACCTACTTCTTTTCTTTTTCTTTCGCTTTATAGAAGGCGTCCACCGCCGCGCGTATCTCCGAAATGCTCTTTCCATGCTTGGTCAAGTCGGACGCCACTTCAGCTTCGTGCATACAAATGCCGCATTTGGCGGCATGGTCGGTGGTGTAGCAGGTCAGCAGGGTTTTGTGCTGAAGCGTGGGGCTTTCCTTGCATTTGCAATAACAATAGAGCGCATCGAGCGTTTGCGGCATCTCTTCGGCGATCTGATAGGCATTCGCGGCCCTGAAAAAATCCTTTGATTGAAGCACTTGCCCGGTTTCCGTCATACTGCCGGCCGGGGCCGCCGCGGCAGCCTTTGAAGTTGCGGCTCCGTGCTGATGTTCGTGTTGATGTGCTTCCTCCGCGCGAACGGAGGCACTTGCGCCGAAAATTATGGCGAGGGCCACAATGGATATTTTCATGATTTTCATGGGTACGACCTCCTCAACAATCTACACTTTTACGGTTGAACGGCGTTCAAGCGTCGCCTTGGAAAGACTTTTTATGTTAGTGACCGCGGTCTTGGGGCTGATGCCGCAGGCTGGTGCCAGGATGCCCACTCCGGCCCGCAGGCACCGCTCGCCATGTTTCGCGATATCATCCGGCGCGCCTTTTTCCAGCAAATAGGTGCTTACATTTCCCATCGATACCTTGTTGGGGGCGAATTCCCTGAGCGTCTTTATGCTGACCATGGCATCCACGCTTACAGCTTCGGCGTCGATTTCGGACAATAAACCGCCGAGAGGCCGCACATCGCCGCAAATATGGACAATGGAAGGGATGCCAAATTTTTCGCGGAAGTGAGCCGTCAATACATTGAGATACGGGATGGCAAATTCGGCAAAGGTGTTTTTTCCAAGTATCTCGCCCGTCGCCGAAGGATCGGCGATGCAAATCACGTCGGCACCCGCTTCCGCCATCGCATCGCCAAACCGCACAAGGTTTTCGTTGACAGTTCCCATCAACTTGTGGACGTTCTGTTTGTCCGTTATTAGGCCCTTGTAAAAAATAATAGGATCGATAAGGGAAGATGCCAAACTGACCGGCCCGGAGAGATTGGCGATAACCGGGGTTTCGGGGGCCGCTTTTTTCAATATCCGTATGGCATCAACACAAACTTTTACGCGGCCTTTTTCCGGATTGATCGGCCGCAGCCGGCCGACCTCATCCAAACGCTTGATGGCATACTCCGTTACCCGCGGCTCGGTTCCCCGCGTGCCGAGATACACCTCCGCTCCCATCGCCTCGGCTTCCACAGTCATGCAAAAAGGAATCCCGGCGTTTTCCACCCCGGCCAACCGGTTCGCGGCCAGCGTCAGGCGGACCATCTTTTCGGAATCCGAGTGGGCCTCGGGCCAGCAGCTATCAGCGGCATCCATAAGCTCGGTTACCGCCATATTCATCATGCCGCCAGGGCAGATGAAGGGAGCCCGGTCGACAGGCTTTCCCCGCAGGGCGCTTAGAATCCTTGTTCTCTCATTCATGATGCAGTTATAAAAGGCCGGCAACAAAGAGGGAGGGGGAGCGTTGCCGGCCAGGTTTCTTAATTATCGTACCTGCCGTATTTGCGGGCGGCATTGATGAGCGCGTCGACGTTCTCCGGCGGGGTGTTGATCGGCACCTCGCATCCCGAGCCGAGAATGAAACCGGCCTTGTCACCCATCTTTTCACAGATGCCCCGCGCCTCGGCATCGATCTCTTCGGGCGAGTTCTTCAGAAGGTTCGCGGGAACTACGTTGCCCACCAGCGCAACCCGGTGCCCGGCCGCCTTCTTCGCCTCACCAAGATCCACCGCGTCCAAACTCCATATGTCGAATTCGGATTCCAACATCGGCTTCCAGTTCGGCGTGGTTTTACCGCAAATGTGCAACACGGCGGGCATGCCACCGCCCACCTTGTGCACGTGATCGGACAGGCGTTTCAGGTACGGCGTCACGAATTCCCTAAAATGTTTCGGGCTTACCAAGCTCGCCGACCCTATCGGCTCCACGATGATCGGCAGGGCTTTCCTAGCCAATATCTCATCAATGAATTTTATGCCGGCCAGCGTGCAGACCTCAAGAAGTTCATGCACCCATTTCGGATTTTTTATCAGTTCGCGCGTCAGCAGTTCCACGGGATAGAGCGCCGCGGCGGTTGTAAAGGGGCCGCCGAAGACCGTGCTCACACAGACCTCGCTCCCCACTTCCTTGACAGCGACCTCGGTCGCTTCCATGTAAACGGGAAGGCGGCCGTCTTTGTTAAAATCGGGCACCTTCACCTTGCTCAGGTCGGAATGCTGTTTAATGAAAGATTCCGCAATCTGGGGCGCGTCTTCTTCAAAGAAGTTCATTTTCGTTCCCATCGACTCCGCGAGAGTGGAGGTGGTGGAAAAAATCAGGATAAGGTCGTTTCCATATCGGCGGAAGGCGGATACATGGGATTGCCCCATAGCCTTGCCGTTGCGGTTGTAGGTACCCACGGAAATGCCATGCACGCGGGCCGCGTGGTTAAGTATCAGCGGAAAGCAGGCAACGCGTTTCGGTTTTTCACCTTTGAGGTAACACATCACCCGTTCAAGCGAGCCTTGCGTATCGGGAATAATAGCGGCGGTGGTATTCATTTTGCCTCCTCGTTATGCCGCGGCTTTTGCCAGCAGGCTTCTGGATATTTTGATTGCGCCGGCCGCGTTATCCGCGTATCCGTCCGCCCCTATCTTGTTGGCAAACGCCTGCGAAATCGGCCCGCCCCCAATGATCACCTTGTAGGAATCCCGGATGCCCTCTTCCTTGAGCATCTCGATTACCGTCGCCATGCCGTCCATGGTGGTGGTCATAAGCGTTGAAAGGCAGATAAGATCGGCCCCAACCTCCTTGGCTTTTTCGACAAAGCTGGCCAGCGGCACGTTTCTTCCCAAGTCGTGCACTTCGAAACCCGCAGCGTCCATCATGATTTTCACCAGATTTTTGCCGATGTCGTGGGTATCGCCCTCCACCACGCCGATAACAACTTTAATTTTTACCCGCGCATCGCTCACTTTGAGATGGGGCCGGAGAATCTCTATCCCCGCGTACATCGCATCGGAACAGATGAGCAACTCCGGCACAAAGTACTCTTCCTTGTCGAACAGCACCCCCGCCTGGTTCATACCGGCAATCAGGCCGTTGTTGATGGCGTCGTACGCATCGTACTTGGCGGCGACGATTTCATTGGCGGCCTTGATGACGAGTTCCTCGTTCATCAGGAAAACGCCGTCCATCAGATCTCTTAAAATATCCCCTCGTTCCCTAGTCATCCCGAAATCTCCCCTCTTCAGTTATGAGTTGACGAACAGAATCTAATATTTATCAGCAACATTCGAGCCATAACCTTATATGAGTAGGTATCTTTGGCGCTCACCGAACCGGATTGGCGGCTGTAATGCGCAAAAGCACTTGATTAATTGGAATATTTCAACTTCAGACAGGATAAAAATATGTAGGGGAATATCCGCAGAAGCAGTGTCAGCTATATTTTCATCCTTGAATTGGCGCAACAAAAACACCTGGAACATTCAACGGGACATGACAAAAAGCAATATTATCGAATTCAATTAAATTCGATAATATTCAGTTGATTGCATGATGCGCCCCTCTTGCCGTCAATAAGAATGACAACAACTGATCGCCGCCCAAGTCACGCATCTGCATGTCTTTCAGAAGTGCCGATGATGCCTTTACAAACCGCAACGACACGCTCCTGCGATCGGTATCAACGTCTGAATCTCCACCGCCCGGCTATCCATTTCATCAACATCCAGACCCTTGCCCTTTTGTTTGTTCTCAGTTACTCTTTTCTTGCGCCCTCCTTGGTTTGATTGTTTTGGGGCAAAAACATGTAGGCAGGCAAGGTCATCATCCCCCTTCATCTTCCGCAAGGGCAAAGATGCGCCGCATGATCCGCTCCAATCACGCGGCGCAGTCCAAAAACCTTTTCGAACGCAGTTCCTTATGATGATACAAATGGAGGAACCTGTCGTTATTGTATCCTCCGAATGGTGCTGTTACCGGAATCCGCCACATACAGATTTGTCCCGTTAGTGGTGATGCCAGCTGGGTAATTAAACCGTGCCGCCGTCCCGGTGCCGTCGGCAGAGTCGAATGTTCCCGCCGTTCCCGCAAGGGTGGTCACTGCACCCGTCGCTATCACGATCTTGCGGATGGTGCTGCTATTGGTATCTGCCACATACAGATTTGTCCCGTCAGAGGTGATGCCCCATGGACCCTTAAACCGTGCCGCCGCGCCGGTGCCATCGGTTGAGCCAGTAGTTTCCGCCGTTCCCGCAAGGGTTGTCACTTCACCTGTCGCTATCACGATCTTACGAATCGTGTTATTAGAGAAATCTATCACATACAGATTTGTCCCGTCGGTGGTGATGCCATATGGGTTATTAAACCGTGCCGCCGCGCCGGTGCCGTCGGCAAAGCTGTATGTTCTCGCCGTTCCCGCAAGGGTTGTCACTGCACCCGTCGCTATCACGATCTTGCGGATGATGCAATTAGAGGTATCTGCCACATACAGATTTGTCCCGTCAGTGGTGATGCCAATTGGGTAATAAAACCGTGCCGCCGCGCCGGTGCCGTCGGCAGAGCCCATAGTTCCTGCCGTTCCCGCAAGGGTTGTCACTACGCCCGTCGCTATCACAATCTTGCGGATGGTGCTGTTATCGGTATCTGCCACATACAGATTTGTCCCGTCAGAGGTGATGCCCCATGGGCCCTTAAACCGTGCCGCCGCGCCGGTGCCGTCGGCAGAGCCGTATGTTCCCGCCGTTCCCGCAAGGGTTGTCACTGCACCCGTCGCTATCACAACCTTGCGGATGGTGTAATTAAGGGTATCTGTCACATACAGATTTGTCCCGTCAGAGGTGATACCAGTTGGGAAATGAAACCGTGCCGCCGTCCCGGTGCCATCGGTTGAACCGGGGGCTGTTCCCGCAAAAGTTGTCACTGCACCCGTCGCTATCATAATCTTGCGGATGGTGTGGCTACCGTAATCTGCCACATACAGATTTGTTCCGTCAGAGGTGATACCAGTTGGGTAACTAAACCGCGCCGCCGCGCCGGTGCCATCGGCATAGACGTATATTCCCGCCGTTCCCGCAAGGGTTGTCACTGCACCCGTCGCTATCACGATCTTGCGGATGGTGTAATTAAGGGTATCTGTCACATACAGATTTGTCCCGTCAGAGGTGATACCAACTGGGTGATAAAACCGTGCCGCCGCGCCGGTGCCGTCGGCAGAGCCAGTAGTTCCCGCCGTTCCCGCAAGGGTTGTCACTACGCCCG
>JAHFEK010000087.1 GCA_023248495.1 Nitrospinales bacterium
TACGAGGAGGAGATGACCATTTCGCCCATCAAGGACGCGACTGGCGCGATCGTGAACTTCGTTGCGGTGAAACGCGACATTACCCGCGAAGCGGCGCTGCAAAAATCCCGCGCTTATTTCACCGATATCACCGCGCACGAACTCCGCACCCCCTTGGCGAAACTGCACTTGGTGGAAAACCTGCTCAAGCAGATAGAGACCACCGGATCCGATGGAGCCCGTATAGGGGATGTGCGCAAGGCGTTGCTGGAATCGATGACATCGTTCGACCGGATCGTCAATGCGACCGCACTGATCTCGGACATGACCCGGACCGGCGCCGAAAGGCCGTTCGTCAGGGATTTTATCTATTATGACATCGCCACCTCTGTGGAGGCCGCGCAGGCGAATATCGCGGGGGCGCGGCGGAACATCAAGATGGAGACCGATATGGCGGAACTTCCCCGGCATGCCTTGGTAATGGGAAACCGCGGCATGATCCAGCAGGCGTTGGACGAAGTGCTTTCCAACGCCATAAAGTATACCCCGGACGGCAAATCCATCACTGTCCGGACGTATGTCAGCGGCGGACTGGTTCGCATCGATGTGGCCGACGAAGGGGAGGGGATACCGGAAAATAAGCTGGGGGATGTGTTCATTCCCTACTTCTCGCTTGAAAACCCCCTAACCCACTCAACGGGCCGCTACAAATTCCACGGCGGAGGACTGGGGTTGGGATTGACCATGGCCAAGCTGGTAATGGAATACCACAATGGTACGCTGGTGATCGGCAACCGCCCCGATCAACCGGGGACGGTGGTTGCATTGAGTTTCCCCTTGGCTTCCGACGAGATACCGCCAGCGGCGGTGTAGCAAAAAAAGTTACGGGCCTTCTGCCGGTTCCACCAGGTCAAGCGATACCGGCACGGGCATTCCGTCCGGCTCGATGATGAACACCGCCTCGTTTGGCCGGTCTATTTTCTTCACTTTGTATTTTTTGTCGTAGAAGATCACATACCCGCTTTTCTGGATGGCGTCCATTTTTTCCTCTGGATGGGCGCATGCGGAGGCGGCTAAAGAAAGAACCGCCAACCCCGCGATGAACAACCGGCGGATCGGTCTCCCTGAGGCAGATCCCAACAGTTTATTAAGCATGTTTCATTTTTGCACACAATGTGGCGGTTGCGCAATTACAATCAGAAACTCAAATAGATAGAAGTGTGTTTGATTGATAAATGGTGGCTAATAATGTAACGTAAGGATGCTTGTGGGATAAATTTAATTACGCCGGTTTTCCTGGAAACGGATATTATTGACCGTGGTGAAAAATGGGATTTTGTAATCGATGATCGGCAAACCGGTTGTTTTGGGCGTGGTGATCGGCGTTACCGTCACCGCGACAGTGGTTGGTCTTGGCGTCGGCTACTTTGGATTGGGCAGATCGCACAAAGTCGAACAATCCGCCGCGCCCGTAAAAGTCCATGCGCCCGTTCCCCCCAAACCGGTGACGATAGCCCTATCCGGCAAATTTAAAAAAGACCTCGCCAAGCATCCCGTTTTCGTTGTGGGGGATGCCATGGTCCCGTTTACGGGGGATGAAGAGGACCAGAAATCGTTCCTTGGCGGAGGGACTGTCGAGATCGTTTCGCTTGACGGTGATGTGGTCGCCTCCGGCGCCATCGCGGAGAACGGCACGTTTGCCCTCGAGATCCCTCTCGCCCCCAAATACATCGTCCGTGCCAGAAACGATGTGGTGTCGGTCAGTTATGCCGTAATAACCGGCGGCCTTCCCGACATGAAAAAAATTGCCGCTGTCCCCGCGGATGCCACCAAGGGTGGTGGGGAAGAACATGGCGCCCACGGGGAAGCGGCCGGGCATTGATCTTTTTGCCCGGCTGATTTTTACCATGCGCGGAGGTTATCAGGGTACAATTCATTTTTAATGAAGCGTCTTATCGGGCTTTTGCTGCCGCTCTGGCTCGCCGCCTGCGCGCCCGCGCCGCCGCCCGATTTGTTGGTGATCGGCATCGAGGCCGGCCCCGCCACCCTTGACCCGCGCCTTGCCGCCGATGCCGTTAGCGTCAACGCCTGCCGGCTGATCTACGCCCCGCTTTTCCGGCGCGATGAAAAGATGCGGCTTGTTCCGCGGGCGGCGGAAAAGCTGGAGCGCAAGGATTCGCTCACCTATGTGATAACGCTGCGCCGAGGCCTGCGGTTTCACAACGGCGCGCCGCTTACGGCGGAAGATGCGCGGTATTCGCTCCTTTCCATCGTGGATGAAAGATCGGTCTCGCCTATGAAAACCTCCCTTGGCGAAGTGGCGTCCGTGGAAGCACCCGATCCGTTCACCCTCGTCGTCCGGCTCAAAAAACCGTTTGCCCCTTTCCCCGCCGGCCTCACCTTTGGCATTGTGCCGCGTGGCGCGGGGGAGGAACTGGCGCGCAAGCCGGTAGGGGCGGGGCCGTTCCGGTTCGTCTCGTATGAGCCGGGGGAGCGGCTGACGCTGGCGCGCAACCAGGATTACATGGATGGCGCGCCGCGCTTGGCGGGGGTTGTGCTGAAGATCGTGCCGGACGAAACGGTTCGGCTGCTGGAGCTTAAAAAACACAACGTGCACCTGGTGATGAATCCGATCACCCCCGCCGTCCTTCCCTGGCTGGCCGCCCAGAAGGGCCTTGTGGTTAAAGATGCCCCCGGCGCCAACGTTTCGTACCTCGGTTTCAACATGCGCGATCCCGCGCTGAAAAACGCGCTGGTGCGCCGCGCGATCGCCCACGCCATCGACCGTGGCGCGATAGCCGCGCTCCTGCTCAAGGGGTTGGCCGATACCACCGATACCCTCATTGCGCCGCCAAATCCCTACCATGCCGAAGGACTCCCCCAATATCCATATTCCCCCGAAACGGCAAAGCGGCTGCTGGACGAAGCGGGCTATCCCGACCCCGGCGGCGGACATCCGCGCCTAACGCTTACCTTCAAAACATCCAAAAATCCCACCCGCCGCACGCAGGCCGAGGTGTTCGCCGAACAACTCGCGCGGGTAGGCATTGCGCTGGAGATAAAAAGCATGGAGTGGGGCTCCTTTTTTGGCGACATCAAGGGGGGCAACTTCCAGCTTTATTCGCTTACATGGGTGGGCATCGCCGATCCGGATGTGCTCCATTTTATATTTCATTCGTCATCGATTCCCCCGGCGGGCGCCAACCGCGGGGGGTATGCCAACCCCGCGCTTGACCGGCTGCTTGAAGAGGGGCGAACCGCCACGGACGAATCGGGCCGCAAGCGTATCTACGATGAAGCCCAGCGGCTGCTGGCCGAAGAGTTGCCGTTTGTGACGCTGTGGACCGGACGCAACGTGGCGGCGATGGATAAGCGGTTGCACGGCTTTGTCATCTACCCGGATGAAAGCCTCGATTCGCTGGCCGCCGCCTGGCTGGAAGGGGGGGAGTA
>JAHFEK010000058.1 GCA_023248495.1 Nitrospinales bacterium
GAACGGATGCGCGCGGTGTTTGAGGAGACGGACGAGGTTCGGCGATTGCGGACTATTCCCGGCATCGGCTTTATCTTTGCCGTGGTGATTGCCTCCGAGATGGGGGACGTGGGACGGTTCGCCAGTTCCCATCATTTCGCCTCGTATGCCGGGACGGTTCCGCGTGTGAAGTCCAGCGGCGGAAAGACCTCGTTTGGCAAACTGAGAGTCGACGTTGACCAGTACCTGAAGTGGGCGTTTATAGAGGCGGCCAACATGATTTGCATGAACCGCAGAAGACACCCCACCCGCCATGTCAGCGTTATGTACGAACGTATTCGGGCCAGAAAAGGACACGCCAAGGCCAGCGGCGCCGTGGCGCGGCATCTGGCCGAGGCGGCGTTTATTGTGTTGAGTAAAAAGGAGGATTATCGTGATCCGGCCCTAAGCCGGTCGTTTCCGACGGGGGCATAAGCGCGGGTATGTCATGAGCCCTTTGAGGCTCGGGGGATGATTGCGACTTGCCACCGAAATAAAACCATGCCGCATTGACGGCGAAGAGATGACTCCGGAAAACGGCTTACGCTGGAGAGAACGGGATTCCTGCGTCCCGTAAGATTAGGAAAAAAGAAAGAAATTGAAAAACAATGCTTGACCATGGGCGCGCTTTCAGAGATGACACGGGGGCGTTTATTCTTTTTTCTTCAACATGGGCCACGGGATGGTGCCCGGCCCCATGTCCTTCATCAGTTTCAACAGGGGTGTCACGATGGCCTTTGCCACGGCTGCCTTGAGGGGATGTATTTTCGTATCGTAATAGTAGCTCTTGCCCTTATAAAAAGCATAGTCCGCCGGCAAATATTCCCGGCATTCGCCGAACATCCTTTGCCTGATATAGAAGAGAAAAAGGTTGCCCAGCGTGGGCTTGGGCAGCGACGTGTCCAGACAGGCCCGATAAAACTTTTTAGCGGCGTCATCGATGGCCTGTTCTTTTTTGGCGACCGCGTGTTCCGTGTTCGGCCACAGCGGGGTGGTGACTCCCAACTCGTGAACGAGCCGCGAGCCGCCCAGCGCCCACCTCAAAAGCGAAAAAGCGATTTTTGGGCTGTCGCCCCCGCTGTTCACCACGGTCAACATTTTCAGGTTGTGGAAGCGGGGCCGGTGGTTCGCGTAAGCGAACCGGCTGACGAAATTTCCCATAAGGTAACTGACATTAAGCACGTTCAACGGCGTCGAGAGAATGACGCCGTCCGCCGCCAGGAGCATTTTTTCCATCGCGGGGCGGTCATCCTTTAGCGGGCATTTGTCCTCGCCCTTTGCCATGCAGGTATAGCAGCCGGTGCACTGCTGGAGATTTATATCTTTCAGGAAGAGATAGGTGAATTCCACCAAACCCATTTCCCGCATCCGGTCTTCGATCATTTTTACGATTTTATACCCTGAGCCTTTTCCCTTGGGGCTGCCCATTATCGCCAGTATCTTCATGCCTTTGCATCCTCCTTGAACATGGGCATTATATCAGCGCGGGTGGAAAAGGCCTTTGATGTCGACGAAGCGGTAGTCGACGTTGAAGGCCCAGAATGCTTTGGCATTTGTTTGGGCGGCGAAAGCTATGACGTTCCTGTAAAAAAGAAGGTCGTTGGTGTTGAAGCAGCAGACCAGCAGGTCGTATGTGCCTTTTACCTTCTCCGTGCCGGTATCGGTAAAGCCGTTTTGCGCCAGCCGGATCACGGCGCCCGCGCCGCCGAAGGGGGCGGCGTCCACCCCCGGCTGCAAGACGATGTCGATGGCGGCATCGGGATAGAGGCGGCGCAGGGCGGAAAAACCGTCGGCGGTGTGCTTCATCGGCGAACTGCGGAGGAAGAGGATTTTTTTCGGCGCGGCGCGGTTCAATTCGTAGAAGGAGAGGTGCGGCAGCGTATCGCTGAAAATCGACAGTCTCTTTGCGGGATTTTTGCAGAAATCGGCCAACGGCTTTAATGCGTGATCCCAATGGAAGATTTTTTTTGCTTCTTTTATCCGTTTCCGCATCGCTTTGTTTTCCGCCGGGTGCGAGGCCATGTGGGCTATCCGCTCGGCCAGCGCTTTGTCGCCGCCGAACGGGAAGATATGCCCCAGCCCGTTATCCTCGATAAAGCCGCTGAGGGTATTACCGGGATTGGTGAGCACCGGCAGGTTCCCCCAGAGATAATCCACCATGCGGATGCGGAACGAAAAGCGGTTCTCGATGTGATCGCGGAAGGTGGCGATGCCGGCGTCGGCCTCTGTGAGGTAGTGTTCGTGTTCTTCATACGGCACCCAATCGGCGTGGAAGAAGACGTTTTTGCCCAGCAGCTTTTCGCGCGTGACGTAGCGCATCACCTCGGCGTACGCTTCGGTCGGCTTGCTGGTGGCGGGGTGTTTGTGTCCGGCGAAGACCAGCTTGGCGCGCGGACAGGTTTTCAAGAGGCGTTTCATCGCTTTCACGGGGGTAAGGCAGTCGTACCAGTTCCAGAGCGACCCGCCCCAGACGATGATGAAATCTTTTTTTCCCACCCCGGGAATTTTACCGCGAAACATATCTTTGCCGCGCTTTGGTTCGCGCGAGGGGATGCCGAAGGGGGCGACGCCGATCACCGATTCGAAAAGCGGGTCTTGGTGATAGAGGTCGGGCCGCAGTTTGCCCAGTTGCGTCAGTATGCCGAGGTAGTAGTCGCGCTCGCGGCCGCTGGCGCAGAGGAAGAAGTCGCCCATCTCCATCTGCGATGTGATGCGCGCGATGCGCCCCGCGAAGTGTTCGGCTTGTTGTGTGGGGTTCATCGTATCGACGGGGAAGTGCTCAAGCTCTTCGAAGTAGAGCAGCGCCAGCAGGTCCACCACCACCGGCACTCCGCGCGCGGCGCATTTTTGCGCGAAGATGGGGGTGGGTTGGCTCACGTACACGGCATCGGCCCAGCCCAGCGGTTCATCGGCCAGCGACGGATTGCTGAATATGTGGCGCTGTTCCACGGCAAACGGCTCGCGGTGCGCGGTCACGGGGTAGGGGGTGATGAGCCGCACGATAAATCCGCGCCGGTGCAGCAGCCGCGCCGCCTCCAACTGGCGTATGCCCAAGCCGCCGATGTTGCCGGTCACCGGCTCGGTGCCGAAGATGGCGATTTTTCTTCCTAGGCGCGTCATTTACGGCTTCCCCGGCATGGGCAAGAATATTTTTTAACCGCTTTCGATTTGTGTTTTTCGTGTCCTTCGCGGTTCATTCCATTTCCCTTTTCTGTTGTTCCGCCGCGGCGCGGTGATTCGGCACGTATGCCAAACATTCGGCCAGCAACCGTTTTCGTTCTTCCCCTTGCGCCATCATCGCTACCCGGTACAGCGCCCCTCCGCGCACGGCGGCCAACCGGGCGGTGTACGCCAGTTCGCGGAACAATTCTACCGCTTTTTCCGTTTCCCCTTCGCGGCCATAGGCCGACGCCAGCGCATAGCGGATTGTTTCATCCCCGGCCGCATCGGCCAGCCGTTCCGCCAGCAGGCGCGATAGCGGCGCGTTATCCAGCCGTGCCAGCCCCTCGGCGGCCTTTATCCGAATCCAGCCTTGATCCGCGCGGCGGGCCAAAGCCCACGTTTCATCGTAAACGGCGCGGGCGTTATCCGTTTCCCCCGCCTTTTCCATATTCACCGCCAGATGCAGGGCGAAATCGGGATTTTCCGGTTCACGCTCCACCAGTTTCCAAAAAATTTCCCCGGAATAGGTGTGTTCCCCCTTTTGTTCGTACCAGCGGGCTTTCATAAATTCCGTGTCGCGGTTGGTGCCGAAGATGGCCGCTTCTTCGCCGATGAGAAACGAGGCTTTCTCCATATTCCCTTCGGCCATCGCCCGGCGAGCCAGTATCAGCCTCACCTGCCGCGTCCGGCGGTTTCGCGCCAGCAGTTTTTCAAAATACGCGGATCCCTCCGCCGTCCGTCCCGCCGCATCGTACAGCGTGTCGAGATAATATAGCGTCTGGACGTCGCCACTGTTAATTCGGATTGTCTTGCGGCATTCTTTAATGGCGCGGCGGACGGCCCCCGCTTCCATGTCGGTTTTGTCCACCCCCGGCACGTTTTCCCCCGTCGTCAGTTTTTCAAAGCGCTTGAGCTTTTCCTCCCACGGCAATGCCAGCGGGTCGGCGGCCGGGGCGCGCGCGTTTTCCAGCCGGTAGACGGGAAAGCGCGCGAAGGCGGTGGTGACAAGCCGGTATTTCAGGCCGGTCATTTCCTCCAGTATTTCCATGTTCAGGTTGGGATACGCTTTTACCAGATACAGTGGCGCGTGATGCACAAGGCCGCCGATCACCGTGTCGTAATATCCCGCGAGGCGCTCGTCGTCCCACGGGCCGATGGCATAATGGATGAATGCGTCGGCTGCGGGCAGGCCGGCGTGGTGGTACAATTGCGTGTAGTTTCCCCACACGAACATACGCCCCCGCTCGCCGCGCATCCGTATCAGCCGCCCCAGCGCGCGCCCCAGCCGGGGGAGATACAGGTATTGGTCGTATTTGTCGTATTGCGCCAGCGTGGATGGAGCCAGCGGCTTCAGGTAGAACGCCTTCATCCCGTCGAACCGCAGCAGCGAGGCGATGATGATGAACGATACCGCGCCGGAAAAAAATATCCCGGCGTTGACGAGGCCAAAGCCGGTGGCGCAGGCCATTACCCCCGCGATCGGCAGGTAGTGATAGCGCGAGTAACCCTGCTGGAACACGGGCGTGAGAAATGTCGTCAGCAAAAACACCGCCAGCAGCGCCGCCTGCGGGTGCAGCGGCAGGAAGAAGAGCGCCGGAAGGCCGATCAGCCACGCCGGGGTCGTTTCGCGCAAGACCGTTCTGATATCCCCCGCGATGCTGCCATAGCGGCGTTTCAACGCGCCCAGCCGCACCGCCACGGCGTAGCGGGTGGCGTATTGCCGCTTCGCTTCGGCATCGAGATAACCGAGCCGCGTATCCAGGGCGCGCGAGCCGAAGCCGGTGATGGCTCCCGCCGCCGCGAACCAAAGGCACGCTTCAAGGCCGAATTGCCACAATACCGCAAGCGCCATCAGCGGTATGTACAGACCCGCCGCGATCTTTGGGATGGTGGCTAGGCCGAAGAAGAGGCCGGCCAGCGCGAACTCTTCCCGCATCAGCAGGTACATTCCCACGAGGAGAAAGGGGAGGTATATCTGCTCCATGTTCACCGTATTCGGCATGAGGGAAGGAACCGCCGCGAAGAAGGCGTAGAGCAGGCCGGCCACCGCTCCGGCAAAGAGAACGCCGGTAAGCTTCGCGGTAATGAAGCAGACCGTCAGCGACGTGACGGCGTGCATAAGCATAAGGAACATGCGGACGCGTGTAACGCCGAGGGCCGGGTTACCGCCGTAAATGGCGTCCAGCAGGTGGATTTTCCACGCGGGGTAAATGAGGAACGCGTCTTTTTTCCAACGTATCCCTTCCGCGGCGAAACGCGCCCGGTAGGTGTAATACGCAAAATCCTCGTCCATCGGGAAACGCAGGAAGGGGAGACGCGCAGCCAGCGCCGCGGCGGCCACGATCACAGCGGTGATATAGGGTGCCATCAAGTGAAATACTACCATTTCCCGGCGGCTCCCATGCCGCCTAATTGCGTGTTATCGGAGAGCGGGATTGGATAAGGGTGTCACCGCGCGCCGCCGGAGCTAGCCCAAAGTTCGCGGTAGGCCGCAGTGTACAAAAGTTATTTTTTCATTGTTTTTATGCTTTGTGATTGTTGTGGGCTGGTCAGTCACGTTTACCAAAGACAGAGCACCTGTGAAAGCGCCGTCACGTAAAGAGCAAGGCCATCTCTTTGGCTATAACCTGCATACTGATTGTATTGATTTGCATAAGCCGGCGTGCATTGCTCGACGAAGTCTTCCACCCCTATCCACACTGCCGGGAAAGCGGATTTTATCGCTTTTAGGTCGTCCAGCTTCGGGTTCGGCGCGGAAGGGTCGCGAGGTTGGGGATGCGACGAGGCGACCTGGGAACTGGCGGGATCCGCCACCGCCATCGAGTAAATATTCTCTGCATAAACGCCGTCCAGAAGATCGATGAATCGAACCTTTGAACTTTGGGCATTATCCGGATACTGAAGAACTTGGGTCTTCAGGGTAGTCAGCGATGTGGCGTTATTTTCGACAATGACAAAATCAGGATACTTCTTCCGCAACCGCGCGAGCAGCTCGTATCCCCCCTGTTTGCAGGCCGAATCGCATTTGCCGCTATCCGATGCGGCGTGTTCCAGCAAGTCGACGTTGTCCAGAAAAAAACCATTGAACCCCTTTTCGGCGATTTTCGGGGCGACGTAGTTCACTATCAGATTTTGATAATCAAGATTTGCGGGATTTGCCCAGAATTCATGGCTCCAGCCCGCGTAAGGTTCCGCATTCGGAAATATTTGGACAAAAGATTTAAATTTCTGTCCGGGATGGTTCGGATCCGCGGGAGCCCCGCCTGTGAAGCTGTAATAATCGCGCGTATCTTCGCACGCCGTGAAATTCAGGTAGCCAAGCACCTTGTTTTTTCCACCTGCGAGAAGGGTGTTAACCTGCGCCGTTGAGAGCATTGACCCCTCGCCGATGATGACGTTGTATTTGGCGGCCGCTGTTTGAATGTCGGTATCGGAGGGGGTGTTATAGAAGGTCGCATAACTGTCGGTTGCCGTGAGCCGCAGGGCGCTTGACGCGGTGCCCGTTCCAGTCCCCGTTCCGGCGGCCGGGGCGTCTGAGCCCCCGCCGCCGCACGAACCGATGAAAAGCGCAGACATCAGCATTAAGGATACAAGGAGATTTTTCACTCAACCACCAACCACCCTCATTATCGAGTCGCAAAACAATTCGTTACCGCTCTGCGTCCACCCCTGCTTGCGGGCATGGCGGAATGCGGCAGAACCAGCCAAGCCGCATTCAGAAGCCCCGGTTTGATGGACGGACGGTGTTTTTCTGGAAGTACTTCTGGAGAACCGTGGTCAACGCGTTGGGGCTAACCTCCGCATGGTTGTTCGGGTCGGTTCCCCTGCGGAAATCGAAGCTGTCATGAAGAGCGGCTACGGAGGGTGGGTACCAAGAAAAGACGCTGTAATTCAGGCCGTAGCCTTCCATGATATCCATCTCGTCGTTCAGGTATTGGCCGGCGCCGGGTTGAAATCTCATCACACCGAATTCGTTGATGCCAACCGGTGCGCTCCGCGAAGATTTGAAGGTAGAGATGTAAGCAAATGGCGGTAAAAGGTCGGCGCGTGTATAAGTTCCCGTCGTTGTGCCGTAGGTGTTCGTATACGGTGCTGGCTGGTGCGTGTAGGTTTCATGAGGTTCGTAATTGTGAACCATGTACACCGTTTTATTGTCGCCGTTTGAGGTAAGCGAGTTGAGCCAAGGGGCGGCGCTATAGTTCATACCGCCGATCAGAATCGGAGTCGTCGTGTCCACCTGCCGGATGGCGTCGCTGATTCTCTTGGCGAGCGGGTTCCAGTCGTAAAGGGTGTTGGCGTACGCAGGATAGAAGACGGACGGTATGTCAGTCGGGGGGGATATGATCTCATTTTGATATGGCTCGCACATGAGGTCGTAGCCGACGACAACGGAATTGTTTTTATACCGGTCGGCGGTGTACTTCCACATGGCAACCCAGGCGTCCTGCTCGGCTTGTGATGTCCACAGCGTCCCAATCCAGTCAGTATTTCTGCCGGGGCCGGATCTAGCGGTTATGACGGCGAACATATTTGCGTTTTTTATCATGGTAAGCAGGCTGTCGAGATTGGCCTGTGCCTCAGTATTCAACACATAGGGGGGCGTTTCGGAATAAAGACCTGGATGCGAGATGTTAACCACGTTGGCTCCCATCGCCGCGAGGTTGTTGAAATCAGCCTGAGAGAATGTCGGGCTTACGCCAGCATCTACGCCGTTGAAAAACCCCAGCAAGACATTTGAACCCCGCAGGCAGGTTACGCCGGTCCACAAGGCCCATTTGCTCGTGGCTCCGATGCAGGCATCGGTTCCCGTCCCGGTGCCTGTCCCGGTTCCAGCATTGGCAGTTGGGGCGCTTGAGCCGCCTCCGCTACAAGCGCCAATAACAAACGCCGAGATCAACATCAAAGGAACAAACATTTTTTCACTGAATCACCCTCATTTACTTTTATTACGCCCCGTCAGTGGGGAAGCGGCCCAACGTTGGCTAGATCGACCGGAAGAAACACGCACGATGTCGGCGGCCCGGATTTGAAGTGGTAATCCGCCTTTGCCGGATCGACGAACCGGGGATCGGCGACCGCCGGACTCGAATCGACGATGGCGCCCGTATTGGGAAGGGATCCATTTGTTCCCCAATATATGTTGGAAGAGACGGCGGGCTTCGCGATGACCCAACCTTTCAAAGCCAGGCCATCATTGCCGTATTCCCACAACGCCGCCGGTGGCGCCGACGACGAGTAGACAATGTTGCATTGGAACGTGTTGCCAGCCATGCCGAAGTTCGTCAAAGGCGTGGCGGAGGTGGTATGGGTAATATCCTCGTACATGCCGAGACTTGGGACTTTGGAAATATCGAAAATATTATTCGTGAATGTGTTGTGATCGCCGCCATGAATCAGGAAGTCCCAGTTGCCCGTGCCATACACTAAGTTGCTCTTCACGGTGGCGTTCGACATTTCATCGTCAAGATAAATTCCCACTCCCTGATTCGTGGCGCTGCCATGGTTGCCAACGACATTGTTCGTGATCGTCACGCCGGTGTTTACATGTGATCGGTCCATGACGTAAATGCCGCCACAGTCCGCCACGGTGCACGTGTCACGGACCTCATTCATATCGATGAGCAGATTGCTGATGTCGTCCCCCCATTCGGCATTGACCTCTATCCCGGCGTAACCTGCGCCATAAATGAGGTTGTGGGTGATCTTTCCCTTCTTGATGGAGCCGCCGAGTTCCACGGATGCCTGCCCCCCATCGACGGGCGTGCTCGTGATGTACCTGATGGTGTTCGAGTCGATGTAGAGGCCGCTCACGTTGATGCCCTTGATGCCGCATTCGGTGAAGTTCTGGATGGTCAGCCAGCGGATCGTGATGTTATCGCCGCCCACTTGAATCGCCACATTGACGGCCTTGTTGCCATCCAGCACGGGCGTCTGTCCGGGATACGCGAGCCACGATTCCCCATTGTCGGCACTGTCGAGGGTGAGCGCCGCCCTCATCGTATAGGTACCTGCCAGCAGATAGGTGGTTTTGGTGGTCGATCCACGCATCGCCGCCCGTGCCTGGTCAAGCGTGGCGAAAGGGCTTGATGACTTTGTGCCCGCGTTGGTGTCGCTGCCGTTTGGCGATACGAAATAGGCGGGATCGGTAACCGTTCCCGTGCCGGAACCCGTACCCGTACCCGTTCCCGCGCCGGCAATTGGAGATGTTGAACCATCGCCGCCACATGCGCCAATAACAAGCGTCCAGAGCAATAGTAAAGATACAAACACCTTTTTCATCGAATTATTTCCTTCTCCAGGCCGCGGATGAGGTTATCCCGTATTATTTTTTTCATGGCGCGCTTGCGCCGTGTGCGCGCCCGATTTTTGCCCATTATCGGTAAATCCTTTCCTTCGATTGGCAGGACAAATACTTTATCGGCATGGGGGATGCCGCCAAAAACAGCCCACAGGTTGTCATAATTGGATTTGCGATTTTGAACATATTCATGATGCCGGGAACTGCACTGCCATCGGGATGTAACGCCAACAATGGCGTTCAATCTGAGCACGGCCCCTATAGCTTGCGCGGCAATCACCAACATCGTTACCGGAGATATTTCATGGTTGAGCTTGGTGGCGCGCCGTATTTCCCCGCTACGGCCCTTCTGCCCCTGAACGCCGCCTATAAACAGCACTGCGTTATGGGGCAAACCAAGGTAATTGCCGTGGCATACGGAAAATGTAATGGTATATAACCTCGTGGAGTCATGAAAAAAAACCAGCGAAAGCTCCCCTTCCATGACCATTCTATCCGATTGTTCCAGGCATATATGGATACCGCCGCCGCGGCATTCATTTTTCCAGATAATTACGCCATTCATCATTTTCGCGGTGAAGTCCCTGTTCAGCCGCTTGCCAAGGAAAAAAGAATAGTGGAATAGCAACGCCTTGCGCCGGTTGGCGGTATTCATGAAAAGAGCCAGGTACTCCCCTAAATATTTATGGTCGGTGTATGGATCATGGCTTAATCCCCCGTTTTTGCGCGCGGCGGACAATATCTTCATCAATCGCGCATGTTCATCAAAATTGAACAACAAGCGGTTGCTTTGGGACATGCTGCCATACAAAACACGGAGACTGCCAAGAACACGGAAAAAGCCCTTACAAGACCGTATCCCCAGCGCATTCCTGACGTGGGCGAAAAGGCAATAAAGGATGACGGAAACGCGGGTAAAGGTAAAAGGCACGGGCTTTTTTTTCCCGGCGCCGCCCGCGTCAATAGATTCCGCCACACGGGCAATGTTTTTAATGAACCGCCCTTTGCCGGACCAAAGGTGTTTAGCCGCTTCGCAAGCAGGAGAATGTATCATTAAGGGAAATTGTATGCCGGGCGATGCAGGCGGGATAGTCGCCTAAATAGGCGAAAAACAAGGGGGCGGATCCGCCATGAGAATTAACCCGAAGCATGGCCAAGCCGGTTGACGCGGTCAGAATTGCGGTTATTGCCATCCGCCGGAAGACGTCGTCATGGAAAGATTGATTGTTTCAAGGAGCTAGAGGGATTCGCACCTTTTGATAGCGGTGCGAACGGTGTTTACCAGCAGGGCCTCCTCCACCGGTTTCACCAGGTAATCGCGCACATCGTAAGTAAGGAGCTGACGCCTCACAACCTGGTTTGGGGTGGAAGTATAAGCGATAAACGGCAACGCCTCGTCCTGAAAGTTCAATTCCGCCAGTTTCAGCCCATCTATGTTGGGCATGTGCATGTCGCTGAGCACGGCGGCTATTTCGTTCCTCCGCTCCCGCATGATAGCTCTGGCTTCGGCGCCGTCACGCGCTTCCAACACGGTGTACCCGTTTTTGCGAAGCATACCGGCAACGATGAAAAGCATAAGCACGTCATCTTCCGCGACAAGAATTGTAAGGCGTTCGGGTTTCAATGCGGCATTCCTTCATCCTTAGTTGTTAATGGAACCGTTTTTGGAATTCTTATTGCGGAAAACCGCAAGCCGGGCGATGAGGGCGGGAAAACCGCCCCGATACGTGAACGGGCCAGCCGCTTTTGTCATGAAGGGCTAAATAGCTCCTCGACGTTATGGAGGATTTCGTTTCTCATTTTGGTTTTTACCGCGCGTTTGCGTCTGGTACGGCTTCGGTTCTTGCTGAGTATGGGCAATTCCGCCTCGTCGAACGGCAGAATAAATGCTTTGTCTTCAATGCGGCGGCCCCCGGAAACAGTCCACAATTCGTCGTAAGACGATCGATATTGCCGGACATTATTCGCGATGCCGCCCCGGATTTGCGACATGGCGGAAACGCCGGCGATAGAATTTATTTTAATCGCCATTCCCAATGCTTGCGCCACAATCAACAGCATGGCCGACGGAGATATCTCATCATTGAGTTTCGTGGCGATACGGGCGGCTTTGACGCAGCATTTTTCACCTTGATTGCCGCCAATAAACAGCACCGCGCCATCGCCAAAACCCAAGGTATCGCTGTGCAGGAAGGAAAACGTCATTGTTTGCAGTCTTGTGGCGTTGTGGAAGAAGGCCAACGCGAGTTCACCTTCAAGGCGTGTCCGTTCGGCATATTCCAGGCGGACATGGATGGCGCCATCAATGGTATTTTTCCGCCATATGGTGATTCCCGATGCTATTTTGCGCGATGCATCCATATTCTTGAGTTTCCCGGAAAAAAACGAATAGTGAAATAGCAAAGCGTGGTATCTGTCAGCAGTGCTCATGAATCTGGCAACATACCGGTACATCGGTTTATAAATAACGCGGTCATCGTTATGGAAACCCCCATTTTTACGGGCAACATCCAATGTCATTGACAGCCGTTGATGTTGCTCATAATGCATCCGCATCAACACCTCACGGTAGATTTTTTTGCGAAAGGAGCGGAACATGCCGTAAAAATGTATTTTCCGCAATGCGTCGATGCAATAAAGGAACAACGAAGAGAGGGTGGCGCGCGGCTTAAATTTTCCTTCCAATACCGGGGCGCGGAACCATGCTTGAGTTGAAGCGTTCCATGTATCCATTATCCATCCACCTCAAAATGTATAAAAATCAGGCTCGCATTTTCCATACAACCCTTGCTTCGCGACTTTTCCAAGAGGACGATGCGCCATCATCGTATGCTTTGGAATGTGGATGGGATAGTCACTCAAGTAGGTGAAAAATAGGTGAAGGGACCGTCCGATTGATATGGACATGCAATGAAAAATGTGCCAATTTGACAGGTGAATGAAAAC
>JAHFEK010000059.1 GCA_023248495.1 Nitrospinales bacterium
GAGGCGAAGAACTTGTCTGATATTAATGCCGCGGGCGTGGATGAGCTAAAGCCCTTTACTTTCGCGAATTTCACGGAAGAGGCGGAGACTCTCGCGGCATCCCGCAAGTCCGCCACCATGGAATTCACGCCGGATCATGTGCGGCCCGAAACCACCGGCCATGACGAGTTCGTTCTCGGCGGGTTCGACTTCGAGTTTAAGGGCGGGTATCGCCGCGACGAGATACTAAAAAAGACCAGTGATGAAATTGAGGCTATGATCCGTGATGCCCATGCGCGTGTTGAGCGGATCGAAAGGGAAGCCCATGAAAAAGGTTATAACGAGGGGAAAGAGAAGGGAAAGTTGGAAGGCTTCGCCGAAGCAACCGGCCTCATGAACACCCTTGTCGACGGCCTCAAACAGCTGGAGGCCGCCCGCGGTATTTATTACGGCAAGGCTGAAAAAGAAATGCTGGATTTGGTTTTGTTGATCTCCGCCGAGATAATACGCCGCGAAGTTGCGCAGGATCCCGGTATCGTGGCCGACGTGCTGCGCAAGGCGGTGACTGAGTTGGAGACCCGTCAGAGCGTCGTGGTGCGGCTCAGTCCGCATGACGTCTCGTTGATCAGCGGCATGCGGGAAAGCCTGCAACAGGAAATGGAAATACTCGAACACATTGAGTTCAAGGCCGATCCGGCGGTAACCCCCGGCGGCTGCATCTTGGAGACGAACATCGGAAGCCTGGATGCCACGGTGGAGAACCGTCTGATGAATATCCACCGCACGCTGCGCGAACAGATGGGGAAATAGGCGATGAATGTTGATTTGGCAAAATACCGGCAGGCGCTCACGCAGGCCTCTAGCATTGTCCCGGTGGGGCGTGTTACCCGCATTATCGGCCTTGTCATCGAGGGGGACGGGCCGGACGTGCCGGTCGGCTCCATGTGCCGCATTTACCCGCGCGGGGAAGGAATGGCGGTGGATGCCGAAGTGGTCGGTTTCCGCGACGGGCGGATATTGATGATGCCGTTGGCCGCGCCGCAGGGGATATCCCCGCATTGCCGCATCGAGGCGCTGGCCGGGCGCGCCGTGGTGAAAGTGGACGAAAATATATTGGGACGCGTATTGGACGGCCTTGGCAATCCGATTGATGGAAAGGGGCCGTTGCGTTGCACGGATGAAATGCCGCTGTACCCCGACCCGATAAATCCCGTTTCCCGCAAGCGGATACACCAGCCGCTCGACCTTGGCGTGCGCGCCGTGAACGGGCTGCTCACCTGCGGCCGGGGCCAGCGGATCGGTATCATGGCCGGTACCGGCGTGGGCAAATCGGTGCTAATGGGGATGATGGCGAAAATGACCGATGCCGACGTGACGGTGATCGGGTTCGTGGGCGAGCGCGGCAGGGAAGTGCGCGAGTTTATCGACAAAAACCTTGGCGAGGAAGGTCTGCGCCGTTCGGCGCTGGTGACTGCCACCTCGGATAACACCCCGCTGGTGCGTTTGCGGGCGGCCTATACCGCCACCGCCATCGCCGAGTATTTCCGCAAACAGGGAAAAGACGTGCTGCTGATGATCGATTCACTTACCCGCTTTGCGATGGCGCAGCGGGAGATCGGGCTATCCATCGGTGAACCGCCCGCCACGAAGGGGTATACCCCCAGCGTGTTCGCTTTATTGCCGCGCCTGCTGGAGCGGGCCGGCACCGGCGCTGAAAATGAAGGAAGCATCACCGGCATTTACACCGTGCTGGTGGAAGGTGATGATTTGAACGAGCCGATCTCGGACGCATCGCGCGCCATTTTGGACGGCCACATCGTCCTCTCGCGCGCGCTCGCGTCCCGTGGCCATTATCCGGCCATCGACGTGTTGGGAAGCATCAGCCGCGTGATGATAGACGTGACCTCCGAAGAGCACCGGAAATTGGCCAAAACGCTTTTTCGGACGCTGGCCATCTATAAAGAGGCGGAAGACCTTATCAATATCGGCGCGTATGTGAAGGGGAGCAGCCCCGACATCGATTTCGCCATACAAAAATATCCGCAAATCAACGCGTTTCTTGAACAGGGGATAGGCGAGCAGTCCGATTTTGCCGCCACGATGCAGCGGCTTACGGAGATATTCTGATGTTCAAATTCCGGCTGCAAAGCGTCCTTGATCACCGGAAACGGCAGGAGCAGGAGAAACAGCGCGAGGTGGCGCTCGTCAATGCCGAACAGTTTCTTGCCCGGGGCGTCCTTGCCACGCTGGAAGAGGGGCGCGCGGAAAACGCCGCCGCGCTCACCGCGCTGCTCGGCACCGCGCACGACCCGAAGGTGCTTCGGCTGTACGACGATTTTTTGCAGGGGCGCGACGCCGACATCCGGTGGAAGACGCGCGAGCTGGAGCAGATCGGCGAACGGCTGCGGGCAAAACAGCTTGAATTGCAGGAATATCTGCGCCGCCGCAAGGCGCTGGAGATTTACCGCGCCCGGATGAAAGAGGCTTACGAGAAAGAGGAAAAACGGCGCGAAGTGAAATTTACCGATGAAGTTGCGCAAATGATGTGGTTCAGGGAGCAGGTACAATGAGCCGCAACACGGTACTTCTAACGGCGCTCCTTTTTGCCGCCGCGTTGGTGGCGGTGGGGAGCGGCGTGGTGAAAATTCCGCAGGCGTTGGCCCAGAATGAAGCGCCCCCGAAATCCGCGGCCGACCCGCAGGATCAGATCAGAATGGAGATGGCCAAGGATCTGCAAAAAAAGCAGGAGGAGCTGCGCCGCCGCGAAGAGGAATTGAATGCCCGTGAAGGGCAGCTTCGGACGCTTGAAGCGAGCATCCAGAAAAAGATCGACGAACTGAAAATTGTCCAGCTCAAGCTGGAAGATCTGGTGAAACTCCGCGACGATCTCGAGGCGAAGAACGTTGTCGCCCTCGCCAAGGCGTATGCCACCATGACCGCCCCCGAAGCCGCCGCCCGCCTGAAGGCGATGGATCGCGCCACGGCCCTGCGTATTCTCATGATTATGAAGGCCAAAAACTCTTCTAAAATTCTGGGCAGCCTTGATGCCGCCACCGCCGCGCAGATCAGTGAACAGCTTGCAAAGCGGCAGTTGGAACAGTAGTTGCATTTACCCTTTGACAGGTAGAAGCTCCCGCATATAATGCCGGGACGCTGGTACGGGTTCTACCGTCGCCTTAAGCCCGCCAGCGAAAAAGCCGATAAGGCATTTGAACGGAAAGGCGGGCGATAAAAATGAAAAAGGGAATGGAAGAGATGGAACGCAAAGTAGTGAAGATGTTCGCCGGTGAAGCGGGGGCGGTGGATGCCATCCTCTATAAAGAGGTTGATTCCATAGGTATTACCCTTGGTTACATCCTCCACTATGTGTTCAGCGGCGAGCAGCTGGCAAACCGCGATATGAACGCCCTGATCAGTCACTACCAAAAGGACTGAGCGCTAAGACCACTCTTGGCATTGTCCTGAACGACTCGTGGCTGTAAACTATCATTGCCACGATGCTCGCTTAATACGCGGATATTCATGCTATCGCCAAAGGCCCGCTCGAAAAAGTTTGACAATATCGGGCGGAAATGGCAGAATTCCCCCATTACGTATCGCTATTATTTTGTTGGAGAAACCGTTAGGATCCCCTGCTTGCCCCCCCACAACCCCTTTTTAAGTGACCTTTATCCACACTGGAAAAACCTATGGAAATGAACATCGCCGACCTCAAGAAAAAAACCGTGCTGGAGCTGAACGCTCTCGTCAAAGAGCTGAATATCGAAGGCACCGGCGGGTTGCGCAAGCAGGAGCTTATTTTCAAGATACTTGAGGGGCAGACCAAGACCCAGGTGGCCCAGGGCAAAGAGGGGATGATTATCGGCGAAGGAGTGTTGGAAATCCTGCCGGACGGTTTCGGCTTTCTGCGCGCCCCCACCAGCAATTACCTTCCCGGCCCGGACGACATGTATGTATCGCCTTCGCAGATACGCAAATTCGACCTCCGCACCGGCGATACCGTCACCGGCGAAATCCGCCCCCCGAAGGAAGGGGAGCGTTATTTCGCCCTGCTGAAGGTGGAAAGCATTAACGGTGAAGCCCCCAATCTGGAAAAAATCCGACCGCTATTCGATAATCTTACGCCGCTCTATCCCGAACGGCGGATCAAGCTGGAGGCGGACGATGGCAACCTCTCGATGCGGGTGATGGATCTGCTGACGCCCGTCGGCATGGGCCAGCGCTCCATCATCGTGGCCCCTCCCCGCACCGGCAAGACGATGCTGATGCAGGCGATGGCCAACTCCATAGCCAAGAACCACCCCGATGTGGCGCTGATTGTGCTCCTCATCGATGAACGCCCGGAAGAAGTGACCGACATGGAGCGCTCGGTGAAAGGGGAGGTCATCGCCTCCACCTTCGACGAGCCGGCCCAACGTCACGTACAAGTGGCCGAGATGGTCATCGAAAAAGCCAAGCGGCTGGTCGAGCACAAACGCGACGTGGTGATTCTGCTCGATTCGATCACCCGCCTCGCCCGCGCCTACAACACCGTGGTGCCTCCGTCCGGCAAGGTGCTCTCCGGCGGCGTGGACAGCCACGCTCTGCAACGCCCCAAGCGCTTTTTCGGCGCGGCGCGTAATATCGAGGAAGGCGGGAGCCTCACCATCATCGCCACCGCCCTTATCGAAACCGGCAGCCGGATGGATGACGTGATCTTCGAGGAATTCAAAGGAACCGGCAACATGGAAATCCACCTTGACCGCAAGTTGGCCGACCGCCGCGTATTCCCGGCCATCGATATCACCATGTCCGGCACGCGCAAGGAAGAGCTGCTCTTCTCGCCGGAAGAACTGGGGCGCGTCTGGCTGTTGCGCAAAGTGCTCCAGCCGATGGATCCGGTGGAGGCGATGGAGCTTTTATTGGACAAAATGCGGCAAACCAAGACG
The DNA here is from genome assembly GCA_023248495.1 of Nitrospinales bacterium. Classification (GTDB taxonomy): domain Bacteria; phylum Nitrospinota_A; class UBA7883; order JACRGQ01; family JACRGQ01; genus JACRGQ01. The sequence continues at coordinate 4,908 of JAHFEK010000059.1, forward strand.
AACGCGAAGTTCCTTGCCGCGATGAACGCTTAATAGTACAATTACACGCTCAATATTGAGGAGAAGCACATGAAACAAGGAATTCACCCGGAGTATGGTCCGGCCAAGATCGTCTGCGGATGCGGCAGCGTTTTGGAAATCAACGCCACGGCCAAGACAATCAGCCTGGATATCTGCTCGGTTTGCCATCCGTTTTACACGGGTACGCAGAAGTTGGTGGATACTGCGGGGCGCGTGGAGAAGTTCCGCCGCCGCGTCGCCAAAGCGGAACCGAAATAACGGTGATGGCAATCATCCGTCCCGTTTGCTTACCGGCAAGCGGGACGGCGCACGCCATGTTCGTTCCCTCGTTCCGCTAGTTACATCCCGCCATGTTTGAAAAACTCAAGGAAGTCGAAAAGCGTTTCGAGCAGTTAAGTGATCTTCTTTGCCTGCCCGCCACCATCGCCAATCAGGAATTGTTCCGCAAGCTCGGCAAGGAGCAGGCCGACTTGGTGGAAATGGTGACGGCGTTCCGGGAATATGTGAAAGCGGAAACGTCGTTCAAGGAAAACGAGGAGCTGGCCGCCTCCGGGGACGCCGAGTTGGCCGCGATGGCCCGCGAGGATAACCAAAAGCTTAAGGAAACGATGGCGGCGCTGGAAATACGCCTCAAGGAACTGATCGTTCCCAAAGACCCCGCCGACCAGAAAAATCTTATCTTGGAAATACGCGCCGGCACCGGCGGCGACGAGGCGGGTCTTTTCGCCGCAGAGCTGTTCAATATGTATACCCGGTTCGCCCAGAAGCGCGGCATGAAGGTGGAAACCATGAGCGTGAGTCCCAACGACGCGGGCGGCGTGAAAGAAGTCATTGCCACCATCGAGGGGAAGGGAGCCTACGGCCTTTTCCGCTACGAATCGGGCGTGCACCGCGTGCAGCGCGTTCCAAAGACCGAGACGCAGGGGCGCATCCATACCTCCACCGTGACCGTGGCGGTGCTGCCCGAGGCGGAGGAGAAAGAGGTGCAGATAAATCCCGCGGAACTCCGCATCGACGTGTTCCGCAGCGGGGGGCCAGGCGGCCAGAGCGTAAATACCACCGACAGCGCGGTGCGGATCACCCATCTCCCCACCGGCATGGTGGTTTCGATGCAGGACGAAAAATCCCAGATCAAGAACCGGCAAAAGGCCATGCGGGTGCTCCTTTCCCGCTTGCAGGATTTTTATCAGGAGCAGGATCGCGCAAAACAGAGCGCCCAGCGCAAGTCGCAGATAGGCAGCGGCGACCGGAGCGAAAAAATACGCACCTACAATTTCCCCCAGGGGCGCGTGACCGACCATCGCATCAATGAGAATTTCTTCAACATACAGGGAATCATGATGGGAGATATGGACGATATGGCCGATACGTGCCGCAAAGCATTCCATGCCGCGTTGTTAACGGAGGCCGCGCCGGGATCCGCCGATGGTTCCGCTAAATAGCGAACTCGCCACCTTGCTGGCGGAAGGGAAAAAGGCGCTCGCCGTCACGGGATGCCCCACGCCGGAGCTGGATGCCGGATTTCTGATGGCCGACCTGCTGGGGATTGAACGCGCCCAAATGCTGCTTGATCCCCCCGCATCGATTCCCCCCGGCGCCGCGGAGACCTTCCGCCGGCGGATTGCCCGCCGCGTCGCGGGCGAGCCGGTGCATTACATCACCGGCAAAAAGGAATTTTATAATCACACATTCAAGGTGAATCCGGCGGTGCTGATTCCCCGCCCCGAAACGGAAGAGATGGTCGAGGCCGTCCTGAAACAGTCTCCGCGTGGCGTGGCGCTGACCGTCGCGGACGTCGGCACCGGCAGCGGTTGCATCGGTATTTCACTTGGGCTGGAGCGCCCCGAATGGCGCGTGACGGCAATCGACCTTTCGGCGGCCGCATTGGACATCGGCCGCGAAAACGCCGCGCGGCTTGGGGCGGTTAATGTATCGTTCGTTCAATCGGATCTTTTCGCCGCCCTTCCCGGCCAGTTCGATATTATCGTCTCCAATCCCCCATACGTCGATCACGGCGCGAAAAATGCCCTGCAGGTGGAAGTGCGCAAGTTCGAGCCGCCGCTGGCGCTGTTCGCCGCCGAGCGGGGGTTGGCGGTCATCCGCGAACTGGTGGCTCAAAGCGCCGAACGGCTGCGGCCTTCCGGCGTTATTTTTTGCGAAATCGGCTACGACCAGAAAGAGGCGGTGCAAAAATTCTTTGAAGATGGCCTGTGGACCGATGTAACCTTTCTGAAGGATATTTCGGGGCATGACCGTATCGCCCGGGCGGCGCGGCGTTAGCAAACGGAAAAAAAGGGGAAGTATGGATAAGATTGTCATCGAAGGCGGTCACCGCCTTGAAGGGGAAGTAACCATCGCGGGCGCGAAGAACGCCTCGTTGCCGGCTTTTGCCGCCACGCTGCTCTGTCCCGGCCCGTTCACGTTTACCAATGTGCCGGATCTCAAGGATATCGATACCATTATCGCGTTGCTCAAGGATTTGGGGGCTGTCATCACCCGTCCGGAAAAAGGGGTGGTCGTTGTCGATACCGCCGGACTCAAGAGTTACGAGGCTTCATATGATCTCGTGCGCACCATGCGCGCCTCGTGTCTTGTGATGGGGCCGCTGCTGGCCCGCATGGGCAAGGCGCGTGTGAGCCAGCCGGGCGGCTGCGCCATCGGCGAGCGGCCGATAAACCTCCACCTCAAAGGGTTTGGAGCAATGGGGGCGCATGCCACGCTGGATGAGGGGTATGTTAACATTACCTCCCCCGACGGGCTGCGGGGCGCGAAAATATATTTCGATATCGTCACGGTTACCGGCACCGCCAACGTGATGATGGCGGCGCTGGCCGCGGAAGGCGCGACCATCCTGGAGAATTGCGCCAAGGAACCCGAAGTGATTTTTCTGGCCGACATGCTCGTTCGCATGGGGGCCGACATCAAGGGGGCCGGCACCGACCGGATCGTAATCACCGGCAAGCGCCCGCTCAGGGGGGTGGAAACCTCGATTATTCCAGACCGGATAGAAACCGGCACGTTCATCGCGGCGGCCGCCATCACCGGCGGTTCACTCCGCATCAACCGGTGCAACCCGTCGGACTTCGAAGCGGTAACGCTTAAGTTTATAGAAATGGGATGTAAAATAACCGAGGGGAATGGCTGGATAGAAGTGACCGGCCCAAAACGTCCCGCCCCGGTGGACCTAGAAACCGCGCCGCACCCCAGCTTTCCCACGGATATGCAAGCGCAGGCGATGGCGGCGCTGTCCGTCGCCGATGGCACCAGCGTGATACACGAATCGGTCTTTGAGAACCGCTACATGCATGTGGCGGAATTGCGGCGCATGGGGGCCGATATCCGGCTGAAAGGGGCCAACGCTTTCGTGCATGGCATTCCAGAACTTTCCGGCGCCATCGTAATGGCGACCGACCTGCGAGCCAGCGCCTCGCTCATCGTTGCCGGTCTCGCCGCGAAAGGAAAAACCGCCGTCCGGCGCGTTTATCACCTTGACCGCGGATACGAGCGGATAGAAGAGAAGCTGAAAAAAGTAGGCGCCCACATTTCCCGCCAGCCGGACAAATAGCCCCGCCTTTTACAGCCGTCCCGGCCGGCATGGCCATATCTCCCAAAGTGTAATAATGCTATTGCCTCTATCCTTGCCCATATAGTATAAATATTAAAGTCATAAGGTATTTAATAGAGCGGGAGGGGGTGGTTGATGAGGTGTTGGGTTCCCGGTGGAGGTTGTCGCATGTTTTATATGGTTTGTACAGAGAGGGGAAATAAATGAGCGATCAAATTGTCACGTCCGTCAATCCGCAGTGCAACGATCCGCAATATGCCGCATTGGTCAGCAAGGTGACCGAAACATTCAAGCTCGAAATTCTGAAGGCAATGGGAAGCATCGACAATCCGAAGCTTTTTGGCATACGCGCCGCGAACGCGAATGCGCAAGGCGCAGCGGTGCATGCGGCGGTGAACAAATATTTTTCGCGGCACACGCCAGAAGTCAGGAAATTCATCGCCAGAAGCTTTGTGACCCGCGCGGGGGCTAACAACATATTGAGCAAGGGGCTTTTCGTTTCTAATATCAGCTTGAAGGGGAGCTCCCCGGTTCTCTCTCAAGTGGATATCGGTAAAGATTACGCCTTTCTGTCCGATCAAAAGAAGTATGACCGCTTCCTGGGCCTTAAAATCCTGCCCACCAACATCGGCGCCATTTTGGGCAAGCTGGGCACCGGTGTCAAACCTCCGGCAAGTGGCGGGGGAACGTCCGGCGGTGGAACAGCCCCCATCGTAATGAATGGCGGACTCAAGCTTCAGTTGCATCAGGTGCGTTGCGCCACGCCAACCAGCTGGGAGCCGGGGAACGATGAAATCAACATGGGAGGCGTTGCGACAGACGACCACGGTGCGGCAACGAAAATAAATGAATTCGAGGTGCGGACGGATTTTGATACCAATGTGACCCAGAATTACACCCCGCCGAGAATTTTACAGATTTTTTCGTTAAGCGGCAGCGAGTATCCCAAGACATTCTCGGCAACTCTTGATCTTGCCGAAAAAGACAGCGATGGGTTTTCGGATTTCCTCCAGAAGCTTTATGAGGTGGTAAAGGCCCACATCGCCGAGATCATGACGATTTTGGGCGCGGCGGCGGGTGCGGCCATCGGAACCGCGATTGGAGGTTCAATCGGCGCAATAGGCGGGCCGCTTGGCGCGCTCATCGGCGTTGCGGCGGGAGCGATCATCGGCGCATTGGTCGGCTGGATTACCTCGGCCTTGAAGGATGACATTTTTACCCCGCAGATTACCAGCGTCACCATTCCGAAGGCGGGGGCCACTTTCAACGGCGCATTGGTTTCGCCGCAGGCATTGTTGAGCTATTACGATCATGGCGGGGCATATCACGTGAGCTACAGTTGGGCGATTAACTGGTAGTTTTTCGCGGGGCGGCGGCCTGTGCCGCCCCTTTTTTTAAATTGATCCGTGTTAACGAATCAGGTTCTTGATGGCGATGATTTCATCGATGCCGGCTTTAAGCGCCTCGACGCAATCGGGAGCAAAGTGTTTTCCCGAGCCTTGCTCGATGATTTCCATCGAGTATTCGTGCGACATATCCTCTTTATACACTCGGCGCGAGGTAAGCGCGTCGTAGACGTCCGCCACCGCCACGATACGGGCCGACAATGGTATCTGTTCTCCCGCCACCCGGTGCGGGTAGCCGCTGCCGTCCCATTTTTCATGGTGAAAGCCGGCGATCTCGGAGGCCATCTTCAGGTAATCAGGACCCTTTAGGATCATCTCCCCCACCGATGAATGCGTTTTCATCACATCGAATTCTTCGTTGGTCAGCTTGCCTCGTTTCAGGAGAACGCTGTCGGCAATGGCCACCTTGCCGATATCGTGCAGAGGGGCCGCGGCGTAAAGCTCGTTGATGAAACGCTCGTCGATAATCCCGGCGTATGCGGCGGTCTTGGAAAGTTCCTGCGCGACGATGCGGCAGTATTTTTGCATCCGCAGAAGGTGTTCCCCCGTTTCGGGATCGCGTTTTTCCGCAAGTTCCGAGAGCTTCACCATCATGGTCAACTGGGTTTGTTTCAGGTCGTTGAGCAACCGCGCATTTTCTATCGCGGTGGTGGCTTGGTACGCCAGCGATTTTAAAAGTTCCGTGTCCTGTTCGGTAAAAGGCTCACCCTCCGATTTGTTAAAAACCGCAATGACGGCGACGATGCCGTGCTTGCTTTCGATGGGATACGTAATAAGGTTCCTCACCGCGAAAGGGGGAGTAAAGCCCAGCTCCACCGTGGCGGGGTTAAAGGCGTTTTCGGTGATGGCTTTGGCGCTGCCGAAGGTCTTTGCCAAGATGCTATCCGGTTTTATAACAGTGGCGCCCGGCATGCCCGTGCGCGGGAATCCCGCCATCCCGGCAAATGACAGCCGCCTCGTTCCCCCCATCACTGCCACGACCGATTGACCGGCTTCCAGCAGGCTGCGGCTGTAATCGGCGATTGAGTTGAAAATCAGCTGCATGTCGAGTGTGCTGTTGATGCGCACGCTGATGCGGTTTACCTGCTCGATCAGCGCCGATTGCCGTTGCAAGTCGGTGAATGTGGCCATCAGTTCGCTTAGCATGGTATCCATTTCGTGCGTGGCGTGGAGCGTGGTCTCCATCTGGTCGAAGTGCTTCATGGCGATGGATGCCAATGAGGATACGGTGGAAATCGCGTGCTGGTCGATGGAGGTGAATGATCCCTCCCGCGGATCGGTGGCGAAGAGAAACCCTGCCAGTTCCGGTTCGCTGTCCGGTTTGCGGAACAGCAACGGCACCACCATGAATGCCCCCTTGATAACCAGGTCAACGCCTCCAGGTTCCGCCGCGATAGTTTCCGCCACGGTCTGGAAGAGGGAGGAGCTCCGCTGCGAACGCGCCACCCCTTCGAAAAGCGTTCCGCGTATGGCGTAGGTATGCTTCACGCCCGGCATATCTTTGCCGTGTTCGCGCATCGCAGCCAGCCGCATTACCCCATTTGGAGCCGTTACGGAGAACAGGCCGCATCGGCCCGCTTTTATTAACGATTCCAACGCCGACAGCAGCAGCCGATATGATTCTATCCGATCGCTTGTTTGCAGCACCTGTTCGGCGAGGTTTCGGTAGATGTTCAGTTTGTCGTAATTGGCCAGCAACTCATGAGTGAGATTCATCACCTCGGTGAAGTCGTTCAACTTTGCAACTATGAGGCGTTCGGCATCGGTCATCGCCTTTTGGTCGCCATGCTTGTGGTAAATGTTAAGCCTGACGCTGTTTTCTCCGGCGTGACCGACCGAGGACGTAAGGAGCGAGCTTTTGTGCGCATCTTCGTCCCGGAGGTTGGAGAAGATCGTCCCTTCCGTGTCGCTTTCGATTTCGACCGAAACCCCCAGCATTTCAGAAACGCTATTCAGGTATTCAATGACCAACGGGTCGGATTTCAGTTTTTTATAAGCGGTAAACATCCGTCCATTCTACCCTTTTTTAAGGCGGGCTGTATGTGGGAACTTTTTCATGTTTGGGGCGAACCGGTTGAATGCGCAGGGGTTGGCTCTTCCCGCCAGGCGCGCGGCGTTTACTGGTATAATCTGCAAAATAGGTATTAGTCTCAGTTATCAATGGGAAACAAATGGGCAAAGACCAGAATCTGTTCGGCGATTCCAGGGAAGAATTGCAGCCGCTTTCGGTCGCCATCGTTGCCAATGCCGTGCCGTTGGCCGAGCGGGCGCGGCCCGGCGGTTTCGACGGATTTATCGGGCAAACCCATGTGGTGGGGAAGGGGAAACCGTTGCGGCGGCTCATCGAGGAAGACCGGTTCGGTCCGTTGCTTCTTTGGGGGCCTCCGG
>JAHFEK010000060.1 GCA_023248495.1 Nitrospinales bacterium
ACCTCCGCCGTGCCGATGCGGTGCCCCGCCACGTTGATAACGTCGTCAATCCGCCCCATCAGCCAGAAGTAGCCATCCTCGTCCACGCGTGCGCCGTCGCCGGTGAAGTAGCGGTTTTCGAACAGCGCGAAATAGGTTTTTTGGAATTTCGCGTGGTCGCCGTAGACCGTCCGCATGATACCGGGCCACGGCTTGTTCAGCACGAGGTAGCCCCCTTCGTTCACATCGGCCTTGCTGCCGTCCTGCCGCACCACCTCCGGCGCCACGCCGAAAAACGGCAGGGTGGCGCAGCCCGGTTTCAGCGGCGTGGCCCCCGGCAGCGGCGTGATGAGGATGCCGCCGGTTTCAGTTTGCCACCACGTATCCACGATAGGGCAGCGCTTGCGCCCCACCACGCGATAGTACCACATCCACGCTTCGGGATTGATCGGCTCGCCCACGCTGCCCAACACGCGCAGCGATGACAGATCGTACGGTTCCACCCACTTTTCCCCTTCGCGGGCCAGCGCGCGGATGGCGGTGGGAGCGGTGTAAAAAATGTTCACCCGGTATTTGTCGCAGATGCGCCAGAAGCGGCCCGGATCGGGATACGTGGGTATCCCCTCGAACATCACGGCGCTGGCGCCGTTCGCCAGCGGGCCGTAGACGATGTAGCTGTGGCCGGTGATCCAGCCGCAATCGGCGGTACACCAGTAGGTCTCGTCCTCTTTGTAATCGAAAATGTATTTGAACGTCTGCATGGCGTAGAGGATGTAACCGGCGGTGGTGTGCAGCACGCCCTTTGGTTTACCGGTGCTGCCGGAGGTGTAGAGGATGAAGAGCGGGTCTTCCGCGTCCATCCACTCCGGTTCGCAGTAGGCGCTCATCGGCTGTTTCGCCATCTCCTCGTGCCACCAAAAGTCGCGCCCCGGCGTGACGGCCACCTGCTCCTTGCAGTGGCGCACCATCAGCACGGCGCGGATGGGGGTGTGTCCTTTAAGGGCTTCATCGGCGATGGCCTTGAGCGGGATGAACTTTTTTCCCCGGTAGCCCCCATCGGCGGTGATGAGCAGTTCGGGGGTGGAATCCTCGATGCGGTTGCGCAGCGATTCCGCCGAGAAGCCGCCGAAGACCACGCTGTGAACCGCGCCGATGCGGGCGCAGGCCAGCATGGCGATGGGCAGCTCCGGTATCATCGGCATGTAGATGGCCACGCGGTCGCCCTTGCGCGCGCCGTGGCTTTTCAAGACCAGCGCGAAACGGTTTATCTCGCGGTAAAGGTCGCCGTAGGTGAGGACGCGGCTGTCGTTTTCGTCGTCGCCTTCCCAGATGAGCGCCGCCTTGTTGCGGCGCGGGCCGTGGGCGTGGCGGTCCACACAGTTGACGCTGACGTTGAGCTTGCCCCCCTTGAACCATTTGACCATCGGGGTTTTGAATTCCCATTCGCAAACGGTATCCCATTTTTTGTACCAGAGGAGTTCCTCGGCTTTTTCGGCCCAGAAGGCATCGGGGTCTTTGATGGAGCGTTCGTACTCGGCGCGGTAGGCCTCCATCGAGCCGATGAGGGCGTGCGCGCTCTGTTCTTTATGCGGCGCGAAAACGCGCTCTTCGGTCTGCATGGAAACGATGGTCTTTTTGGTGTCGGTCATTTTTCCCCCTTCGGATACGCCCGTGGGAAAATCATAATCCCGTGCGGTTGGGATGAAAAGCCCAAACTTGCGGATTGCGGATGCCTTGGCTGCCTGGCGGATGGACAATCCTATAAAATGGGCGCCTATCAAGAGAGGGAAGAAAAATGGGAATCCGATGCGTTTGTCAGCAGGACCAATCTTTTAGGTGCAGGCCGGGGACGCGCGCGAATTCTTTTGTGTTGTTGGTGATGAGGGTGTAGCCAAGGCTCAACGCATGGGCGGCTATGAGCATGTCCAGCGGGCCGATGGGGGTTCCTTTGGATTCGAGGACTGACCGCAATTGGCCGTAGGCGGCAGCCGCCGCATCGTCGAAAAACGCGATCTCAAGCGGAATTAAAAATGCCTGAAGCGCCTCCCGGTTGCTTTCGGGGCGCGAGCTTTTCTCGACACCGTATTGCAGTTCGGCGAGGGTGATGGAGGAAATTCCCACGTCGCCCGGAATGCATTCTTCAAGCCGGGCAATGACCTTGGCGGACTTCTTCTTTATAAGGAAAATGCAGATGTTCGTATCGAGCAGCCATTTCAATCGAACAGGTCCTCCCGCTTTTGGCCGCGCGGCTGTTTCCGCGTCGCCATAAAATCCGGGGTGAACATGCCGAGGCTTGCCGTGAGAGTTCCCCAAAACCTTTTCTTGGGCAACAGGATGACCGCTTCACCGATCCTTTTGATGAACACCTCATCCCCTTTGAACCTGAATTCCTTGGGGAGGCGCACCGCCTGGCTTTGCCCGTTAGTGAACAACTTTGCCGCTTTCATACACCACCTATAATATATATTAAAAGTATATACTAAAGACGGCCGGTTGGGAAGCGCGGCGGGATTGGGCTGGCGATGGTTAAAAGCGCGCGCCGAAGGTGGCGGAATAATACCAGCCGCGCTCCGGCGTGAAGTCTTTGATGCGGGTATCGCCGTTAAACGCCTCGAACCGATTATAGAGCGAATACCCGATGTCGAGCGAAAGGGTGATTGCGCCGGATGGCTTCCACCGCGCGGCCGGGCCGACGGTCAGCGCGGAATATTTTATTTTGTTCACCGGCAGCGTGGTTCCTTCGTTCACGTGATATTGGTCGCCGCGCACGGACATCCCCAGCCCCGCGTCGGTCTTCGCTTCCGGGAACTTCATCCACCAGAACATCCGGGCGGGCGGCATGATATCGAATTTATGGCGCTCCCCCTCGTACTGGTAAAACAGCATCGGCAGCGGCAGCGGCATGCCGAAATCGGCCGAGTAATATATCCCGCCGCCGATACGGCTGTGTTCGCCAATTGCCGTGTCGTACAGCACTCCGCCTTGCAGGCGGACGGCGTCGAACCCCCAGTCGGACGCCTCGCCGTGGTAGCCGAGACTCAGCATCAGGGTGTAGCGTGTTTCCTTATCCACCGGTTTTATGAACCGGCCATCAAGCGTGAACGCATGGAGCGGGCGAAAGTATTCCGGCTTATTCCCCGCCAAATCGCCCAGCCAAACATCGGTGTGGCTGTAGCGCAGGCCGTACATGGCGAATCCGCCGATGGCGGCGAACGGCGCGGGCGTCGATACCCGCGCGCCATATGTGGCAAGGGAGAGCTTCGCGCTCTCCTCCCCGGCCGCCGGATTCGCCAGCCGCGCGGGGGCCATGTACCGGGAGTCGAAATCGATGCGGGGAGCGGGCCGCTCGGGCCGGGGCCGGATCGTTTCCGCGGGCGCGTCCGCCACCGCCATCTCGGCAACGGGATCCTGCTTGGGGTTTTCGGCCTCCGCCGCGTATGCCGGCGCGGCAACCACCAGCGCAAAAAGCATTATCAATAGACGCATTGCTCAATTCTACCCCGGGGGTAATTTATACTGTATTGAAAAAGCATATGGGGTAAAGGTAAACGATTAAATTACCGAATAGATAGCTACTGATCCGTGGGCGTTAATGTTAAACTACATGTCGTTTAAGGATGTGGCTATTAAGATGTCTCTTGACTGCCTTGAGAGCAAATGGTATACATTAAGCACAAACATATACGGGGGATGATTGTAAAACTATGAATAATTTAGTGTATTTAGACGGAACTGGCGGCTGGGCCTAAATAAAAGGGCGGCCTAGCCGCCCTTTCTCCTTCATCCTTTCCACATCTTACTGTGCTGATAATCATCTTGAAATTTTGCATCATTGCCAATTCTGCTTTTTTTGTGTAATCTTATGACCTGATTATTTATTTATCAATTAAGTAGGGGGGGCGTGATGGCATCTGGCAATTTAGGTCCTAGATTCGATGAAATTGAAAATTTTATCAAGAACGACAAGAACAACCGTGAAGCGTTTCTCGAATCATTAATCACCTTGGAAAAACTGCTATTTAATCTCAGGGAAAAAAGGGGGGAAAACCTCCCAATTTATCTAACGAAATTTAGAATAAAAGATCCTAAAAGCATTTTTCTTAAGTTAAAACGAAAACCAGATCCCAATGGTTTTAAAACCTTAAAGGACATTGCGGCGATTCGCATTATAACGCTTTTTGAGAACGACTTGTTCAAAGTCTGCTCAGAAATAATGACAGCATTAAGTGCTCAAGAAGGGAAATGGAATAAATACAAAGTTACCAAGGCAGAAGCTTATAATTATTCAATCGAAAAGCGGAAGGAGTTGAGAAACATTTTTGATAATAATTGCAAAGATGTAATTTTCAAACCAGAAGTTCCTGAGACGAAAAAATCCGGCTACAAGTCAATCCACCTTGATTTTGTTTACAATGGCGATGTGAATCATCCAATTTTCATAGAAATGCAGCTCAGAACTCTTTTACAAAACGCTTGGGGCGAAATTGAGCATACATTAAGCTACAAGCAAGGCGATATTCAACCTCATTTAAAAAGAAGCTTCCAACTCCTTGCTGACGATTTGGATCGAGCCGATCAACTGTTAAATCACCTAAAAGATATATCAACAGACGATAAAGTTTCTAAGTATATCGGCCAGGACTCCTTTATCCCCAATGGTTATTTTGATTATCAAGGTGACGTTTCATTATCATTTGATTCTGGCTCAGAACTTGATAAGAGCTATACCGACTATTGCAATTTAGCCTATTGCCATCTTGTCGAAAAGCAGCCTTCATCCAAAAGTGAGCAGGAAGCCGCTATAAAGATTCTCGCAGGAAAGTTTAACGAAATACGTATACCTGTCGGTCGTCAGGGTTATGGGAAAAATATGGAATATGAATATTGGGTGAAGATGGAGGATGCTTTTTATAAATCTTGGATAGACGGTGAAGTTGGAAGAGATGAAGCCCTTGAAATTTACACAAAAATGATAGGGGATCATAAGGAGAATTATTTTGTCCCTTATTACAGAAGAGGCGAACTATACCTTTCTAAGGTTGAGACATCGGTTTTTGAAGCATTAAACGATTTCGATATGTGTGAGCGCATTCTCGCCGCAAAGAATCATAAAAATATCAACACTTACTTGGTTCTTGGATATCTTGCAAGTGCTTACAGCACGTTGGGGAAAGAATATATTGATTTAGCCATTGTTAAAGCAAATGAAGCTGAAGAAATATATATCGAGATGCCAGATAATCCCTTTTTTACACCGCTACGAGTTTCTAAATATTATAATAATAAATGTTGGCTTTATCTTTTGAAGTATGGCTACCTAATGGAATCGGATAAAAAACATGAAAAAGATGAAGAGGAAAAAATTGAAAGACAGAAAAGGGACGCATTCGATTCAGTTCAGAAATATTTCAATCTGTTACTACCTGCATTAAAAGAATTCCCGAAGAATAGCCATTACTTCGACACAATTGCATGGGGCTATTTTCAAATGTACTTGCTCGACCATGATAAAAACAAGCTTGATCTGGCAGCTAAGAACATCCGTACCAACTATGAGAGAGAAAACACATCCACATTTGGGCATTTGAGCAATAAAATTCAAATGTTCCATTACCAACAGATTATGAAAGAAGTGGATAGGATAGATCTCTACCGTAACGAATAAAATAATACCTTGCTAGCAAAATGTTGTCGTGCTATCGGCCAAAAGTCATATAAGCAATTCTACTTCGGAAGGCTTTTTTGTTTGACGGGATTTTTTGCCGCGCCTTTTTTGTGCGCGTGGGGGTGGGCGGCGTCGTAGACCTTCATCAGGTGGTCTATCCCTATGTGGGTATATTTTTCGGTGGTGGCCAGCGATTCGTGCCCCAAAAGCTCCTGTATCGAGCGCAAATCCGCGCCGCCATCCAGCATGTGCGTGGCAAAAGTGTGGCGAAGGGTATGGGGGGAAACGCCCACCGGCGCGCCGGCCTTGCGCGCATATTTGATAACGACGTTGTAAACGCTTCGGACGGCGAGCGGCTTTCCCTCTTTGTTTGGCCACATCGGCCCGGTGTTATCCGGGAGGAGAGCTAAATATTTGTTCAGCGCTTCCAAGGCCTTGCGCCCCACCGGGAGTTCCCGCTCTTTGCTCCCCTTCCCCATCACCCGTATGATGCGTGTGACCTCATCAAAGTCCCCGCGCCGCAGCCCCGCCAGCTCGCTGATGCGCATGCCGCAGCCGTAAAAAAGCTCCAGCATCGCGCGGTCGCGCGGGGCGTCCTCTTTCGCCGATTCCATCATGCCGAAGGCGTCGTCCACATTCAGCACCTTGGGGCGGGTCTTCGGCTTTTTGGGGATCGGCACCGCCAAGGCGGGATTTTTTGCAATTACTCCTTCGCGCAAGAGGTGGCGGAAAAACGTGCGCAATGCCGAGAGCTTGCGCTCGATGGTGGCTGGCCCCATTTTGCGCCGGTGCAGGTCCGCGCCGAATCCCCGAACAGTTGCCGCTTCCATATCGGTGAAGCGGAGGGCGTTCTCCCCGCCCAAGCCGCGGGTGGCGGCGTAGCGGCTGAACTGCGCGAGATCGTTGCGGTAGTTCTTCACCGTGTGGGGGGAATAGTTTTTGGCCGTGCCGAGGTAGAGCAGAAATTTTTCAATCAGCGGGTCAGCCATGAAGGCAGTGTATCGCCGCCGCGCCCGTAAGGCAATTGTGTTGGGCGGCAGTTTGGTACCGCAGGTTTCAGCGGTTGTCCCCGAAGGGGGCAAGCCCTCTTGGCCCTTACGGGCCAACAACAGGTTGAAACCTGTTGTACCAACGCAATCCAGAAGATGCGGGCAAAAAAATCCCGGGGCCTTGCGGAACCCGGGATGTATTAAAAAGGGATCAGGCTTCGAGCGCGTTGAAGAAGAAGGGGACTTCGCGCGCGGCGGACGTTTCGCTGTCCGAGCCGTGCACCGAGTTCTTCTCCAGATCGACCGCGAAATCCTTGCGGATGGTGCCGGCGTCGGCCTTCTCGGGGTTGGTGGCCCCCATCAGCGTGCGCCAGTCGGCGATGGCGTTATCCTTTTCCAGCGCCAGCGCGATGATCGGCCCGCTGACCATATAGCCGGTGAGCGACGGGAAGAACGGCCGCGCCGCGTGTTCGGCGTAGAACGCTTCGGCTTGCGCCTTGGTGAGCCGGAGCTGTTTCATCGCCACTATTTTAAAACCCTTCGAGAGGATGCGGTCGATGATCGCCCCCTGTTTGCCGCGTTCCAGCGCGTCCGGCTTGATGAGGCCCAGTGTCCGTTGTTTGCTCATGGTTTGAACCAATCCACCGCGATGTTGAGATCCATGTTTTTATCCGCTTTCTGTTTTTTGTTGAGTGCGCGCAGGTTCTCCACCATGGTGGGCTTGCGTGTTTGAAAAAAGATGCCGCTGTAAACTTTTCCGGCGGGCGCGTTGAACGCCCGGTCGAGCGCCGCCACCAGGTTTCCCTTGTCGTGATCTTCGGGCAGGTCGATAAAGGCCCCCTTGAAGAAATCGGTGGTATCCACCTTGTTGAAAGTAAGGCAGGGGGACATTACGTTCACGAACGAGAAGCCCTCGTGGTTGAGCGCTTCCTGGATGATGGCGTCCATCTGCTTCGGTTTGCCCGAGAATCCTTGCGCCACGAACGTCGCGCCGTAGGTCAGCGCGTAGGCCAACGGATTCACGTTGCTCGTATCGGGCGAGCCATACGGCGTGATGGTGCCGATGGAGCCGGGATTCGAGGTGGGCGAGGATTGCCCCTTGGTAAGACCGTATATGTGGTTGTCCATCATGATCAGCGTGAGGTCAACGTTCTTGCGCGCGATGTGCGGGAAGTGTCCGCCGCCGATGGAGAACAGGTCGCCGTCGCCGCCGAATACCACGACTTCGAGGTCGGGCCGGGCCAGCTTCACGCCCGCCGCGACCGGCAGCGAGCGGCCGTGCGCCGTGTGGAATCCGTAGGTTTTAAGGAAGTACGGCAGGCGGCTGGAGCAGCCAATGCCGGAAACGCAAACGGTGCTGTTCAGCGGCAACTGGTGCGCCGCGAAGGCGTTTTGCACCGAGTTGAGCACGCCGTAGTCCCCACAGCCGGGGCACCAAACGGCGCGAATGCCGCTGCGGTAATCTTTCGCTTTCAGGGCTTCAGTGGTGGCAGCCATCACATTACCTCCTTGATTTTGGTAAGCAACTGTTGGGGTGAGAACGGCAGGCCGTCATACAGCCGGTAGCTTACCGGGTTGATGCCGGTCTGGCCGCGAAGCAGCTCGGCGAGCTGCCCTTGCGCGTTGCATTCGGGAACCAGTATCTTTTTGCAGGTTGCGGCGAACGCCTTTATATGTTCCACCTGCATCGGCCAGATCAACCGCGGATGCAGGGCTTTGACTTTCAAGCCCTCTTTGCGTGCCAGCGCCACCGCTTCACGGCTGACGCCCATCGTGCTGCCGAAGGAGATGATGCCCACATCGGCGGGGCCGTCCCCTTGCAGTTCGGGCGCATGGTATTTGTCCACGAGGGTTTTGAGTTTGGCGAAACGTTTGTCGCAGTGTTTTACCCGGTTTTCGGGGGTGAAATTGGGGTTGGAGGATTCGTTGTGCTCCAGACCCGTGGCGATGTAGGAACCGGCCACGTCGTCCCCCGGCAGCGACATCGGCGAAATGCCGGTCGGGGTGATTTCGTACCGCTTGAATCCCTCGCCGCCGGCGTAGCGGGCGCGGGTGACCAGCTTGAATTTCGCGGGATCGGGCCGCGTGATCGATTCGGTGCGGAAGCCCAGCGAGCCGTCTGAAAGCACCAACACCGGCATCTGGTATTCCTCCGCCAGGTTGAACGCCTCGGCGGTGAGGTTAATGATGTCCGCCACGTTTTCGGGCGAGAGCACGATGCGCGGCGCGTCGCCGTGGCCGCCGTGACACGCCATGAACAGGTCGGACTGTTCGTGCTTGGTCGGCATACCGGTAGAGGGGCCGCCACGTTGCACGTCGACGATGACCACCGGCAATTCGGCCATCGAGGCGAGACCGATCAGCTCCTGCATCAACGAAAGTCCGGGGCCGGAGGTGGAGGTCATTGCCCTGGCCCCCGCGTACGATGCGCCCAGCACGTTCGCCAGCGAGGCGATTTCGTCTTCGGCCTGCACCAGTGTGCCATCGAGTTTCGGCAGCCACTGCGCCATGTAGTTGGCGATTTCGGTGGCCGGGGTGATCGGGTAGGCGCTGAAGAACCGGCAGCCGCCAAGAACCGCGCCGAGGCCCGCCGCCTCGTTGCCGGAAATGATGATGACGTCTTTCGCCATCTTGCCCACGTTGCCCATCGTGAACGGGTCGGTTTTTTTGTTGTGCTCCTTCATGTAGGCGATACCGGCGTCGACGGCCTTCAGGTTGGTGGCGACAACCTGTTCACCCTTTTTGCCGAATTTTTCGCGTAACAGGTCTTTCAGTTCCTCCAGCGCGATGTCGAACATGAAGGAAAGGGCGCCCAAGGCCACCATGTTCTTCGCGCGGTACATTTCGAGGTCTTTTTTGGCGATACGGCTCATCGGTAACGGATAGCAGGTGACGCCGTCGATTTTCACTTCCTCCGCGATGTCGCCATCGGGATAATCGTAAATCAGCACGGTGCCGGGTTTCAGATCCGCCTTGTTTTTATCCAGCGCTTCCTGGTTGAAGGCGCAGAAGATGTTGGAGCCGGAGCCTTCGGACATGATGTGATCTTTGGAAAAGCGCACCTGATACATGGCGTAGCCGCCGCGTATTTCGGCCGGGAAGGTCTTGAACGTGAGCACGTTCAGCCCGGAGCGGGTGGCCGCCTGGGTTATCATGTCGCCGGCGCTGATGATGCCTTCGCCCCCCTCGCCGCCGATGCGTATGATTAAATCGCTCATTAAGTACTCCTTTTACCTCTTCGGTTTTTTCTTCAAGGTCTTCTTTTTCGCTTCTTTTTTCTTCGTTACTTTTTTCCTGGCAACGTTCTTCTTCGCCGCGTTCTTAGCGGTTTTCTTTTTGGCCTGCTTCTTCATCAAGACTTTTTTCATCGTCTCGCCGATATCGGCGGGGCTTTCGCACACGTGGATGCCCGCGGCCTTCATCGCGTTCATCTTTTCCATGGCGGTGCCTTTGCCCCCGGCGATGATCGCGCCCGCGTGTCCCATGCGGCGTCCGGGCGGCGCGGTCTGCCCCGCGATGAATCCGACCACCGGTTTTTTTACATGGGCTTTTATGTATTCGGCGGCCTCTTCCTCGGCGGTGCCGCCGATCTCGCCGATCATGACGATGGCATGGGTGTCGGGATCGTTGTTAAACAGTTTGATGGCGTCAAGATGGCTGGTGCCGTTCACCGGGTCGCCGCCGATGCCGATGCAGGTGGACTGGCCGATGCCAAGCGCGGTCAACTGCCCCACCGCCTCGTAGGTGAGGGTGCCGGAGCGCGACACGATACCGACGTGGCCGGGCTTATGAATATGGCCCGGCATAATGCCGATCTTGGCTTGGCCGGGGGTGATGATGCCCGGGCAGTTCGGCCCGATGAGGCGCGCGGAAGAGCCCTGCATGGCGCGTTTTACCTTTACCATGTCCTGCGGCGGAATGCCTTCGGTGATGCAGACGATCAGTTGAATGCCCGCGTCAAGCGCCTCCAGAATCGCGTCCGCGGAAAAAGCCGGCGGCACGAAGATCATCGTGGCGTTTGCTTTGGTGGCCAGCACCGCGTTCTTCACGGTGTTGAACACCGGGATTCCTTCCACATTTTGCCCTTCCTTGCCGGGGGTGACCCCCGCCACCACCGCGGTGCCGTAATCGCGGCAGCCCAAGGCGTGGAACATTCCTTCTTTGCCGGTTATCCCCTGAACCAACAGACGGGTCTTTTTTCCTGCCAGTACGCTCATCGCCTCACCCCTTGACCGCGGCGACCGCTTTTTGGGCGCCGTCTTTCATGCCATTGCCGATAAGGAATTTAAGCCCGCTCTCCGCGAGGATTTTTCTTCCTTCATCCACGTTCGTTCCTTCCATCCGGATGACGATCGGGATTTGAATATTGATTTTTTTCGCCGCCGTTACCACGCCAGTCGCCAGGCGGTCGCAGCGCAGGATGCCGCCGAATATGTTGATGAAGATCGCCTTGACCGACGGGTCGGAGATGATGATCTTGAGCGCTTCTTCGATCTGCTCGGCGCTGGCGCTGCCCCCCACGTCGAGGAAGTTGGCCGGCGCGCCGCCGCAGTATTTGATGATGTCCATGGTGGCCATCGCCAGCCCGGCGCCGTTCACCATGCAGCCGATTTCGCCGTCCAGCTTGATATAGTTGAGGCTGAATTTGCTCGCTTCTATCTCCAGCGGATCCTCTTCGTTGAGGTCGCGGTGGTCGATAGCCTCTTTGTGCCGGAACAGGGCGTTATCGTCGTAGGCCAGTTTCGCGTCAAGGGCGAGCAATTTGTTGTCTTTGGTGGCCACCAGCGGATTGATCTCGGCCATGGAGAGATCTTCCTTCATATATACATCGTAGAATTTCGCGATGAATGCGGACACCTGACCGATCATTTCCTGCGGAAAGCCCAGCCCGAACGCGAGCTGGCGGCATTGGTACGGCATGATGCCGACGGCGGGGTCGATGAAGACCTTCAGGATTTTTTCCGGGTGTTTTTCGGCGACTTCCTCGATGTCCATGCCCCCTTCGGTGGAGGCCATAATGACGTTTTGCGATGTGGCGCGGTCCAGCACGATGCTGAGATAGTATTCCTTGGCTATTTGACAGCCCGCTTCGATGAGCAGCTTTTTGACGATGCGCCCTTCCGGTCCGGTCTGGTGCGTGACCAGATTCATTCCCAAAATGGCTTTGGCCTGGTTTTCGGCTTCATCCTGATTGAAGGCAAGCTTTACCCCGCCCCCTTTGCCACGCCCCCCTGCGTGTATTTGCGCTTTCACCACAACCGGAAACCCGCCCAAGCGTCCCGCGATTTCGCGCACGTTGTAGGTGGAGTCCGTGGGGTACCCTTCCGGCACGGGAAGGCCGTATTTGCGCAAAACTTCCTTGGCTTGATACTCGTGTAATTTCAAAGTAAATCCTCCCAAAAAGAGACAGGTAAACTTACCACTTTTCCCCGCCGTTTGGCAACCGGAAGAGAACGCCGGTGATGTATTAAATCTTGTGTCAGGGTAGAGAAAGGGGTACCAACGTTTAAACGACCAAATTTAAAGGAGGTACCCCATGGCACTGAGAGCCACAATTACGAATTATGCCCAAGCGGT
>JAHFEK010000061.1 GCA_023248495.1 Nitrospinales bacterium
CCGTTGATTTCCCACGTATCGACTATCGCCATGATGACGGCGTCGACCGGTTTACCTTCGGTCTGCGTGGTCTGCCGCGCGGACGAGCCGGTGGCGAAGAGAACAACCTCTCCTTTGCCGGCCCCCACGCTGTCGGCTGCCACCACGTAGTTGTTCGTGATCTTGCCGTAGGCGTCCACCTGCTGGACGAGAAGGAGTTTCAATCCCTCCAGTTTCTCGTCCTTGCGGGAAGCGACCACGGTGCCGGTTATTCTGCCGAACATCATGGCTTAGCTCTTCTGTCCTTTGGTTTCTTTGCGGGCTTCTTCCAGGCGGCCAAGCGGCAGCACGAGATCAATGTTGGCATGCGGGCGTGGAATAACGTGAACGCTCACCAGCTCACCCACTTTTTCGGCCGCGCGCGCGCCCGCTTCGGTTGCGGCTTTGACCGCGGCAACGTCGCCCCGGACGATGGCGGTGACGAATCCGCCGCCGATTTTTTCGTACCCGACCAGCTCTACGCGGGCGGCTTTCACCATCGCGTCGGACGCCTCCACCATGCCGGTAAACCCTTTGGTTTCAATCAATCCAAGTGCTTCAGCCATACCAAATCCTCCTGTTTTCAATTAAAGGTTCCTACTCTTTTTTCACGCCCTTGAGAGGTATTCCCTCAAGGCTGTTCATCGCTTTGATCGCCGCTTCCGCCGCCGAATCGATTTCCGATTCCGATCCGGAGAGGTAGAGCCGCCCGAGCGCGCCGAACGGCCGCACTTCGATAAGCTTTATGTTGGCCGCTTTTTCCGCTTCGTTGGCGGCATATATGACGTAGCCGGCCGGTTCCGTTTCCAGAATGAAAAGGCTCTCGCCGGGGAGTATCATGCTGCCGCCGCGGTTTCGGTTGATGAGCTGGCACTGATATGGCTCGACCGAGCGGATGATCTCGTTGCTGGCAAGGTGCGGCTTGATGCGGTCGGATTCCTTCACCTCAAGGTAATCCAGAATCGCTTTGCCGGCGGACATCACCTCTCCCTTGTCCTGCTCGTGAATTTCGAGAAGGCCGTAGGCGCGTTCGACGATCTGCACGGCTGGCTGCACCTTGGTCGCCTTCAGCGCGATATCGAGGATGCGGTTGATCGCCAGTCCCGGCGCGATCTCAACGAAGAGGGAGGCGTTGCCGGGAACCGGGGGAAAGCCTTTCGACGTGCTGCCGATAAATGTGGCGAGCTGCGGTTGAAGGCTGTCGAGGAACACATACGTTCGAAGGGTTATCATCATCGCTCCTTACAAAATCTGTTTCTGTCCTATGACCGCTTCTATCTTTTTTTCCGCGGCGATGGCGCGCCCACGGCCCTTGATCCTTATGAGGGTGTACAGCGCATCCACGATGCTCATCTGCGCCAGACGCGAGGCGATGGCCTCGCCCCGGAAGGCCGATTCACGCGAGGAGGTCAGCAGCACCACGTCGGCCTGTGCCGTGACGGGAGAACGCGGGTTGCTGGTAATGACCACCGTCTTGGCGCCCGCCTGCCGCGCCACCGCCAGCGTTTCCACCGGGTCGCGCGTGCGGCCCGAATGGGTTATCGCCAGCACTGCGCCGGTGGGGCCGAGTAACGACGCCTCCATCATTTGCAAATGGGAATCGCTCTGCGCCACCACGTTGAGTCCCAGGCGGAAGAGCTTGTTATAAGCGTCCTGCACGTTCGCGCCGGAAGTGCCAACGCCAATGACAAGGATTTTATCCGCCTTGTCCAAAAGATCGGATGCCCGCTCCAGCGCCGCCGCGTCCAATACCTCCAGCGTTTCCTGCAAAGTCTGGACATTGAAGGCAAACACCTTCTGCATCACTTCGCCGGGCGTGTCCCCCTCTATCACCTCTTCGCCGGTGAATGAGCGGGTGGGGACGACCAACTCGCGCGCGATCTGGAATTTTATATCCTGGTACCCCTCGAAGCCGAGTGTGCGGCAAAACCGAATGACGGTGGCTTCGCTAACGTGCGCGTGCGCGGCCGCTTCGGCGACGGTGTAGCCCAGCACCTTGGCGGGATGTTTTAGAAAAAGATCCGCGACAAGCCGCTCGGCGTTTTTGAGGGATGGGCGGATACCACGCAGGCGGACAAGGAGCCCTTTATGATCTGTAAGGTTGGAAAGTGCAAGACTGGTCATGGAGTGAATAATACCGCGTTTGAGCCATGCAGTCAAGCGAAACTACGCGAAAGCAAAAAAAATGTAGTAGTGCAACAACAATGTGGTAAAAGAGCTATAAAAACATATAAATAAGCTTACGATCACAAACTTAATGTGCCTGAAATATTTGTAAGTATCTAACTTATCGCACACTTTGTTTCCATAAAATGTGGTTAATACATGCCGCATTTAAAGCTATGAACCGTTTAATAGGCCCATGGAAAAACATATTTTTAATCTTGACAAAAATACTAGGGTACTTTAAGCTCGTGACTCGGAGTTAATTGGGTTGGTGATGATGGTGCTCCTTTCTTTCGCCGACCGGCATTTTTATAGAATATGTTTTTATTTATGAGGATTTCGGGGCAAATGGGATTTGTTAATGGCCTGAAATGCCGCGAATGCGGTAAACCGTACAAAGTAGAACCGAAGTATGTTTGCGAAGAATGCTTCGGCCCGCTCGAGGTTGATTACAACTACGGGGAAATTCGGAAATCCATCACCAAGGAAAAGATTCTTTCGCGGCCTCCCAACATGTGGCGGTACAAGGAGCTTCTTCCCATTGAAGGCGAACCGGCCGTAAAGCTTTCCGTTGGCTATACGCCGCTTGTTCACTGCAAAAATCTTGGCAGGGTATGGGGTATGCCGAACTTGTATATCAAAAACGATGCGGTGAACCACCCCACCCTCTCCTTCAAGGATCGCGTGGTCTCCACAGCGATTTCCAAAGCGATTGAGTTTGGTTACGACACCGTTGGTTGCGCCAGCACCGGCAATTTGGCCAACTCGGTATCGGCCATCGCGGCGCATGCGGGACTGAAGGCAGTTGTGCTGGTTCCGTCCGATCTGGAAGCGGGCAAAATAATCGGCACGCAGGTGTACAAGCCCAAGCTGGTAAAAGTGTTTGGCAACTATGACGATGTGAACCGGCTTTGCACCGAGATCACTTCGCATTACAACATCGCCTTCGTCAACATCAATATACGCGTTTTCTACGGCGATGGGAGCAAGAGCTACGGTCATGAAATCGCCGAACAACTCGGTTGGAAAGCGCCGGATCAGGTGATCGTTCCGATCGCCGGTTCATCGCTCATCACCAAAATATACCGTGCCTTTAAAGAATTCGAAATGCTCGGTTTCATCCCTGAAGTTAAGACGCGGGTTTTTGGGGCGCAGGCCGCCGGTTGCTCCCCGGTCACCACCGCCGTGAAGGAAGGGAAGAAAAACTTCAAGCCGCAAAAACCCAACACCATCGCCCGTTCCATCGCCATAGGTAATCCGGCCGATGGGTACTACGGTATCAAGACGATAAATGAATCTGGCGGCTGGGCCGAAGATGTAAGCGATGAAGAAGTGGTTGATGGCATAAAGATCCTCGCCGAGCACGAAGGGGTTTTTACCGAGACGGCGGGGGGGGTAACAGTATCCGTGACAAAGAAGCTACTAGATCAAAAACGGCTGGATCCAAACGCAGTGACCGTAATGTGCATAACCGGGAATGGATTGAAAACTCAGGAAGTGCTTCATGGCAAAGTCGAAGAGCCGCCTACGATTCACCCGAAGCTTGAAGAGTTCCAAAGAATATATAAATAAACATCATATATAAAAAACCAAAGGAGAGTTCATGTCTGTTAACGTTAGGATTCCAACACCACTTCAGAGATTAACTGGTGGCAAAGGTGACGTTTCCTCAAGCGGGGCAACAGTTAAAGAGATAATTGATCAACTGGAAAGTAATTACCCTGGTTTCAAAGAGAAGCTTTATAGCGAGGATGGAGAGCTTCGCCGATTCATAAATATATATATTAATGAAGAAGATATCCGATTTCTTGATTCGGATAGATCGGCTGTGAAGGATGGAGACACCATATCCATTATCCCGGCAATAGCAGGCGGCTATTAACTAATCCATGCAGAAAAGAATTGCATAAAAAAGCATATAGCTAAATTGGAGCTTACAACGATATGAAATTTTCTCCGGAACAAGTTAAGAGATATGCCAGACATATCATTCTCCCGGAGGTTGGGGGTAAAGGCCAAGAAAAACTTCTAGGCGCAAAGGTTCTTCTGCTCGGTGCCGGAGGGCTTGGTTCTCCCCTTGCCCTTTACTTGGCTGCGGCGGGAATTGGCAACCTCGGCATTATCGATTTTGACGTGGTGGATAGCTCAAACCTTCAGCGGCAGATCATCCATTCAACGGCGGACATCGGACGTCTCAAAGTTGAATCGGCGAAGGACAGTATTAACGGGTTGAACCCTGATGTGAAAGTTACCATTTACAACACGCGGCTTGACAGCACCAACGTGCTGGATATTTTCAAAGATTGGGATATTGTCGCCGATGGATGCGACAACTTTCCAACCCGCTATCTGGTGAATGACGCGTGCGTTTTGCTTGGCAAGACGAATGTGCATGGATCCATTTTCAGGTTTGAGGGCCAGGTGACGGTTTTTAAATCCCCCGAAGGGCCGTGTTACCGGTGCATGTATCCCGAACCTCCCCCGCCCGGCATGGTGCCGAGTTGCCAGGAGGCCGGCGTGCTCGGCGTTTTGCCGGGAGTGGTGGGCAACCTGCAAGCGGTGGAGGTCATCAAGCAAATACTTGGGATCGGTGAAACCATGGTAGGCAAGCTGCTGCTCTATGACGCATTGAGAGCCGAAACGCGCAAACTGCGGGTGCGGAAAGATCCGAAGTGCCCGATCTGCGGCGAGAACAAAACGATTACCAAGCTGATCGACTACGAACAGTTTTGCGGAGTGCCCATTGGACACGAAGGATAAGAGGCTGGCCTTTCTTGTGATGACCGGGCCCGACAGCCAGGATATTTATAACGTCATCGGCCTGTCCGACGCGGCTTTGGGAAAAGGAATTGGCGTCGACATTTTTTTAATGCACCGGGGCGTGCTGAACGCATCCGTGCCGGGACTCGACGCGCTGGTGGACAAAGGCGCGGTGATCACCGTCTGCGCGCACAATGCGGGCGAGGCGAAAGCCCATCGCAACGAAAAGTTCAACTATGGCAGCCAATTCGACCACGCGAACATCATAGGCGACTCGACGCGGTATCTGGCGTTCGCATGAAAAAAATAGCGGTGCTGTTTACCGGGTCGCCCCTTGGCACGAATCTTACCGGTGAAAAATTGCGGATGAGCCTCGGCCTCACGCTCAACGACGAGAACGAAGTGCATTTGCTGTTCACGGGGAACGGGCGGCGCGCGCTGGAAAAACTGGATGAGGCCGCCGCGCACATGCAGCCGGTGAGCAAGCATGTAACGATGTTGGCGCGGCTGGGCGCGACGTTCCATGTCGAAGCCGGCGGCGGATTCGGCTACTTGCCGGAGGTGGCCGCGAAAATGAAGATTATCCAGCCGGCCGACGCCGGCGCGCTGATTAACGAAGCTGACGCATTTATACATTGAGAGGGAGTAACGCGATGAAAGCGACCCAATTGGCGCCGCACCTCCGGATACCGGTCATTACCACATACGACGAGTCGGTGTTGGACCGCATAGGCAATACCCCGCTGCTGCAAATCCGCAACATCGTGAAGGATTTCGGCAACAAGGATATAGAAATATACGCCAAGGCGGAGTGGATCAATCCGGCCGCCAGCGTGAAGGCGCGTCCGGCCTTGCGGATGGTTCGCGACGGACTGGCCAGCGGCGCGTTCAAGCGCGGCATGGAGTTGATCGATTCCACCAGCGGCAATACCGGCGTGGCGTACGCGCTCATCGGGCGGATCCTCGGTTTCAAGGTGAACCTCGTTCTTCCCGGCAACGTCTGCAAGGCGCGCAAGGGGATCATGGCCAAGCAGTTCAAGGCAAACCTGATTCTTTCGGATCCGATGGAACAATCCGACGGCGCGATCAAGCTCTGCCGAAAACTGTACGAAGAAAATCGCGACAAGTATTTTCTTCCGGATCAGTACAACAACCCCTCCAACTGGATGGCGCACCGCGACACCACCGCGCGCGAAATATTCGAGCAGACCAAAGGGCGGGTAACCCATTTTCTCGCGGGCATCGGCACATCGGGAACGCTGATGGGAACCACGCGGGGGCTTAAGGCGTTAAATCCAGCGGTGAAATCTTATGCGGTCGAACCGGCGGAATCGTTGCACGGGATTGAAGGGCTGAAACACATGGACAGCTCCATCGTGCCGGGAATATACGATCCGTCGGTCTACAATGAAAAAATCTCGGTTACAACCGACGAGGCATACCACATGGTGAGCCGCATCGAAGACGAGGAAGGGTTGCTGGTCGGCACCTCCTCCGGCGCGGCGCTGGCGGCGGCGATGAAGCTGGCGGCGCGCATCGACAAAGGGGTGCTGGTCATCATCTTCCCGGATAGCTGCGAAGAGTGCGTTGTCGCGCACGGGGAATTTTAATTACATGCGGCTGGTTATCATCCGTGACGCGAATAGCGAAGCGCTGAAATACATCGATCCGGCGCGGACGGATCAAAAGATAGTCCTTATGCAAAACGCGGTGTATGACGCCGCGTTGCGTGAAACGGGATTTTGTCTGGCTGAAGATGTGAAAGCGCGTGGCATACAGGGGGCGCGGACGATTGACTACGCCGCCATAGTGGATGATATATTCAAAGCGGACAACGCGCTCTGCATTTAAAAAATGAAGTTTTGCACAACCATAATTCCTTGTTGTTATCCCCGCGAAGGCGGGCATCCAGAGTTTTTTCCTTTAAACTTTCTCGAGAAAAAAATTAGAAGCAATACTGGATTCCCGCTTTCGCGGGAATGACATCGCAATGGTTTATTGTCTGGATGGTACCATTATGACCTATGAGAAGATTTTGTTGGGAAAGAGAGGAAGAAGATGAAGGCCGACGTTACCCTCGATATCAAAGGGGAAGTGTGCCCCTATACCTTCGTCCACTCCAAGTTGGCGCTTGAAGATCTTGCTCCCGGCCAAATTCTGGAAGTGATAACCGACCACAAGCCGGCGACACAGAACGTCCCGCGCAGCGTTGAAGCCGAAGGCCACAAGGTGTTGGAAATATCGCAGATCAACGGCACCGATTGGAAAATGCTCTTCCAAAAAAAATCTTGAATGAGCTTGCCCCCCATTAAAAATATGTCCGCTTGAAGACCCATTCGGGGAGGTGGATGAAGAGCCACGCGAGCGGTTTCCACCAAGCGGGCGTGTAGCAAACGTCACTCCCTTTTTGTTGTGCGCGGAAAATATCGCGCGCGGCGATTTCCGGGCGTGCAGTGAGCCAACGTGGGAAGGATATTCCGGCGGTCATCTTGGTCGCCACGAATCCCGGCTTCACGGTGAGCACATGAACGCCGCTGGGCGCGAGGCGGTGGCGCAGGCCGGAAAGATATGTTGAGAACGCGGCTTTGGCCGCGCTGTGGAAGTAATGACGGCGGCATCCCCTTTCAGCCATCGCCGCGCCGACACCGACGATGCATCCGGCTTTTTCTTTTTCAAAAACATCGGCGATGACGTTGAGAATGGAAACGGGGCCGACAAAATTGATCTGAACGATCCTGGAAACTTCCTCCATATCGCCCATCGCCATCTGGTGATCGCCAAGATAGCCGCCGATACAGATGACGATCGATGGACGCGGATCGAGACGGTGGAAGAATTTTTCGTGGCCGTTGAAATAGAGAAAATCAAAAAGAAGCGGCTTCGCTTCGACGCCGCAATCGGTTTTTATTGCGGCGCAATCATCGGCCAAGAGTTCGGGTTGCGGATCGGCGAGGTAGAGATTGTAACCGGCGGCGGCGTAGAGCCGCGCGAGGGGCCGCGCGATATCGGACATCGCGCCAAGGATTAAGACCCAGCCTTTCATGTTATTTGAAGGAGCGAATAATAAAGACAATTTACTGACCTCTCCCGCGCCTCCCCTTGATAAGGGGAGGAAAGAGAGGGAGAGGGATAAAGAGAGTTTTGAAAATATGGCTGGATCCCTGCCTTCGCGGGAATGACAACTCGGGGGAGGAACGGAACGAGGGATAAGGAAGGAGAGGGAGAATTTATTGCCATGGTATTTCTCATTTGTTGCTCAATCAAAAACAGGGCATGGTATCTCTAAATTAGGGGAAAAAGGGGAATAAAAGCCCCATATAAAAACAAAGAATACAAATAGATATAAATGGCAATTTGGCCGTAGTTTTTGTTCCAATTTCTCCAAAAGCACCAAAGAACCCACCTGCTCCAAAATCCGCAAAAGTTCCAACGGCTCCAAGCGCTCCAAACGGCTATATCCGCTCCAAGCGCTCCAAAATCCGCTCAAAATCGTCCTGGGTGTAGTACTCGAAGGTGAGGGTGCCGCCCCCTTTTTTGTTCGGCTTCAAAATGACCTTGGTGGAAAGCTTTTTTTGGAGCGATTCGATGAACGCCCGGACATTCGGATCAAGTTCCGCCTTGGTTTTGGCGGCGGCGGTTTTTTTCTTGGTGGTTTTCGATTCCGTGTCGCGCACGTTGAGGCCGAGTTGCAGTATCTGCGTCCGCATCTCCATCATGGCCGCTTCGGTATCGCACGAGAGCAGCGCGCGGGCGTGCCCCATCGTCAGGCGGCCGGTTTCGATATCGGCCTGGATATCGGCCGGCAGATTGAGCAGCCGCAGCGTATTAGCCACCGTCGGGCGCTGTTTTCCCACTTTTTTCGCCACCATCTCCTGCGTGAGCTTGAATTCATGCATCAGCATTTTGTAGGCTTTCGCCTCTTCTATCGGGTTCAGCTCTTCCCGTTGAATGTTTTCGACGATCGCCATCTCCAGCGCTTCCGCGTTTTGCACCGATTTGATGATGGCCGGTATCGATGCCATGCCGAGCATTTTGGCGGCGCGGAACCGGCGTTCGCCCGCGATCAGCTCGTATCCGTTATCGACCTTGTGCACGATGACCGGCTGGATGAGGCCGTTCTCCTTGATGGAAGCGGCCAGCTCTTTCAGCGCCTCGTCCTTAAACGAAAGCCGGGGCTGATAGCGGTTTGCCACAATGTTCGCAAGGGGAATCTCGCTCACGCGCGGCGCGTTCATCTTTCCCTGATCGGGGAGAAAGGCCGACAATCCTTTGCCCAGCGCTTTTCTTTGAATCATCGAATCATTGCTCCAGAACGGCTTGGCCGCTGTTTTTCAGCGCCTCGAAATAACTTTTTCTGCGGGTGATGATTTCCCGCGCAAGATCCACATAGGCATCGGCCCCTTTGGATTTTGTGTCGTACAGGGTGATCGGCAGGCCGTGACTCGGCGCTTCGGAAAGCCGGATGTTGCGGGGAATCACGGTTTCAAAAACGTGGCTGGTGAAGTTCTTTTTTATCTCTTCCACCACTTGGTTGGACAGGGAAGTCCGTTTGTCGTACATGGTGAAAAGAAGCCCTTCAATCTCCAACGATGGGTTGTATGAATCGCGTATCATATTGATAGTATTCATCAATTTGCCAAGTCCTTCCAACGCGAAGTATTCCGTCTGCAATGGGATAAGCACCGAATCGGAGGCGACCAGCGCGTTGATGGTCAGAAAACCGAGCGCTGGGGGGCAATCGATAAGGATGAAATCAAATTTATCCCGCAGTTTATTAAGGATGCCTTTTAGGCGGTAGTGGGCGTTTTCGTAAGTGGAAAGCTCTATTTCCGCCGCGGCAAGGTTGATGTCCGAAGGGAGCACATAGAGGTTATCGACGATGGTCGGCTTAATGTGGCCGTTATCGGTATTTTCCTCGACAAGGGCGGTATAAATGGTGTTTTCGGAATCGGTGGGGAGGCCCAAGCCCGAAGTGGTGTTTGCCTGCGGATCAATGTCGATAATGAGGGTTCTTTTTCCTGATAACGCCAGGCAAGCGCCGAGGTTGATGGCGGTAGTTGTTTTACCTACCCCCCCTTTTTGATTTGAAATGGCAATGGTGAGCATTGATGAAAAGTGTATCAGGTAGGGATAGACGCGGCAAGCGGTAATTATCCTTCAAGCTGAGTCACGGGAGATTCGGCGGGCCGACATTGTTCCACGTGGAACATAACCATGTGAATCAAATGGATTGTTCCACGTGGAACAGTTGGTGGTCAGGCAAAGAGATATGTCACGACCCCGATAAGAAAATAAGGGGCATCAAGAAAAAGCTCGAATTTGGCGGAATGGGTCCACGCCTTGTTCTCGTTATAATAGACAAATCCGAGGAGGTAGCCGATGCCCAGCAGATACGCGCCCATCAACCACCTTCCGCTAATCACCAGATCGATTATGCAGATCGTGCCGATTCCCAGCAGAACCCCGTAAAGGGTCTTTTTGGCGTGTTCCTTCCCCACCAGCATTGGCATTACCTCTTTTCCAATGACCTGGTCGGAATAAATGTCCCGGATGTCGAATAGGATCGAGCGCGTATAAGCTATTCCAAAGGTGATAAGGAAAGGAAAGGTTATATCTTTCGCATGATTCGAGTTTATGTGGGTCAATATCACGGTCATCATGACCCAAGCCAAGCTCACGAAAATATCTTTCGAGGCCGGTATATCTTTTAATCGCACAAACAGCCGGAATCGGCTTCGATCGATGCCATAGGTGGCGCCGAATCCGACAACCGCCGCATAGATGGCCAATGATGGCAATCCGAGGCTATATGAGAGAACAAGCCCCGTTACCAACGTGGTTATGGCGATTCCCCAGAAAAGCTGATTGTATTTCAGGTGGTAGCGGTATTTTCTGATCTGGCTTTTTTGAATTTCTTTTGGCCGCAATAGCTGGTTGGTCAGATAAGTGGAGGCAATCGCGCAGAAAGCCGCCACCAATATAACAGGATTTGGTTTTTGCCCAAGCATAACCGCATTGGTATAGGTGAGCATCGCTCCCCCCGCGGCAAGGAATAGGTTGCTCTTGACGATAATCCCTAATATCTCTATATGCAATGGCTTGCGTTGTTCCTGTATGCTGTTGAGTTTGACGACCACAGCATCGATTATCCACTTGGGGGTGGAGGCGCCGGCGGTCACCCCTATCCGTGGATACTTTGATAGGTACGCGAGATCCAGCTCATCATCAGTTTCGATGTGATATGTCGCAATCCCCTGCTCTTTTGCAATAAGCGCAAGCCGGGTGGTATTGGCGGAATTCTTGCCGCCAACGATTACCATCGCATCGACCTCTTTTGATAGGCGGATAACCTCGCTTTGCCGCTCATCGGTCGCGTCGCAAATGGTGTCCCCTATTTGGATGTCGCGGTACCTTTCCTTGAAATACCGGGTTATGGCATCGTAGTTGTTTAAATCGCAAGTGGTTTGGGCGGCCACGAAGATTTTTTCGAAATCGGGCAGCTTTTTGGCTTCTTCCAGGGATGCGACGACATACACCGGCGTTTCGGCAAATCCTTTTAGGCCGGTCACCTCGGCGTGGCCATCATCGCCGACGATCACCACTGTATAGTCCAGGCGGGAATATTTGCGGATCATCCCTTGAACCTTGGCGACCAGGGGGCATGTGGCGTCCCTTATCACCACGCCATGCCGCGTCAATTCTTCCTTTTTTTGTGGGGTTATCCCATGCGTCCGGATGATGACCTCATTGCCCGGCTTTAGCCTGTCCATATCCGTTTCCACGTGGATATTTTTGCTTTCAAGGAGCTTTATCAGCTGCGGGTTGTGAATGAGGGGGCCGTAGGTGTATACCTCCCCCCCTTTGACGCGCGCCGATTCCAGCGTGATGTCGATGGCCCGCTTCACCCCCCAGCAAAAGCCGGCGTTTTTCGCCAATTTGATTTCCGCCATCTTTTTATTGTGCACGATGCGGCGGCCGCTTTCAACAGGCTTCGATTGCCGGTAGTGGGTCAGTTTGAATTATCTTGCTCTTTTTCCTCCCCTTGCAATGCAAGGGGAGGTGCAGGAGGGGTTAAAACCTCCCCTGTATCCCCTCCTTGCAAAGGAGGGGACTACTCTGTACCAAGTTAATCTCAAATTGAGACACACTTGTATCTTGGAAATCGTAGAATTTCATTAAGTGGAAACCGGGGAAAACTGATGAGACACTCATGGGAGACACCATGTTCGGTAGATAAGTTTCCCCGGTCTTCCGACAGACTCTGA
>JAHFEK010000062.1 GCA_023248495.1 Nitrospinales bacterium
AATTGCGGATATACGCCTTGCTCCCGAAGTTCCGCAAGGCGGACATATAAATCAACGCATGTCGTACCGGGCAAGACCGGCACGGCATCGAAATAGCCATATAACGTCATGTCGATGGCGCGCGCATTCGGATAGACCGCGTTCGCGGCCTCCCGTACCGGCATGGCGCGCGATAACGGATCGCCTATTTCGGGAACGATCCATATCTCGTCAGGCGCGGGCGAATACCGCCGGGCATCATATTCATCCTTATGGTACGGTATGGCGGCGATTACCACCTCACCGGCCTTCCGGTTAGCCACGGCATGCCTGATAATTGCCTGAAATATGATGCGGTCGCCCATGCCCCCCAAAACGCAATAATGAATTAGTATCCGTTCAGCGGATGGCAAATGGCGGTTTATAATTCTTCCGCTTATGACTTTGTTAGGCATGGATCATTCCTGTTCAACCTCGATTCCGAAGTTTCCTCCCCTCATTTGAGGGGAGGATATAGGTGGGGTTAAAGTAATAGCGGTTGTCCTGATGAAGCAGGCCTGGCACAGGATGCCAGAACCCCTCCTGTATCCTCCCCTTGCCAAGGGGAGGAAATGACCGCACCGGATATTCCGGTCGAATAGCTATCCAAACCTTTTCAGATAATGACTTTACGTAAAATACGTAAAATATGAAATGCCAATTTCGGAATCGAGGTTTAACGTCCATTTTTCGTGACCATCAACCCGGGAAACACAAGAGCATCAATATCGGAATCAAGGAACGAGGCCACCGCGTCGAGAGGCGTTTCAACTATCGGCTCGCCTTTAATGTTAAAGGAGGTGTTCAACAGCATCGGGACGCCGGTCAATCGGTGGAATGATTGAATGAGATCGTAGTAAGGCGGATTATCTTCACGCCGGACGGTTTGAACGCGCGCCGTGCCATCGCAATGGGTAATGGCCGGAACCCCTCCACGCTTCAGCTTTGCGACGCGCAACATAAACGGGCTGTCATCGATATCAAACCAATCGGCCGCATGTTCCCGCATCACCGATGGCGCAAACGGCCTGAAACCCTCGCGGAATTTTACCCGGCTGTTCAAAGTATCCTTCATATGGGGTAGGGCGGGGTTGCATAGAATCGAACGGTTTCCCAGCGCCCGCGGGCCAATCTCACTGGCGCCATGAAACCACCCGATAATCTTCCCGTCGGCCAAGAGCCGGGCGGTGGACGCGATATAGCCGGCATCCGCGCTAACGGTCAGCCTGTGACGATGTTTCTCCAACGCATCCCGGACGGTTGCTTCGCCATACGTTTTTACCGAATACATCGCTTCCCGGTTGGTCCGGGGTATCTTTGGGTTGTCCATGACGTGATGCCAGTGATACAGGGCCGCCCCAATCGCCGTTCCATCGTCGCCACAGGCGGGATGAAGATACAGGGAGTTGAACGGCGAACTTTCGAAACATTTTTGATTCGCCACGGAATTGAGGGCCGCGCCGCCTCCCAGGCAGAGATTTGGTTCAACGCCAACGCCATGCACCCTTTGCAGGTCTTGCATAAACGCATCCATTTCCTTCAGTATCCGGGAAAGGGAAAGCTCCAGCAGCTCTTGCGCAAGGTACGCGTAGCGGGCATTGTATTTGCCCTCGACCAACGCGTCCGCGTTTTTTGCATGCAGATCGATGAACTCAAGGGATTGCTCCATTGCCGGCCTTGAAATGCCTTTGTCCGCGAATTGCCTAAGCGTATCGCTGACCGCGGCATCGGCGTGTTCGCCATACGGCGCCAGCCCCATGGTCTTGCCCGCGCCAAAAAGACCGCCGAAGGGAAGGAATTCGGAACTCACCCGGTCGTACAGCAGGCCCGCCAATGAAACGGGGAAGGCGCACGGATACAACTTATTCTCATTTCCGATGAAGCACCCGCTCCCCATGGGATCATAGGCGAAACACATGGCCGATTCGTAGGGCGAAAAATAATACGCCGCGGCGGAATGGCACAGGAAATGATCGTAATTAACGATGCACGGAATGTCCACGCCGCGAATCCGCGCGGATGTTCCATCGGGGTGCAGCGTAAACTTCACAAATGTATCTTTAAAATCGGTTTTGTATTTTTGCTCGATGTCGGGGTAGTTGCACCCATAATTTTCCAAAATGATTAAATGAATATCCTCAATGCCAAGACCGGCCTGCCGAAGCAGGGAATCCAAATCCCCGTCCCGTATTCCGGGCTGCTTCTTGATGCGTGAAAACCGCTCGGTGTTGACATAGGCCGCTAGGCGGCCGCCGGAAAGGATGACACCCGCCCCGTCATGGTTCAGATTTATGGATAATATCGCCGGCCCGTTCAACATTGATACTTACCCCACATTTCCCCATTGTAATGCGGATTGTTCGAACCTCAATCCCGAAGTTTCCTCCCCTCATTCGATTTGTTTAGGCGACAGGAGTGACGCCTCTCTACCGGCTGAAGATCAAATCCAACCTATGCCAATAATGCCTTTTTCGGAATAGGGGTCGAATCGGGGAGCGCTGCCCACCCGCCAATAAAAAAGGGGGATGGCTTCCCATCCCCCTTCATTTAACGGTACGGGCGATCAGGTCGAATAAACCGTGTAGTTCGTGTATACGTAGTTGCTATACGTTACCGTGTAGTTCGTGTAAGTATAATAATAGTAGTAGGTATCCGAATAATTGGAATAGGGGGTATAGTCCGAATAGCCGGGCCATCCCTTACCGCATGCTTCCAGAACCACCGCTGAAGCGGCGACTATGCCAATTTTCTGCGCAATCCGCTTTAGGGCTTCTCTCCGGGCCAACCCCATATCTTTCGAATTAGCAACATCATTGGATTTCTTTTCGTCATTGTTTTCCACTATGTGCCCCTTCCCCCAAAAAAACAGTTCAAATTATCTTTATACGGCAAGCGCATGTTCCAGAGACTCCCTCTAGCAACAACCCCCTTGCTCCTTCGCCGCTGGCATATTAACACTTTTACCGGTAATCGGTTCAAAGTATTTTTCCATAAATATTTTGAATGCCACACAGCTTGGCGCGGGCATATTCAGGTCATGGTTGACCATATACGCCCCGACCGGACACCCGCCATGGCACATTCCCCAAAAGCGGCATCCTTTGCAAGCGGACTCCATCAACGCCGCTTTTCGAGTGGCGATTTCCGTCCTGTTTTTGTGAAACAAAATCTCCGCGATTGAGTTATCGTAAATGTTGCCATACTGAAAGACCCCGTAATCCCCGGATATCCCGCAATGGCCGGCTTCCCCTTCGGGGCCGATGTAGAACCACCGGTTTGCGCATTCACCCGACATCTCACATGTGGAGGCCGGCTTGTCATGCAGAACCGTCTGAATCCACCAGGAAAAGGGGCGAACATTGCCATGTATGTTCCTTCGTTTCCAGTAGTAGGCGAATATTTCACCCAGGAAATCGGCATATTCCTCGCCGGTCATTGAAAGCTCGTTCAGGGAATCGCGGTAGTTGCGCAATTGGTGAAAATAAGGGGGACTGCCGGGGTTCATGTTATCCAGATAGTGGAAAATTTCCATCGCCTTGCCGACTGATTTCTTGTGGGTCGTGTAAATAACCCCCCATTTAATCCCGTTTTTTTCGGCCAACCGCGCCCCTTCAAAAAACTGCTGGTTATATTTCTGGGAATCGCGGTTCTTTCCAAAGCCGCGGATGTTGGGAAGGGGATCGAAGCTCGTGCCGATAAAATCGATTTTGAGCAATTTAAGGGCGTCCATGTGCGCCTGGGTCATGACCGTCATGTTTGTTTGCATGAGGTGTTGAATGCGGTTCTGGTATCCGCCGCAGTGGGCGTTTTGAAATTCGTACGCGCGCTCAAGATACTCGGCGCCCAACAACCCCACTTCCCCCCCATGCCAGGTGAACATCATTTCCTCCTGGGGGTACTCCTTCAGATACTCGCCGATCTTCTTAAACAGCAATTCCAGCAGCTCATATGACGCGGTCTTGTCCTGCCGCTTTGGAATGGTTTCGCAATACGCGCAGTTGGAATTGCATTTTTCTATCGGCTTGAATATCAGAACCGCCATTCGGGTTTTCCTTCAACCGGCAACGGTTTCTGCATGATCGCCTCAAGGATCTGGAGGTAGAACGCCTGGCATTCCATTTTGCTCCCGTTTTTATCGGAGAGCCCTTCATGCTTGCCAAGGCACACGCGCCACGATTCGCACCCGGAACATTCCGAATTGCGGAGAAACAATCCGCGCCACGCATTCAATCTTGTTTCGTACGCTTTATTCGAGGAGATGGTTTTCAACTCCTCGATCCCTTTCGCCAGAAAGATGCCATCGTTCAGCTCCTGGCTGGATGCCGCGATTTCCAGGTTTTCGTTGATATGCAGGTATCGGGATGGATCGTCAAAATACACCGCGGCGTAGTTTATCGATGAATCCACGGAAAAGTTCCCGGATATATAATTGAACGGCTCCACCTGTCCGTGTTTCGCGGGGCTATAAAATGAATAATGCAGCAAGTCGCTCGCCGCTTCCCAGTGCGCTTTTTTACCGAGATGGACGCCGCAATTGAACCCCATGGAGGCGAGCATTTGCACCCATTGGTAATTCTCCGCTTTTTCGCCGGAAAGGAAAAATCTGGCCCCCATCTTTCGCAAGAAATCAACCTTTGACGACAGGTCGCGGAATGAGCCGAATTCATCGGCATATATAAAGAGGGGAATGTTTTCCCACGGCTCTTCATATTCGATGGCGCTGAGGGCTTTTCCCGTGCGCAAGACCACCGCGTGCAACCGGTTATCCTGGCGCAAATGGTTGTTGGCCGAACCCACCTGCGATTCGCCGGAAGCCAAAATAACCATCTTCCATTGCCGCAACTGCCCCATCAGCTTTTCATTGTAAGGCGCCACCAATATGTGCGGGGTCATACGCTTTGGGCCCCGCTAAGAGCCGCTTTATTCATCAGAACGTACGCCAGACAACCCGCCGAGCATAGCCCTTGCAAATGTTCGCAATCATTGCATTCTTCGAATATCCCGCTTCGCCCCCCCGCCCGGGTCTTGGCCATCAGATCCGAATAGTATTTGCCAATTTCCCCCACCGTGGAAAAATCAAAAACCGACTTCTTCTCAAACTCATGAAGCGGGAAACAAGGCCATACGGTCATGTCCGGCCCGATGTCGATGGCGGGGCCGCACCTGAAACTTAATCTCCCTTTGCCGGCTTTATAAAGCACGCCGATCTGCTCATCGGTGAATATGCAAACCGGGAAACCGCAGTCGAAACCCGGCGTTGTTTGCAGTTTCAAGAAGGAGTCGCTAAACTCCATCAGCCGGGAAGCCATTTTTCTCATATCGGCCAGATGGAGATAGGCATTTTCCGCCGCCGGCTGGATAGGGTGGGTAAGCCCCAATCGAACATGGCGGCGCAGCCCGTACTGTTGAATGTAATCAAAAATGAACGTCAAATCGAAATCCGGCCTGTAGATATTAAATCCCGGCGTGATAAAAGGCGCAAAGGCGGTTAAGAATTTTTTTGTCTTGTTAAGCTCGTCCGCGGGGCTGATGTCGGGATGATTCAGGTTGCACACAAAACTCAGGCGTTCGGAATGAACCTTTGACAAATGCTTTTCCATCTCGGCCAGCAAGCGGGGAGAGATGACCCCGCTGGTGAATACCGTAACGTGAAATGACCGGTGAAGCAGGTAGAGCACATAATCGATGAAATGGGGATGGATGGTCGGCTCCCCCCCAAGAAGGGAAACGTGATTCTCTTTTGACGCCTCAAGCATGTCGGCCAGGTAAAGCATGTTTTGCCAGCTCATCACGGCATTGGCTTCCGCCGATTCCATATTGTCCTTGGCAAAACAATACGGGCACGAACGCACACACTTTTGCGTAAGCAGGATGTTGGCCATATCTGTTTAATCTCCCTAAGCTATTTCTCTACCGTTCAGCCGCAGGATTCTAGCATATTTAGTTATCTTTTCACCCTTGAAAAAAAAGCATGAAATATTCCTTCCAGGATACCGCAGGGCCTCGTTGGGCAGGGGGGGCTTTGTCCGCGGCGGTTACGAACTAACGGTATCCTTTTCGATGAACGATTCGATCTTTCCCTTTATTTTCCGCGCATCTTCGTATCCCAGCTCAAGGAGTTTCGCGGTGTATGAGCTGTCATACGAAAGGTAGCTGATTAGCTCGCCGCCGCGGTCGGGGCGGACGCCGATGCCGCGCAAAAGGTATTTTAGAAAGGGCGGAAATTTATCGAACTGGCCGGCCGCCAGCTCGCCGAGATCCACCGAAGGGTTGATGGTCAGCATATCGATGTGGCGCAGCCTGTCGGGGTTTTGCCGCCGCATCTCTTCGGACATCCGCTTGAGGCTCCGGTTCACCCGCTCACACCGCTCGATGTCCGATTCCAGCGAGTCGGCGAAAACGGAATTCATCAGCAACCCGGCGATGTCGGCCATGTACACCCGGCGCATGGGCCGCCGGTTGATCTCCAGCAGGCTGCGGTCGGTCAACTGGTGGCGGATGCCGATGGCGATGATCTTCTCCGCGCCGATGTGTATGGCGGCGCTGAGCGGCGAGGTGAGCCGGACGCTGCCGTCGCCGTAATAGCTGCCATCCACCTGCACCGGCGGAAAAAAAACCGGTATGGCGGCGGACGCCATCAGGTGGTCTATGGTGATATGCGCGGGGCGCGCCACCCGCTGGCTGCGCACCCAGTTTTCATCGGTCGACTTGGCATCGTAAAAGGTGATGTTGGTGCCGGTGAGGTAATTCGTGGCGCTTATCGCCACGCCTTTCAGATGCCCTTTCTTGAGATTGAGGCGTATCGCGCTGAAAACAATCTCTTCCTGCAAAAGTTTGTGGAGCGGTTTTGTATTGAGCAGATAACGGGTGGTGGGGCGGGCAATGTTGCCGCCGAAGATCAGGTCGAACAGCAAGCGTCCGCCGGTCAAGGCAAGCGATGGCATATCGGCCTCGAATATCTTGTCATGGTGGAGATTTAGCCATACATCCCAGAGTTTTTTTGAGGCGATGTCGTGCCGACCCGCGCCGGCCGCGCACGCCACCACGTTGATGGCCCCCGCCGAAGAGCCTGAGAAAATGCTGACGGGATTTGGCGAGCCGGCATAGAGTTCCGAAATGTAGCGGATGACCCCGGCCTGATAGGCGGCACGCGCGCCCCCGCCAGTCAAAACCATGCCAACGACGGGCTTAATATCTTCCGGCATGGGTATCAGTGTAAAGGTTAAACATCAATCTTTTCAAACTGTTTTTTCAGGTTATCGAAAGCGATTTTTCTATGTGAAAAGCTGTTCTTCTCGATGGCGGTCATCTCGCCGAATGTGCGGGTGTGGCCGTCGGGAATGAAAATCCTGTCCCACCCGAAACCGTTTTCGCCGCGCACCGTTTTGGCGATGGTGCCGGACAGCTCTCCTTTGACCACCGATATGCGGTGTCCGTCGTGCACGGCGACAAAGCATTGCGCCAGCGCGCGGCGGTCGGTTTCCGATTCGAGCATTTTCACAATGCCGTCGTTATCCACGGTTTTCTGGAACCATTTGATGAGCGCGCCGGGAAGGCCGTTCCACGCCAAAAAGACCAATCCGGTATCTTCGACAATGACGGGGCAGCGGAGTTTTTTATGCGCCTCTTCCGCTTTGTGGATGATGAGGTCTTCGACATTGATGGTCTGAAGCTCTTCCAGATCGATAGCAGACTGTTTTAGCTTGATGCCGAGTATCTCGGAGGCTTCGCGCAGCTTGTCCGGGTTGCCGGTGACGAATGTGAGCTTTTTTAGCATCCCGGCATTTTACACCCGATAAGCGGCCCGCCGCCAAACGTAAAAACCGGTTCAGCTTCCTGCGTTATCCATGCTCAAAGAGCATAAGGGGCGAACTAACCCTTAAGGGTTATTTTTATGCAATGAGGTATTAATATATTGCCAAATTACAATTTATCATTTAGTATCTCATGCAAGTGGAGGAGTTCCGGTGTTGTCGCATCTGGCGGAACATCCATGCCGGAGGAGTCCAGTTTCACAATTGGAGGATATCGGAAAATGCAAAACGATCCTTTTTCCGCAAGTAAAGTGAATGGCGAATCAGCGCAGACGGATTATCTGCGTCTATTCGAGGCGATGCCGCACCCGTATCTCATTCTGAAAGCGAATGAGTCATTCACCATCACCGCGGTAAATGACCGCTACCTTTCCGCCACGGGAACGGCGCGCGCCGCCTTGCCGGGGCATGGCCTGTTCGAAATATTTCCCGGCAATCCCGGCGGCAACGGCGGAATCGGCGTTAGCGAGCTGCGCACATCGCTCGAACGCGTGATGCGGGATCGCGTTCAGGACATCATGGGGATTCAGAAATACGATATCCCCCGGCGCGATAACAGCGGCGGTTTTGACGTGAAATATTGGAGACCTGTTAACACGCCGGTGTTTGACGCCGAGGGGCGCGTTACGCGGATCATCCATCACCTCGAGGATATTACCGAATTTGTTCTCGAGCGCGAACGCACCTCGCGGGAAAACTCCGAAAAGGCCGAAAGGGTCCGGGAACGCGCCGACCACATGGAAGCCGAAGCGATGCGGCTTGCCCATGAACGGCGCGAAGCCGCCGAGCGTGAAAAAAAGATCATGGCCGAAGCCAACCGGCAACTGGACGAGGCGTACAGCCGGTTGAAGGATATCGACAGGCTGAAGAGCATGTTCATCGCCTCGATGAGCCACGAACTGCGCACGCCGCTCAACTCGATCATCGGCTTTTCCAACGTGTTGGTCAACGAATGGGCCGGCCCGCTGAACGGCGAGCAGCGCGACAACCTGGCGATCATTGCGCGCGCGGGCAAGCATTTGCTGGGGCTTATCAACGACGTGATCGACGTTTCCAAGATCGAGGCGGGCAAAATGGATGTGCACCTGGAAGAATTCGATCTCGCCGATGTGCAACGCGAACTGTACGTGATGATGGGCAAGGACGCGCGGGATAGGGGACTGTCGCTTAACATGGAGGCGCCGAGCCGGATAATGCGCGCCGACCGCCAGCGGTTATCGCAATGCCTTCTGAATCTGATCAGCAACAGCCTTAAATACACCGAGCGCGGCTCCGTCCATGTGCGGGCGTTGCCGCCGCCCAAATCGGAAAATGGCGGAAACGGGCATTTGCACATCATCGTCGAGGATACCGGCATCGGCATCAATAACGAAGACGCGCGGAATCTTTTCTCGCCGTTCGTCCGGTTCAATTCGCACCTGCATTCAAAGGAAAAAGGCACGGGGCTGGGCCTGTACCTTGCCAAAAAGCTGGCGATCCAAGTGCTACGGGGCGACCTTCTGTACGAACCGCGGTCCGAAGGAGGCAGCAGGTTCATACTGGCAATCCCCGAAACGATTCACGAATCGACCGGCTCGCTGGAAATTCATGCGACGGAAACCGCAACCAAACCGTTAACGAGGGTGTGAACAAATGGAAAAAGTACTGGTCATAGAAGACAATCCCGACAATTTCCGGCTCATAAGTTATCCGCTAAAACGGAACGGACACCAGATCGATTGGGCAAAAGACGGCATGAATGGCCTGAGAATGGCGCTGGCCGAAAGTTTTCAGTATGTATTGCTGGACATCGGCCTGCCGGATCTGAACGGGTTGGAAGTGGCCCGGAAAATCCGCGAGGTCGATAAACACGTTCCCATCATCGCGCTCACCTCGTATGCCATGGCGGGCGACAGGGAGAAGGCCCTCGCCGCCGGATGCAACGGTTACATCGAAAAGCCGATCGACACGGAAAACATCATGGCAACCATCGCGGCCATAATGAAGGTGAAATAACATGCCTACATCCGATGATGGCGTAAAAAGCCAAAATATCATGTTGAGGCCTGTTGCCGTTTCCCCCGTTCCGGTTGTTGTCACCGCCGGTTCCCTTACCCGTTTTTTCAGGCGATGGATATCATGGGAGCTGCCCCTGCCGCTGCCGTTGCCGACCCGTTACCTGCTGGCTGTTGCCGTATTCGCGGCTGCCGTGGCGGTGAGATTCCTCATTCTTCCCATCGAGGCGGGGGTGGGCTTCATCACCTTCTACCCGGCCACAGTGTTCAGCGCGCTGTTGTTGGGTTCCGGCCCGGGCATGGTCACGATGCTGCTGGGATCGGCCACCATCCAATATGTTTTCATGGCGCCGCACTGGACGTTGAAAATAACGTTCGAGCAGGTACTTATGCATGGAATCTATATCACTTCGGGAACCGCCATCTGCCTTATCGTGGAGCAGACGTTCCGCAGAACGATGGAGGTGCGGCAAGCCCACCGGGAACTGGACGCGGCCTACGTCCGGTTGAAGGACATCGACAAGTTGAAAAGCATGTTCATCGCCTCGATGAGTCACGAGTTGCGCACGCCGCTCAACTCGATCATCGGCTTTTCCAAGGTGCTGGCGAACGAATGGGCCGGCCCCCTGAACGGCGAGCAGCGCGATAACCTGGCGATCATCTCCCGCGCCGGGAAACATCTGCTGGGGCTTATCAATGACATGATCGATGTTTCCAAGATCGAGGCGGGCAAGATGGAAGTGCGGCTTGAGGAGTTCAATCTTGCCGAGGTGCGTCATGAATTGTTCGAGATGATGGGTAAAGAGGCGCGGGAAAGAGGTTTATTGTTCACAATGGAGATGCCGAGCCGCAGATTACATACTGACCGGCAACGGTTATCGCAATGCCTCCTGAACCTTATCGGCAACAGCCTCAAGTACACCGAGCGGGGTTCTGTTTATGTCCGGGCGTTGCCGGCGGCCAATCCCGCGAACACCGGAAACGGGTATTTACACATCATCGTCGAGGATACCGGCATCGGCATCAGCGCCGAAGACGCCCGGAATCTTTTTTCCCCTTTCGTCCGGTTCAGCTCGCACCTGCAAACCAAAGAGAAAGGCACGGGGCTGGGTCTATACCTTACCAAGAAGCTGGCGACGCGGGTGCTGCGCGGCGACATTTTGTACGAGCCGCGTCCCGAAGGGGGCAGCAGGTTCATCCTGGCTATGCCGGAAATGATTAACGAAGCGCCTGAAGCGCCGGAACCCGCAATTCCAACGATGGCGGGGATGTGACTATCATGGAGAAAGCGCTGGTCATAGAGGATAATCCCGATAACTTCAGGCTCATAAGCTATCCGCTGAAGCGGGCCGGCTATCAGATCGATTGGGCCGTTGACGGGTTAAATGGCCTGAAAATGGCGCTGGCCGGCGAATACCTGTTCATTCTGCTGGACGTCGGCCTGCCAGACGTTGACGGCTTGGAAGTGGCGCGGAAAATCCGCGAGGTCGATCAGCACATTCCCATTATCGCGCTTACGTCGTTTGCCATGACTGGGGACAGGGAGAAGGCCCTCGCCGCCGGATGCAACGGCTATCTCGAGAAGCCAATCGACACGGAATCCATTATCGCAAACATTGAAACCATAGTGAGGGTAAAATGAGAATGCTGATAGTCGACGACAATTCCGAAGACCGGAGAATGCTCCGGTATACGCTGGAACACGACGGCCACCAAGTGATAGAGGCGACAAATGGCATCGACGGGATTGAAAAAGCCAAGTCGTCCCATCCCGACTTTATCATCTCGGATGCGCTGATGCCCATCAAGGACGGCTTCCAGTTTTTATACGATCTGCGGCAGGATGAGAGCCTGAAGACCATACCATTCGTCTATTACAGCTCGGAGTATGGCGCGCCGCCGGATAAACGGTTGGGCGCTTCCTTGGGCGCCGCCGCGTTCATCAAGAAACCGAAAGAGCCGGATGCCTTCATCACCGAGTTGAACGGCATCATCGCCGCGCAGGTCATGAAGTCCGGCGAACCCCATATCCAGGAAAAGGAATTCCTGCAAAAATACAATCTCACGATCGTGCGAAAGCTTGAGGAAAAGGTGCGGGAACTGGAAAAGGAGATACGCGTCCGCCAGTTGACCGAGCAGGCCTTGCGGGAAAGCGAAGAGCGGTTCCGCAACTTCGCGGAAACCGCCATCGATGCCGTCATTATTACCCAGCAGCCCGGCACGGTCTGTTTTTGGAACCGCGCCGCGGAGAAAATGTTTGGCTATTCGTTCGATGAGGCGCGCGACCGGCATTTGGCGGACATGATCTTTCCTTTAGGCGA
>JAHFEK010000063.1 GCA_023248495.1 Nitrospinales bacterium
AACTAAAGGCCGATACGCCGCGCAAAGAAAGCGAGCGCCGCAAACGCGAAGCGAATACCACGAAAAGCGCCGGCGATAAGAAAACCGCCGTTGCCGAAAACCCTTTTTCGCCGGTGCAAATGGCTGCGGCAAAAAGCGAACAGGCGGGGCAGCCGGCCAAATCCGACGCCGCTGAAAATGGCATGAAACCGGACCGCGAGACCAAGGAGCAACTGCGCGCCCTGAGCGGCACGGAGATAGACAACTTCGCCGCCGCCAATCCGGCGGGCACCTTGGAGACCGCCAACGAAATTGTGATCCCCCTCAATACCCGGCGCTTCGCCTATCTCGATTATTTCACCGGCATTAAACGGAGTGTGGAGGGTATCTGGGCCTATCCGTACGAAGCAATGAGTTCCGGCGCGGGGGGAAACACGGTGCTGCGCTTCACCCTCTCGCGGGACGGGGAACTGGAGGAAGTGCGGGTGCTTGCCACCGCCGGTCTGGCGGCGCTGGATAACGCGGCGGTGGTGGCGGTGCGCAACGCGGCCCCATTTGCCCCCTTTCCGGCCGGTCTCGATAAGGAAAAAATACACATTGTGGCCACCTTCACCTATCAATCGTCCTTCGGCAAAGTCCCGTGAAGATTACCGGGGCGCGGCTGTTTGATCCCGCCAATGGCAAAACCGGGAAAGTTGCGGACATTTGTTTTGATGGCATCACCATCGGCGGCGATGGCGGGGACGCGGTGATCGACGGGAGCGGCTGCATCGCGCTCCCCGGCGGCATCGATATCCACGCGCACTGCTATGCCGTGGCGGCTATGGCAACGAACGTTCCGCTCGGCGCGTGGGGAGACGCCGCGCGTACCGCCCGGAATTTTCTCACGCAGGGGATCACCTATTGGGTTGAACCGGGGCTTACCC
Source organism: Nitrospinales bacterium (assembly GCA_023248495.1). Taxonomy (GTDB): domain Bacteria; phylum Nitrospinota_A; class UBA7883; order JACRGQ01; family JACRGQ01; genus JACRGQ01. The sequence continues at coordinate 906 of JAHFEK010000063.1, forward strand.
CCGCGCAAGGAGGGGCATTCGCCCCGTTTGCCCGCGAATACGGCATGGATGGCGGCTGGCTTTCGCTGGAACACCGCGCGCCCGGCGCGTTGGGCGTGAAGCTGTTCGGCGAAGCGGGGATCACCGATGCCCTGTCGAACGCCTTCCCGCCCAACCCGCCGCATCTGCACCTGCCCCACCTCGCCCAAGGAGAAGGATTTTTGGGGCTGGAATCGTTTGCGGCGCGCGCCGCCGGAAAAAGGTGCCACCTCTCCCATATTTCGCACTATGCATTCGAACGGAAGGGAAAAAGCCTCGTCCCGCGCGGCGAAGCCGCCGCCGCGTTGCTGGATACGCACCCAAACCTTACCGCCGATTGCGGCCCGGTGGTTTTCGGCCCCGCGCTAACATTCACGGCGGACGCCGAACTGGCCGCGCGCGTTTCCCGAAGCGGCGGCGAAAAAGTTTTGCGGCATCCGGAATCCCCGTTTGCCGCTTCCCCTTACGAATTTAAAAAGGAGCGGTATATCGACGCGCTTCTCTGGCTTGCCGCAATGGAACTCATCCTTTCAATGGAAGACCTTTCGCGCCTGTCCCTCTCCATCGATTATCCATCGGGCGGCTCCATCGAGGGGTATCCCGCCATTATCGCGCTGCTGATGGAGCGGGACCGCCGCGACGATTTTTGCGCCGCGCTTACCATCGATGCCGTTGCCGCGTCCCATCTGCCGAAAATCCGGCGCGAACTGAAGCTGGCGGATATAGCCGTCATCACCCGCGCCGCCCCCGCCGCCGCCTGCGGATTGACGAAGCGCGGACACCTCGGCAACGGCGCATGTGCCGACGTGGTACTCTTGCGCGAGCGGGGGGATACGGCGGAAATGTTCGCCCATCCCCAATATGTGATTCGTAACGGACAGGTGATCGTGGAGAACGGCAAATGGAAATAAACGGCGTACCGATAGAAGACGCCCACGCCGAGGCTTTCGCCATGCCGTTCGCGCGGCTTATCGTGACGGGGCGCAACGGCAAGTGGACGCGGGACGTATCGCGCCTCGCCGTGGGATGCGCCACCTCCATCATCGCCTGCGGCTGCGAAGCGGGCGTGGAAGCGCATACCGCCGACTTCAAAACCCCCGATGGCCGCCCCGGCGACCGGCTTCTCTTTTTCGCCCGCACGGCGGATGCCCTGCACAAAGAACTGATAAAAAGGGTGGGCCAGGTCTGCTTGCCCGCCCCCACCATTCTGGTTTTTAACGGATTGGATGCGGGCGTGCCGTTCGCGCTGGGGGAAAAGCTTGGTTACTTCGGCAACGGCTTTCAGCGGGAAGAAAAACACCACGGGCGCGATTGCGTATCGATACCCTGCACCGCCGGGGATTTCATTGTGGAAAAAATGGTGAACATCGGCGACGGCGTGGGGGGCGCGAACTTCTGGATTTACGCCCAAAGCAACAAAAGCGGCCTGCGCGTGGCGGAGAAAGCGGTGGAGGCCATCGCATCGATGCCGGGCCTGATCCTGCCGTTCGCCGGCGGAGTGGTGGCCGCCGCCAGCCGCTTGGGAAGCAAATATCCATTTTTGACCGCCTCCACGCAGGAGGATTATTGCCCCACCATCCCGGCGGCAAAAAACCCAAACCGGAAATTGCCGCCCAAGGTGGAAGCGGTTTTTGAGATTGTCATCGACGCCGTTTCGCGCGATGTGGCGGAAAAGGCGATGGCGGCCGGCATCCGCGCCGCGTGCGGCGGCGGGGGCGTGGTAAAAATCGGCGCGGCCAATTTCGGCGGCAAGCTGGGCGGAATCAATTTATCTTTACCCGATATTTTGGCCCGGCACCCGTAACCGGCTTTATTCGCTGAATAAAGTTTGATTGTCATCCTCGCGTACGCGGGGATCCAGACATATTGTCAAACTTCTCTCATACATCCGCCAAATCCGCACCCGGAAAAAAATGTTGCGGAACGCTTGCGCAATCGACGGCGGTCATTTACAATCATGCCTTCCTTGAAGTGGGCCGTTAGCTCAGTTGGTAGAGCAGCTGACTCTTAATCAGCGGGTCGCTGGTTCGAGCCCAGCACGGCCCACCACTTTTTCAAGCGCTTACACGCCCCAAGCAATCTTGGGGTGTTGAGTTCCCCTATAGTCCCCGCAGTGAAATTGCTTTATCCCCCACCGCCGCTTGTTTTCAAGTTTAATAAACATCATTCCACCCCTACTTTTGCTTGAGTTAAAAAACCATAGGGTTTGGCTCATCCGGTGGGGTAGAATGAAACGAGAGCGTGGAGTAGCCGATTAAATAAAGCATAAAGGGGAAACTCAATGCAGGTTCTTTTTACAGTAAAATTGCCGGTTCAGATCAAGAAAAAGGGAAGCATGTTTATTTCATCATGCCCAATTCTTGATATATGTTCCCAAGGTGAAACTGAAAAACGGGCGCAAGAGAACATCATTGAGGCGGTACGTCTGTTCCTCTCATCATGCTTTGAAAGGGGAACTTTAGATCAAGTACTTAAGGATTGCGGCTTCACCCCAATGCCTGATGGATCAAAGCGAGGCCCCACAAAATCAAAGGCACAAAAGGCTATGAAAGAAGTGACTGTCCCGTGGCCTTTCATAGTGCCCGCCCACCGGCCCCATAGCGCACCATGCCACGCCTAACGGCTCAGTCATGGCAAAAACTGGATTGTATCTATAAAAAAGCGGGCTTTGTTTTCGACCGGCAAGAAGGAAGCCATAGGCTGTATGTCAAATCCGGTTGTGCCCGCTCACTTACTCTTCCGGTATATAGGTCTGTGGGCATAGATATAATCTTATCCAACAACCGAACGGCCGGTTTATCCCGTGAGGAATATTTCCGCCTTCTTAGCGAATGCTAAAATACCATTTTTCAAGCTGAAATATTCTTTCGGGAATTCTTGGCGGCAGGGATTGCCGGTACGTTTGGATTCGCACCGCACTTCTTAAAATCATCGAACAAAGGGAATTTAACGCGCCATCGCCCGTATCACCTTGACGGCCAGCCTGAGCTTTTCTTCTGAAAGCTCGCTTCCAAACCGTTTCAGCATTTCCTTCAGCTCCCCCGCCCGGCTCTCATGCCCAAAATCAAAAAGCTCCCACATTTCCACTTTGAGGCCGTCGGATAAATTCATGAGCATATCGAAAGTGGGATTTTCTTTCCCCCTTTCGATTCCGCTCAAATATTGTGCGCTTATTTCCATTTTCTCCGCAAGATTTTCCTGCGTCAAATTCTTGTCTTCTCGAAAACCTCTCACCCGCTCCCCGAAAAGTACCTTTCGATTCGCCATCTTCTTGCCTCCCCCAAGATGATGGCTTTTTCAGGCGGCTTCTAGAATAATCCAATGCTAGAATAATACTTTACATTTCTGGCATTGGTTATATAGTTAAGACCATTAGGCTTACTTAACCTATTAAACTTGCGGTGTTGGTTGAGTTACTGCGAGGCTCTCATCTTTAAATTGAGGGGAATTATGAGAAAAATATCATCGGCTTTTATGTTTCTCGCGCTTGCGCTCGCGGCTTGCGGCAGCCCAGTAGTTGACAGTCCCGCAAGTACAACTGGCACAGGAAGCATTACCGCCACCGGCACCGGCACTGGCACTGGCACCGGAAACCTTGTGATTAAGGGTACTGTAAATGTAACCAAGGATTCCTCCGGGAAAGTCCGATATTTTGGCGAAGTCGTTAACACTGGCACCGTTACAAATACCTCTGTGAAAATAACTTTTACCACTTACGATGCAAGCAATAAGGTAGTCGGCTCAGACTATTCCTATATCAATGGCAACCTCTGGATGACAAGTTACGGCACAGGCGATGAAACAGCGTTAGGAGCGGCTGAATTTGGCAGCTTTGAGGTTATCACGTCAGTTCTTTATGCCACCTCAAACACCTACGAGTATACGATTACCTCGTCCAGCTCCGCCACTCCACCGAAATACGCATTGGCAATCACTGGAGCCATTAACGAGGTAACTGATACGTCTGGATATAAAAAATACCTTGGTGAGGTTATCAACAATGGAACTGGGACGGCGTCTTTCGTAAAAATATCTTTTACTACAAAGGACTCTTCAGGTGCAGTAAATGGAACGGATTATACATATATTTCCGGAACTACCTGTGCGCCCAGCGGCATGTCAACGACCACGTGCCTAGCGGCAGGGGGGAAGGGCAGCTTCTCGGTTTCTACATGGACGAAAACCGCTGACATAGCTTCATACTACTACCGCATATATCATGAGGAATATGCTGTGACAAAGCCTTCTTTGGCAAAGGCCATTATCGATATTGACCATGACCAACGGCTTCAGGCGTGGAACCGTGAAAATGAGAATACGCAAAAGCGGACACACGCCACAAAATGAGAATGAGGGGGATAAATTAAATGAAAACCATATCAACGATCATTTTGGTTCTTGTGCTTGTTGGATGCATGACTATATCGGATAAAGGAAAAGAAGCGTTGGCTCCAGCGAATAATATCGGGGATAGTTTAAAATGCGAACAAGCCCAGTGCTCCGAGTATTGGGAGCGCGCCCAATTATGGCTTGCCAAGCATTCACAAATGAAAATCCAGACAGCTACCAACGTAATGATACAGACATACAACCCAATAAACAGTGATGTTATCTATGGATTTTCGGTTATTAAGGAACCAGTCGGTAATTCTGCCTATAGCATACAAATGACAATGGCTTGCGGCAATGCTTTCGGTTGCAACCCGGAACCTATATATGTTCGAAACGCATTTTATTATTACGTTAAGAACGGGCAAGACTTGTTAGTCGGGTTTAGGTGGGGCTCAATAAACTAAAGCTAATGCGCCTTTGATTCCCCGTCTCTTCCCGCTTTTGCTTTGTGCCATGCCGGGCGCAACCACGGCCCTGAGGTCACAAATCGTGACCTCAAAAATTCCCCGCTCACTTGCCCCGGCTGGTCTTCAATTTTTTCCAAAGCCTATCTTCCGTTTTGGTTTCGCGGGCGGTAAGGCCGTCCGCTGTTTCCGCATCTCTTCCACGATGGAAATAATCACTTCATCCTGATCGTTCAGACGGTGTTCATGTTCATCAACCTTGCGGGCAAGCTCCTTATGCCCGGCCAGCACATCGCGCATTTTGATAAAGGCGCGCATTATTTCAATGTTCACCTTTATCGCCCTGTCGCTCCGCAATACGCTGGAGAGCATCGCCACCCCCTGTTCCGTAAAAGCGTTGGGAAGATTACGATAACCGCCCCAACTTGATGTCGCAAATTGCGATAGCAAGTTAGCGGCCTCTTCTTTGGAAAGCCGGAACATAAAATCTTCCGGGAAACGTTTGAGGTTTCTTTTTACCTGCTCATTAAGCCTGCCGGTAGAAACGCCATACAGTTCCGCAAGGTGCGCATCCAGCATGACAGCTTGTCCCCGTATCAGGATAATCATCCGCTCCGCGCCGCCAGTTTTCGCAATCGCGGTCTTTCTGGTTTTTGGTTTACCCTTCACTTCCCCCGTTTTGTCAATTCTATTAACAACTCACGTTATCCGTTGCGGCGCTGTATCCAGAGGGCGAAGAGCGGATCGGCGAACACCCACTGCTTGCCGCGCTTGTGCAAAATGCCCTTTGCGTTGAGCGCGCGTATCGCCGCTTGCAGGTTGGTGGCGGTCTTGAAGCCGAATTCCTTGATGAACCATTCGGAGTAGAGCCTTCTTTCACCGCCGCGGGTGAGGCCGTACAGCACCCCCCTCTGGCGGAGGTTGAGCAGTTCCCACACCTGTTCGTGGGCGGTGGCCGCATCGGCCAGAATATCGTCCACCGCGCGGTCGAGCGATGCCGGATCCGGCGCCGTGCCCCAATTGCGGCCGAATGCGCGCGCGATGTTTTGGGCCGTCTCCAACTTGCCGTCGGCCAACCGGACGATGGCGGCGGCGGTTTCGGGCTTCAGGGAAAGCTCCTCCGCGGCGAAAATCCGGATCAGCCATGCTTCCAGCGCTTCACGCGGGACAAGCTCGGCGCCGCGAAGCGTGCGCACCCGGCCGGGCATGTGGCCCTCCAGCTTTTGCGCGGTCTTTAGCAATCCGGAGCCGATCATGACATGGCTGGTGATCGCCTGCCCCTTTACTTTAGCGGCAAAAAGACGCGGCCCCTCCGCGCCCAAAATCTCTTCGATTCTTCCGAATCCGTTCCAAACCACCGTTGCGCCGCGGTTCTCTTCCACCCCCATCATTTCGGGAAGATCAAGGAGGTTGGCGAATATTTTGTGGGGCTCGGTGCCGTAGTCGATGTCGATATGCGGGTTTTCGCCCATCACAAGGTGTGGGGTGGCGGTCGGAATCAGCTTCTTCAACGCCCCCTCGATCCGGCGCAGGTCGCCGGCGAATGTTTGCACGAATGAGCGGGCCAACAGTTTGATCAGATGTTCGCCGCCAGTGGCCATTTGAAGATCGGCACGGAAGAGAAGCCGTTCACCCCCGCCCAGCCGTGCGGTCAAATGGCCGGCAAAAAGCGCCGCGCCGCCGCCTGGTTCGAACTCGCAGACATAATGGAAGTTTCCCTTCAGCCCTTCGGCAATGGCGGCGGCGGACTCCGGCGTCAATAGCGGATCGAAAGGGTTTTGGGTGAAAAGGTGGCGCATGCTGTGTGGCGAGCGGTGTTAAATCTGGGATTTTTCGATAAAACGCACCAGGTCGCGCTGGGAAATAACCCCAAAATAGCGCCCGTCCGCGCCGGTGACGACGATTTCGCGCGACGCCATCTTGACCATGTTGATCACCGTTTCACGCAACGACGCGTTATTCCCGGCCACCGTGTATTTCTTCATCATTTTTGTTTCGGCGCTCCCGGCGAGGGGCTTTGCGCTTTTCGCGGCCAGCTTGGTGATAATGCCGTCGGTGATGATGCCGGCCGGTTTGTTGTTCTTCAAAATGACGGCGCACGACGCGCGATGCTCGACCATCATCCGGACAATTTTTTTCAGCGGAGTTTTCGGCGTGACGGTAAGTCCCGGCTGGGCCAGCGCGGCCAACGAATGGTTGTAGGGAAACGCGCGTTGCGCGAAAGCCTTGATGATATCGCTGTTGGTGACGATGCCGGTCAGGCGGTTCTGCGCATCGACGATGATGAAACGCCGCACGTCGAACTGTTCCATCTGGCGGGCCGCGGAAAAAAGGTCGTCGGTCTCTTCAATCGGCATCACCGGGGTGTGCATCACCGTTTCGATGGCGGTGGCGTTCATATCCTGGCCGCTATCAAGGAACGAGATTAAATCGAACTTGGTGAAGATGCCGATCGGCATCTTCTTCTCCGTCACCACCACACAGCTGAGGTTTTTTTCGGCTAATTTTTTAACGGCTTCTTTTACAGTGGCTTTACGGGTCACCGTGGCGACGGGCCGGGTCATTATCGATTTAATATCCAACCTTTACCTCCTCAGTGACGCCTGACGTTCATAATCCCTTATATGGCGGTATTTTTCAAGTGGCACCTTGTGGCCAATCGGCAAGGCCGAAACCGTTCCTGTCGTTGCGCTGAAATTGGCCGTGGCCCGGCGGGATAATCAGTGGCAAGCATCGAAAATTTAAGCCGTATCCCAATTATCTTTATCAATGCCGGCCTGCCGTAAAATCTCTTTTAGCAACCCTATGGAAATATCGGCCGAATGCGGGTTCGGTATCCTGATTTTGAGTTTATCTTTAACCATGAACTGGTGTTTTCCTCCCGAAAAAGGCCCGGAAAACCCAAGCGCGGTAAATTTTTTTATAAGCTCTTTTCTTGAGGGGGACACGGATATTTTTAGGATGCGGTGGCGGGTTTCAGATTGAGGTCAAACCCGCCTATCACAGGAAGGTCATCTCCCTGCTTCGTCTTGAGAAGTATCCATTCTTCGAGAACTTCCATCAATTCTGAACGGCACTCTTCCACAGTAGAGGCATTGGCCCACACGCCGGCAAGACCGGGTATCTCCGCAAACCAGGTATTATCCTCCAGCCGTTTATATTGCGCTTGCTTAAGGGCGGCGGCCACATATTCATTTAACATTGCTGGATTCTATCACTTTTCGCCCTGAAAATGTATTTTCCCGTCCTGCTCTGCGCTATAATGCGCTGGTGATAATTACCAAACAAAAGCCGTTTGCCGAAATTATGAAGGGGGTGCGCGGCGCGAAATCGCTCTTCATCTTCGGCTGCGGGGATTGCGCCACGCTATGCCGCACCGGCGGGGAAGCGGAGGTCGCCGCGATAACCGAAAAGCTGGCCGCCGAGGGAATAACCGTCACTGGCGGCACCGTGCCGCACACCACCTGCCACGAACTGGACGTGCAGCGTATTGGACGGCAACACAAAGAAGAGATTGGCAAAAGCGGCGCCATTCTGGTGCTGGCCTGCGGCGCGGGGATTCAGGCGGTGGGGGATTCGCTGGATAAACCGGTTATCAGCGGCTGCGATTCCCTTTTCATCGGCAACTCGAAACGCCAGATGAATTTTTACGAAAAATGCAGCGCCTGCGGCGACTGTGTGCTGAACGCCACTGCGGGACTCTGCCCGGAAACCCGTTGCCCCAAGGGGCTGCTCAACGGCCCGTGCGGCGGCGCGGTGCGCGGCATGTGCGAAGTGGATCAGACCAACAAATGCGTTTGGATAGAGATTTACGAACGCCTTAAAAGCCAGGGCCGGCTCGACGATCTGATGGAAATAACCGCTCCCAAAGAACGGGGCAAGGCGAACATGCCCCACAAGATCGAACAGCCCGCCCGCACCGGGAAATAAACCACACCATGTCGAAGTTTCAAGAAAGCCTCAGCCGGTTCTCCATCACCGCCGAGATTCCGCCCCCCAAGGGGGCCGATGTATCGCCATTCCTGCGCATCGCCGAAAAAGCGGCCGGCCGTATCGACGGGGCAAACGTTACCGACAACCAGCGGGGCATGATGCGGATGTCAGCGCTCGTTTTCAGCAAGTGCCTGAAGGATGTTGGCTGCGAACCGATCTTGCAGGTAACCTGCCGCGACCGGAACCGCCTGGCATTACAGAGCGACCTGCTGGGGGCGATGGCGTTCGGCATTGAAAACCTATGTTTGATGACCGGCGATTTCCCCACCATGGGGGATAACCCGGATGCCCGCCCGGTGTACGATCTCGATAGTATGCAGCTCATCAAGGCCGCCAACGGCCTCGCCCGCGGCGTGGCGATGAACGGCAAGCCGGTCAAAGACGTACGCCCCTTTTTCACCGGCGGCGTCATCAATCCCTTCTACGAACCATTCGAGCTGGAGCTGCTCAAGACTAAAAAGAAGATTGCCGCTGGCGCGAAGTTTTTTCAGACCCAGCCGTTCTTCGACATCCCTTCGGTGGAAAAATTCCTCAATGCGGTGAAAGGGCTGGATGCGGCCTTCCTCATCGGCGTCACTCCGCTGAAAGGGGAGAAGATGATTACGTTCCTCAACCAGAAGGTGCTCACCACCCCCATTCCCGCCGATGTGACGGCGCGCATCACCGGCGCGGCCGATCAGGCGCGCGAGGGGCTGTTGGCGGCGGCGGAATTCGTGAACGCCATCCGTAAAATCGCGCGCGGCGTCCACCTCATGCCGATTGGGCAGGAGGAAAATCTGCCGCTTCTGCTGGATATGATAGAGGCGGGGAAATGAGCAACGCCGCGCTAACCAAAAAACCGGCGTGGCTGCGCAAACAGTTGGGGTTTGGCGCCACCGCCGCGCTGAAGGCGGAACTGCGCGGAAAAAACCTGCACACCGTTTGTGAAAGCGCCAAATGCCCCAACATCGGCGAATGCTTTTCGCGGAAAACGGCGACATTCCTCATTTTGGGAAACGCCTGCACCCGCACCTGCGCGTTTTGCGCGGTGGACAAAGGCGGCGTTACACCGCCCGACCCGCATGAGCCGGATAACGTGGCCCGCATGGTGAAAGAGATGGCGCTTCGATATGTGGTTATCACCAGCGTCACGCGCGACGACCTGCCGGATGGCGGGGCCGCCCACTACGTGGCGGTGATGCGCGCCGTGCGCCGCGAAAATCCCGGCGTGTTGATCGAGCTGTTGATCCCCGACTTCGCCGGAAATTGGAACGCGCTGGACATGGTGCTGGCGGAGCGTCCGGATGTTTTGAACCACAACGTTGAAACGGTGCCATCGCTGTACCCGCGCGTCCGGCCGGGGGCCGATTTTCAGTTGTCGCTCGACGTGTTGCGGCGCGCGGCGGGATGCGGCCTCACCGCCAAATCGGGTATTATGCTGGGTCTGGGCGAAACGGAGGCCGAGCTTATCGCCGCCTTCGCCCCGTTACAAAAAGCCGGCGTGCGGATACTGACGCTGGGGCAGTATCTTGCCCCTTCGCGCAACCATGCGCCGGTGGTAAGGTATTACGAGGAAGATTTTTACGAACGGTTGGGCAACGCGGCGCGGGCTGCCGGCATAGAGAAGGTTTTTGCCGGGCCTTTTGTGAGGAGTTCGTACATGGCTGAAAAGGTTGGTGCATTGTGAATTTTAATTTTCCACGGATAAAACGGCTTCCCCCGTACATATTGGCGGAGGTGACGCGCCTCAAAATGGAAGCGCGGCAACGCGGGGAAGATATTATCGATTTTGGCATGGGCAATCCGGATCAGCCGACGCCCGATTTCATCGTCGACAAAATGATCGAGGCGACCCGCAAAGGGCATAACCACCGTTACTCCGCTTCGAAGGGGATCAACAAACTGCGGCTCGCCGTCACCGACTGGTACAAACGCCGCTATGATGTTGATCTCAACAAAGACAGCGAAGTGGTGGTCACCATCGGCTCGAAGGAGGGAATATCGCACCTCGCGCTCGCCTGCTTCGGCCCCGGCGACAACGTATTGGTGCCCACCCCCACCTATTCGATCCACACCTACGCCATCGTCATCGCGGGGGCGGATGTCATCAACGTGCCGCTCAGCGGCGACAAGGATTTTTTGGAAAGCTGCATGGAGGCGTACAACCGGTCCTGGCCGCGGCCGAAGGCGCTGGTTATCAACTTCCCGCATAACCCGACCACCGCGACGGTGGAACAGGAGTTTTTCGAGCGGGTGGTGAAATTCGCCAAGGAAAACGACGTGATGATAATCCACGATCTCGCCTACACCGATATCGTGTTCGACGGCTACAAAACCCCCAGCTTCCTCGCCACACCCGGCGCCAAAGAA
>JAHFEK010000088.1 GCA_023248495.1 Nitrospinales bacterium
GGCAAAAGCGGCAAGTTGTTCTGGGAGGATGGCGCGCCGGTGCTGTTTGAACAACTTTCCGCGAAACTTTCCCTCATCGAGGCCGGCGAAGGAAAATGCCAGTGGGCGATATCCCATCCCGCGCTGGGGGAAGACCTGCCCCTCTCTGCCGCCCGGTTGATAGCCGACCATCAATCATTTTATGCATCCCGCCAATTCGGAAACCTTTTTGTCCGCCATGATGCGATGCTCTATCATCTCGACTCCATCGGGATGCAAGCGCCAATGGTGGTCAAGCTGGCGCGGAGCGGCGCCTTTCCCATCAGCGTCATAAAAAACTCCCCCATCGCCCCGGCCCTTATCCGGAGAATGTTGCAGCACAACGCGAAGGTGCTCATCAGCGGGGCCGTATCGGAAGTCCGGGTAAAACCGGTTATCGAGATGTATCTCGACGAAGACAACCTGCTGGGCGTCGTGGCGCGCGCCGTTTCGGATAACGCGGCGTTTTGCCTGAACGCGGCCGGCGAATGGGAGCAGGCGGGCGGCGCCGTCCTGCGGGATAATGCCGGATCGCTTCTGGAAAGCATGGTGGATGCCGCCGCTGCCGCCAATTCCCTTCCCGTCGATCAGCCGGAAAACAAACCCGGCGCCGATGCCGCGAATGCCATCTGCCTTTTCCCCGTGAAGGCCGACCTGGAGGATGTGGAAAAGTGGCTGGGCGTGCTCATCCCCCCCAACGCGAAAAACGTCATCGTCACCGGCCAACCGGGCCGCACATGGAAAATAAAAACAGCGAACACGATGGAACTTATCCGGCAATGGGAAGCGCGGCCCCGCAACGCATCCTACCTTGGCACGAAAGCATTCCGGGAACTGGTAACCGTCCGCTCCGCCCCCCATATTTCCATTCAGGCGGAATCCAGCGGCGTGAACTGGCTGGCCCTTTCGGTGGAATTGGAAGACGAGTTGAAAAAGCTGACGCCCGCCGACCTGCTGGCTCGATTAACGGAGGGGGACGGAGAATTGGTTTCGCTGCCATCCGGAGTTTACCGGCGCGGCGACCTGACGGATTACTACAAAAAACTGGAGACCTTCGCCGGGGCCGGGATCGCCCTCAACGGCAAACCGCAAAAGATACACGCCCTGCAACTCGCCGGAGACAGGGGGCGGGATTTACTGGAGATGACCGGACACGCCGCGGAGATGGAAGACCTCGCCGTGAAGTTGCGCGGCTTGATTAAGGGGTTCAAAAAGATACCTTCCGTTCAGGTCGACGCGGATGCCGCGCGGATTCTGCGCGATTATCAAAAAGAAGGGGTCGACTTCCTTGCGTGGGCGGCGGACACCTTCGGCGGCGCACTGCTGGCCGACGAAATGGGGCTGGGTAAAACCTTGCAAATCCTCCTCGCCATCACCGCGCTCAAGGCCAGAAAGGATAACGCGGGGTTGCCCTCGCTCATCATCTGCCCCGCTAGCGTTCAGCACAACTGGCGTCGCGAGGCGGAGCACTTCGTCCCGCACCTCAAAGTGGGTGTGCTGGAATCGGGAAAAGAGCGGTACGACATCCTGAATAAAATGCACGAGTACGACGTGCTGGTGAAAAACTACTCGCTCACGCGGCGCGATCAGGAGATTTTGCGCGGCCAGAAATGGCTTGTCATCTGCGTGGACGAAGCGCAGGCGATAAAAAACCCCGCGGCCGACATCTCGAAAGTGGTGAAAACATTCGACGCGAAATACCGCTTCGCCCTGACCGGCACGCCGATAGAGAACCGGGTTTCCGACATCTGCTCCATCGTCGATTTCGCCGTGCCGGGCTATCTCCCCTCCTCGATGAACAGCAACAAAATGTCCGGGGATAACGGCGCGCAAGACGCCGCGTTTTTACGCGCGCGGCTGCGGCCCATCCTTCTCAGGCGGATGAAATCCGAGGTGGCCGCCGAACTCCCCCCCCGCATCGAAGAACGGCTCGACTGCGCCATGACCCCCGCCCAGAAAAAAGTCTACCTCGCGGAAGCGGCCCGCGCGCGCAACCTTTTGGGCACCCTCAAGGGGGGCAAAACGGCCGGACAGGAAAAAATCATCATGCTGGCCGCCCTCACCAGGCTTCGCCAGATATGCTGCGACCCGGGGCTGATTCAAACGGAGGAAACCGGCTCCGGCAAGGTGGACGAATTCATGAACCTCGTCGCGCCGCTGGTGGAATCCGGCAAAAAAGTGCTGGTCTTCTCCCAGTTCGTCCGGATGCTCAACCGGCTGGAGGATCGCCTGCTCGTGGCGAACATACCGTGCCGGATGCTCACCGGCCAAACCAAACACCGCTCCGAGCTGGTGGAAAGTTTCGAGAAAGACGCCGAGCCTTCCGTATTCCTGATTTCGCTCAAAGCGGGCGGCACCGGGCTGAACCTTGTCTCGGCATCGCATGTGGTGCTTTTCGATCCATGGTGGAACCCCGCCGTGGAAGCGCAGGCAATCGACCGCACCCACCGCATAGGGCAGACCAAAACGGTGCTCGCCTTCCGGCTGGTCACGTTGGGCACCATCGAAGAAAAAATCCTGGAACTTCAGGAAAAGAAACGCCGCATCGTCAAGAACGTCCTCGAAGAGGAATCGTTCAACCGTGGCCTCACCAAAGAGGACTTCGCCTTCCTCCTGGAGGAATAAGCCACCCTAAAATTGGATTCAAGACCAAAGCAACCCTCCCGGAACTGCTTCAAATACCGCTTTTGCTCCAACAAATATACGCTTGACCGGATGTATCCATACGGATACACTGCTAGGTATGGAGCGCCATAAGCGGATTTTGCGAGAATTCGTCGATGCGAATGGGCGCAATCGGTTTCGGGAGTGGCTTGAAGGTATTCGCGATATCCGGACACAGTATGTGATTGATGCGCGGCTCACCCGTATTGCAAACGGCAATATGGGTGATTGTAAAGCGGCGGGGGAAGGCGTAATGGAATTCAGGATACATTACGGCCCCGGCTACCGGATTTACTTTGGGCAGGAAGGAAAGAACGTAGTCATTCTTTTGGTTGGCGGCGATAAAAAAAGTCAACGGAGAGATATTGTTTTGGCAAAAACGCTCTGGCGGAATTTCCAGGAAGGACAATAACGGGAGTTGATCATGAAAAAAGCGAAAACGGTTAGTTATGAAGAGGGGTTGCTGGAACGCCTGATAGACCCTGAATATGCCACCGGCTACCTTAATGCCGTACTTGAAGGGGGAGATAACGATGAATTCCTTATTGCCCTTCAACATGTGGCAAAAGCGCATGGAATTGCCAAGGTTGCCC
>JAHFEK010000023.1 GCA_023248495.1 Nitrospinales bacterium
CTGGCGAACGATCCGGAAATAATCCTGATGGACGAACCGGCCAGAGCGCTCGATCCGATCTCCACCGCGAAGATCGAGGAGACGATACAGGTGCTGAAGGATCATTACACCATTGTGATCGTGACCCACAACCTGCAACAGGCGGCCCGCTGCTCGGATTACACCGCCTTCTTCTATATGGGGAAACTGCTGGAGATGGACGTGACGGGCAAAATATTCCAAAAACCATCCGTGAAAGACACGGAAGACTACATTACCGGCAAATTCGGCTGAGATAAAGAAAGGTTCAACAATGCCACACTACGATAAACACTTCGACAAGGAATTGCAGATGCTCAAGGAGAGCGTGCTCCGCCTCGGCGGCATCGTCGAAGAGCAGGTTTCCAACGCCATCGCCGCGTTGATGAACCACAATGTCGAACTGGCGAACCTGACCATCGCCCGCGACCATCTGGTGAACAAGACCGAGGTGGAGATCGATGAAAACTGCATCGATCTGTTGGCGCGCCGCCAGCCGATGGGGGCGGATCTGCGCTTCGTCACCACCGCCATCAAGATCGTGGACAACCTGGAACGGATGGGCGACATGGCCGTCAATATCTCCGAGCGGGTTTTGGAGCTGGCCTCCGAGCCGCGCCTGAAAGCGTATCTCGATATTCCCCGCATGGGCGAGTACTGCACCTCCATGCTGAAGAACGCGTTGGACGCCTTCGTCACCAGCAACACCGTCCTGGCCCAGCAGGTGCGCGCCGAAGACGACCAGGTGGACGCGCTGACGCACCAGATTTTCCGCGAGCTTCTTTCATACATGATGGAAGACCCGGCCACCATCGCCCGCGCCACCCGCATCATGTTCATCGCCAAGTACATCGAGCGGATCGCCGATCACTCCACCAACATCGCCGAGATGGTTATCTACATGGTCGAGGGGCGCATCGTCCGGCATACCGAGCCGGACATGCCGGCCGCCAAGTAGCCGGCGGAGCGGCATGGCGCGCATATTGGTCATCGAGGATGAACGCGACATCAGCGATCTCGTCCGCTACAATCTCGAAAAAGAGGGGCATCATGTGGCGGTCAGCCACAACGGCGAGGATGGGCTGGCGCAGACGCGCGTGTTCAAGCCGGAACTGGTGGTGCTTGATCTCATGCTCCCCGGCATGCAGGGGCTGGACGTGCTCCGCCGCGTGAAAGCGGACGACCGGTTAAAGCATGTCCCGGTCATCATCGTCTCCGCCAAAGCCTCCGAAACGGATCGCATCATCGGCCTGGAAATCGGGGCCGACGACTATGTGATGAAACCTTTTAGCGTGAAGGAGCTGGCCTCCCGCGTGAAAGCGGTGTTGCGCCGGTCCGCCGCGCCGGAAACCGGCCCGAAGCTGTTCACTTGCAAGGGACTCGCCATCGATTTCGATTCCGTCAGCGTCAAGCTTAACGGCAAGCCGGTTCACCTCAGCCCCTACGAGTTCAAAATACTCGGTTTTCTGGCGTTGCATCCCGGCCGCGCTTGGTCGCGCGAGGAATTGCTGGGCAAGGTGTGGAAAGATGACGCTTTCGTGCAGCCCCGCACCGTCGATGTGCATATCCGCCGCCTTCGCACGCTGATTGAAAAGGATCCCAAAAATCCTTTTTATATTCAGACCGTCCGCGGGTTTGGCTATATCTTCGGCGTGGAGGCATAGCCGGTGATGCTATTACGATGCCATGCATATATTCATCCCCTCCTTTGCAAGGAGGGGATACAGGGGAGGTTTTTAACCCCGCCCGCACCTCCCCTTGAAAAGGGGAGGAATTTATTTACGCCGCATTGCCCTATGCTTGAGGTCGCATAGGCATGATACGGGGATTCGGCTGGAAAATATTCGGGGCCTTCGCCGTCCTCATCGTTTCCCTCGCCGCCGCGCTTTCCGCCGTCCACTCCATGGATCGCCAGAACCAGCGGGCGGCGGAAGTGCAAAACATATTCCGTCCCTTGGCCGTGTCGTTTCAGGCGGAGCTTCCGCCGGCGGGGGACGACCCGCTTCCCCGGCTTCGGAAACTGGGGCTGATGGCCGGAGCCGATGCCGCTTTTGTCCGCCCCGGCGGCGAAGCGGCCGCCACCTATCGCAGCGAAGGCGAAGCGCAACAGGATTTTGCCGCGCTGCCGGAGATCGCCGCCGCCCTGCGCGGCGAAGAGGCGGTGGAGTTCCGCTTTAGCAACTTCCTCAAGAAAGACGCTTATTTCATCGCCTATCCCGTTCGCGTGGATAAAACGGTAGCCGGGGCGCTTCACTTCGTGGTCGATCCGGCGCGGGTGGCCGGGGCCGACGGCGGAAGCGCCGCCAAGGTTGCGGCCTTCACCGCCCTGGCGTTGGCGGCGGCCGGCTTGCTCAGCTATTTCATGGCGCGGTCGCTGCGGCGGCGGGTGCGGACGATTTCGGATTATCTGGAAGGGGGGGCCGGGGATGCCGCCCCCATCCATGTGTCCCGCGTATTCGGTGACGATTTCGACCGCGTCGGCGCGAAGGCCGGGGCCGTCGCCGGTCAGGCGGCGGAAACGCTGGCCATGCTGCGCGAGGAGCGCGAACGGGTGCGCGCCATCATCGAATATATGGAAGACGGCGTGCTGTTGCTGGACGCGGACGGAAAAATTCTTTTGCACAATGCCGCGTTTTTGGCGCTGTTCGGCCTGACGGAGCGGGAACTCGACGGGACGCCGATAGCCGAAACGGTGCGCAACCCCGCGTTGCTCGATCTGCTGGCGCTGCACCGGTCAACGCGCAAGACCGTCAAGCGGGAGATAGCCCTCGGCGTTCCCCCCACGCGGCACCTGCTGGCTTCCGCCGCGCCGCTCAAGCGCGACGCGGGAAGCGCCCGCACCCTGCTGATGATCTACGATGTCACCCAGCAGAAAAAGCTGGAAGAGATGCGCGTCGATTTCGTGGCGAACGCGTCGCACGAGCTGCGCACGCCGCTCACCGCCATCAGCGGCTATGTGGAAACGATGGCCGACGGCGCGGTGGACGAGCCGGAGACCGCGCGCCACATGCTGGGCATCATCCAGCGGCAGACCGGGCGGCTGGGCCGCCTGATCGACGATCTGCTGGCGCTCTCCAACATCGAACTGGAAAAAGGGAAGTTCGAATTTCTTCCGATGCAGGCCGAACCGCTCATCAAAAGCGCGGCGCAGATGTTCGCGCAGGCCGCCGCGAATCAGGGGGTGACGCTGGATTGGACCGTGGAAGACGGCACCGCGCCGTTCGAGGCGGATAAAGACCGGCTGATGCAGGTCTTTGTCAACCTGCTCGACAACGCCATCAAATACACGCCCGCCGGGGGCAAAGTGACCGCCCGCTGCCGCATGCTGACGGTTGACCGGCACACCGCCGCCGCGTTCGATTATCCGCCACTGGACGGCAATCCGCTGCTTCCGGAAACGGAAGGGGAGTGGAGCCGCCGTTTTGTGGAATGGTTTGTCACCGATACCGGCGAAGGCATCCCCGCCCACGCCATCCCGCGCCTGATGGAAAGGTTTTATCGCGTCGACCACGACCGCTCGCGCGAGCGGGGCGGCACCGGTCTGGGGCTTTCCATCGTGAAGCACATCATCATCGCGCATCGCGGCGGCATAAAGATTGAAAGCGAACCGGGCAAGGGAACCACCGTCCGCTTCGTCATCCCCCTCTCCCGCAAAATCCCCTGAGTTTTAACGCGGGCGGGCAGGGGTATTTCGCTCCATGCCCGCTCCCCCGATTGTCATTCCCGCGAAGGCGGGAATCCAGAGTTCTCCCCCTATTGTCATTCCCGTGCAGACGGGAATCCATATCTCTCCCCCGGTTGTCATTCCCGCGAAGGCGGGAATCCAGTATTCTTGAGTTTAGATGAAACAGTATTTTGTCTATATTTTGGCCAGCAAGCGCAACGGCACTTTATACATTGGCGTCACGAATGACCTTCTGCGAAGAGTGCATGAGCACAAAACCGGGCTGGTGGAAAGTTTCTCAAAGCGATATGGGGTATGCATGCTCGTCCATTTTGAACAGACCCAAGGTGTGCAGGGCGCGCTCATGAGGGAGAAGCAGCTTAAGAAATGGGAAAGAAAATGGAAGCTAAGGCTGATAGAGGAAAGTAATCCGGCTTGGAAAGACCTGTATGGGGAATTGATGAAGGGCCGGGTTTGTGAAGGGTAAATACTGGATTCCCGCCTTCGCGGGAATGACAACCAAAAAGAAGCGGGCTATAAAAAATTCCATAAGGTAAAATCGCCCATGTAGAAGGTACGGCGGAAAAATAATCCCGCTTGTCATTCCCCTCTCTTGTCATTCCCGTGCAGACGGGAATCCAGTATTCTCCCCCGGTTGTCATTCCCGCGAAGGCGGGGACCCAGGCATATTATCAAAGCTTCCCACAACGGCCCATCGGGCCGAAATGCCGCAAAGCAAGACTTGTTCCTGACCCGCCACGGCCATTGTAAAAATAGGGTATTGTAAAAAAGCAGGGTTTTTTATATTCTCGTAATTGTTTCAATGGCGGGGGTTTTGGGGCATAAAAAGGCAGGGATGGCCGCAAACGTTTTTCTTGATACAGGGGGAGATTGGCATGGCAAAAGATAAAAAGAAATTACTCGTGTCCGTTAAGTCCAGTTTGGCGGTTCTTGTTTTTCTTCTCTGTTCGTTGGTTTTTTCAGGTACGAGTGAAAGTGGTGAGGGTTTTAAGACGGAGACGACCAAATCACCCATTACTTTCAGGATGGCCCAGTCTCATTTTACCTTTCCGAATAGTAATGTAATCCCTTTAGGTTCTGTATCAGCTGTGGCAACAAGGATGGGGGATATGAACAGTTTTCCTGATTTGAATGGCGCAATAACCGAAGCTATGGATCAAGCAATCGCATCAAAAGGTGGAGACCTGCTGATTAATGTTATGGTAAATAGTGTTTTAACGACCAAGATGACTACGTGGGAAGGAAAGCATATGATTCGATTTTTTATTGATGTTGAGGTACAAGGGACTGTTGCGAAAATGGAAATTGGCAAACAGCTTTTAAAGTAATCCCTCGCTTTTTAGGCTTTATTAAGGAAAACCTATGAAAAATAGATACATTGCGATGAGTATTATTATTTTGGCGATGATAATATCTTTTCACCATGCCAATGCCGCCGAATTGCCGGGGATGGTCTTTGTTAAAGGGGGATGCTTCCAGATGGGAAGCAAAGATGGTGATAAAAATGAAGTACCCGTGCATAAAGTTTGCCTCGATAACTTTTACATGGATAGGTACGAGGTCACGGTGGGTACCTTTGAAAAAGGTTCGGCCATTGAGCCTGAATGCCCGGAGTGCGCGATGGAGTTCGTGACTTGGGATGCAGCAAACATTTTTTGCCAGAAGGCCGGGAAACGCCTGCCGACCGAGGCGGAATGGGAATATGCCGCACGTAGCGGAGGAAAAGATGAAAAGTGGGCGGGGACAAGCAATGAAAACCGCGCATGGGAATACGTTGTTTATAGGGCTAACGCAAATGTTATTCACCCGGTGGGGGATTTGAGGCCGAATGGATTGGGTTTGTACGATATGAGTGGAAATGCGTTCGAGTGGGTGGCGGACTGGTATGACGCGGAATATTATGGTAAAAGTCCGGAGCTAAATCCAAAAGGTCCCGCCAGTGGTCAGGCAAAGGTTTACCGCGGTGGGGGAGAGGGATACCCTCTGAAAGCTTCACGCACGCAAGCGCGGTACAACGAAAAACCCCAAAGCGCTTCGGCAGGGTTTCGCTGCGCCCAGTCTGCTGGGGCGCAGTCCAAGTAGCTCATCCTTTGGCAGTTTGGGGAAATATTATGGGCTGCGGTAATTTAATGGCATGTAAATCCGGTAAGATTGCAGATAATTTTGTTGCACTCATTCTTTTATTCCTCATTGCCTTCGGCTTTGCTATTTCCGCCCACGCCGCTGAGAAGAAAGCGGAGAAGAAAAAGGAAACGAGGGAGGCGGTTGTTTTGATGCCGCTGAGGCCGACGAAGGATATACCGCAAGATGAAATGACGCAGTACGAGGTGGCGTTGAAAAAAGGCCTATCCGAGCGGTATGTGGTGTACTCCGGCGAGCAGGTTCAGAATATAGTGAAGGATGTATACCGCAAGCGGAGCGGCGAGGCGAAGGCGGGACATGAGTGCGACGAAACGAAGTGCATTCAGGATATTGCCATGGCGTTTCAGACGGAGCTTGTGGCAATAGCAAACATACGCAAGACTGGCGGCGGCTATTCTATATCCCTTACCATTAACAATGTCATGGATGACAAGTCGGTATTCAGTAATCAGATTCCTTGTGAAAGGTGCAATGAATTTGAGGTCGCGCGCCAGCTTAAAACGCTTTTGGGGGGCGCCGCCCCCGCCGATGTCCCCGCCCCTGATGGCGTTTTGGCCACGATAAAACCTGCTCCAAAAAAGGAAGCAGCCGCGCCCCCATCATATGTACAAATCTCGCTTGGGAGCAATATTGATGCGGACTTCTACGTGGATGACGCACATGTCGGCACAGGCAGGCAGTTGAACGTCCATGTTGATGTTTCGAAAGCGCATAAACTAAGCGCCAAAGCAGAAAACTATAAAGAAAAAATAGAATACGTTCAGGCCAATGAGCGCCGGGAAGCCGTGGGCTTTGTATTTCTTGACGGCGATGCTATTTCAAAACCTGACGTTGCCGCATCGAAATCATCAAAGAACAACGGTGAAATAACCCTTCATTGCAATGAAAATGCCACGTTCTATGTTGACGGCGTTAAGGTTGGAACCGGGAAAACGGTGCTCGCGCAGGTTGATGGAAGCGCACCCCACGCGGTTTTGGTAAAAGCCGATGGCTACGTAAGCAAAGAGGAATATATTAAGCCTCCGTATAATCCGAAATTTCCATTTGAATTTTATTACATGATAGGCGACAAAGAAAACTAAGGCGTCTTCGGTTCCATTCGTTTATCCAAGGGGCAAGCCTTCCTGGCCCTTGCTGGCCAACGACAGAATAAATTCCGTTGTACCCGGCACGGCATTCTTCCTTAGCCAGAGCCGGAGATTTGGGAGAGTGGGCTTTCACCCCCGATTCGCGCGGCGGGGGCAAGTGCGGATGGGGAAATTGGTGGAATTGGAGCCGGTGGCGCGGTTGGGGGAATTGGCGGGAAAAGTCCGGCGGATTTGGGGGATTTGGAGGCTTTGGCGTGATTGGAGAATTAGGAGAAATTGAAAGAAGCGCTTTTTGACCGAATTCGGGAGCGGGGAAGGGGGAGAGCTTTGATACTGTTTCCCCTTGAAGGGGATACCCGGCGCGGATTGAAAAAATCCATCCCGCGCCTCCCTTTCTGGATCCCCGCCTTCGCGGGGATGACATCCGGAGAGGGGATCAGGGGGAGGAGAGGGCGTTCACTTTTTGGATGAGCTGGGTCACCTGCGGTTTGCCCACCGCGTCGTCCACGCCGAGCGTTTTCCATTGCGCGATCCGTTCCGGCGTGGCCATGCTGGAGTAGACGATTATCTTGAGGCCGTCGAACCGCTTGTCCGCCTTCAGGATGCGGGCGAGGTGTATCCCATCCATCATCGGCATCTCCACATCCACGGTGACGGCGTTGATGTAGTCGGCGAGCGGCCGCTTGAATGACGCCGCCTGCCGTTGGATCTCCTCCAACTCGCGTATCGCGTCCACGCCGTTGGTGGCGGTCATCACCTCGTAGCCGGATTCCCTGAACGCCGTTTCCATGATGCCGCGGGTCAGGCCGCTGTCGTCCACCACCATCACGGTGCGGCCCGGCACGGGGGCCGGCTCGATAGCGCCGCCGTCTTCCATCGTATCGGGGTCTATGTCGGAGAGCAGCTTTTCGAGATCGAGCATCATCACGATGCGCCCCGCGTTGCGGTACAGGCCGGTGGCGGCGAGCTGCTTTCCCTGCTTCATGAACGAGGTGGGGGGGGAGAGCTGGTCGAACGGTATCCGGTGTATGCGGTGCACGCGGCTCACCATGAAGCCGGCGCGGAGCATGTTGAATTCCGCCACGATGATGCGGTCATAGCGGTAATCCGGCTCCCATTTTCCCAGCCAGCGGGGGAGGTTGATGACCGGTATCACATCGCCGCGCAGGTCGATGACCCCTTCCAGCGCGGGGTGTTCGCGCGAGGAGTGGGCGATGGCGGGGGTGACGATCACCTCGCGCACTTTGTTGACGTTGATGCAAAAATAGTTGGAGAGCGGTTCGCCGCCGGGCCCCTTTTCGGCTATTTCAAATTCGATTACTTCAAGAATGGTGGAGATTTCGGTGGCGGCGGCCTGTGCAAGCAGTGACATCGCTTAGTCGCCGAACGAAATCCCCGTTGAGCGCGCGGCCACGATAACCTGGTCGTCGGGCGAGACTTTGCGGTTTTTCGCCGCTTCTTCCAGCGGCACCGCCTTGATGTACGGCGTGCGGAGACATGCCATCATGCCGAATTCCTTGCGGTGTATCATGTGCACCGCTTCCACGCCGAGGCGGGTGCAGAGCACGCGGTCGAAGGCGGATGGTTTGCCGCCGCGTTGCACATGTCCCAGCACCACTGTGCGGGTTTCAATGCCGGTGGTGGCTTCTATCTGGTCGGCTACCACGTTGGCCACGCCGCCGTAGCGTGCGCCCATGGTTGGGTCGTCCACCATTCTTTTGATGGTCACGTGGCCGCCCACCGGCTTGGCCCCTTCGGCGACAATGATGATGGAGAAGTGCCGGCCTTTGCCTTTGCGTTCGTAAATCTTCTGGCAGACTTTTTCCATGGTGTAGGGTATTTCTGGAATCAAAATGATGTGCGCGCCGCTGGCGAGGCCGCTATAAAGGGCGATCCAGCCGGTGTCGCGCCCCATTACCTCCACCACCATGGCGCGGTCATGCGCCTCGGCGGTAGTTTGGATCCGGTCCACCGCATCGGTGACAATGCCGACGGCGGTATCGAATCCGAATGTATAGTCGGTGGCGGAGAGATCGTTGTCGATGGTTTTGGGGACGCCGATAATGTTGAGCCCCTTTTCCTTTTTAAGCTGAAGCGCGGTGGAAAGCGTGCCGTCCCCCCCGATGATAATCAGGGCGTCGAGGTCGTTGCTTTTGTAGGTGTCCACCACCCGGTCGGAAACATCGTGCGTAATTTTCTTGCCGCCGATCGTTTCAATGTACTTGTAAGGGTTGTCGCGGTTTGAGGTGCCTATGATGGTGCCGCCCCGCAACAGAAGGCCGCCGACGTTGTCGCCCGTGAGCGGCCGGGATTTATTTTCTATCAGCCCTTTGTAGCCGTTAAGAAATCCGATCATGTCCCAGTGATAACATTCCTGCGCCGTTTTCACTGCGGATCGAATAACCGCGTTGAGTCCGGGACAGTCGCCACCCCCAGTAAGAATGCCCACCTTCATAATCAGTTGATATTACCAGATGCGGCAAGCCTTGATGAAAGAAAATCAAAAGAAATTATGCATTTTCCCGTTACTCTTCCGAAAGGGAGTGCGCTGCGGTTACAGGAGTGTATTATAGGTGTAAATTACAACTAATTACTATAAGTATAGTGTAATTATTGGAAATTCAAACATTATATTGACAAAGAGGGTTTTAATTACTATAATTTGCTGGAATTAAGTAGAGGGATCCTGAGGAGGATAATTCGAAGTCTCTGGCGTTTGGAGGAGTTGTGTTGTGGTTAGCCCCGGCAACAAAGTAAAAAAAATCCGCGAAGACAAGATGATGAGCAAGGCGGAACTTGCGCGCAAGACCGGTCTTTCTGTTCAGACGATTGACCGGATAGAAAAAGGGCACATCTGCCGGCTGGATACAAAACGGAAAATTCTTGTTGCTCTTGGTTTGGGACTTGAGTACCGCACCGAAGTGTTTAACGATGAGGAATAATTAAAAAATAGGAGCAGCGGACAGCCATGTTTTTTTCATCCTCTCAGCCACTGGTGGCGCTTGATATTGGCGCCCACAGCGTAAAGCTTGCCCAGTTGAAAAAGGGGCGCAAAGGATTTGAACTGGTGAATTTCGGGATGATCCAGCTTCCGGAAGACACGGTGCTGGACGGGGAGCTTGAGAATCCGCAGGCGCTCGCCGACGCGTTGCGCAATCTTTTGAAGTCCGAAAAAATCAAGAATAAAAACGCCGTGATAGGCATTTCCGGCCAGTCGGTCATTATCAAAAAAATCTCGGTGCCGTTGATGTCAGAAGAAGAGCTTATTGAGATGATCCGCGAAGAGGCGGAGCAGTACATTCCTTTTGATATTGACGAGGTGCATCTTGATTTCGCCATTGTAAAAGCAGAAGGGGAAGTTCCCGTGGAGAAGGGGGCGACCAACGAGGAACGTCAGATGGATGTTATCATCGTTGCGGTTCGCAAAGAGGTAATTCAAAAATATACGGATGTGTTCAAAGAGATTGGCATGAAGGTAAAAGTTGTCGATCTTTCGGCCTTTGCTTTAGAGAATGCCTTCGAGTTGAATTACGAGGTCGATAGGGACGCGGCCATTGCATTGGTTAATATCGGCGGATCCATGACCAACATTAATATAATGGAAGCGGGGGTTACCGCCTTTAGCCGGGATATCACGATAGGCGGGTCTACGATTTCTGAGGAAATTCAGAAAAATATGTCGATAGGGTTCAAAGAGGCCGAAAAGATCAAGCTCGGTATGATTCCCCGAGAGATGAACCGCGCGGACATCATTGCGCAGGTGAAAGACGCAGTTGAATTTATCTGTGGCGAGTTACGCAAAACCTTTGATATGTATGAGAAAACGTCGGATATGAAGGTGTCCAAGGTCTATCTTTCCGGGGGAAGCTGCCTATTGGAAGGGATAGATCTTTTGATACATCAGAATCTTAAAATGGAAGTTGAGGTTGTGAATTCATTTAGGAACGTTTATTGCAACAGCAAGAACTTTGATGAACAGTATATTGAAGCTATGGGGCCCATTGCAGCTATTCCTGTTGGTTTGGCGTTGAGGTCGATAAACGATAAATGATTAAGATAAATCTAATAATCGTAAGAATACCGAAAGATCAGCTTACCGTTCAGCGGCAAGTGATGTCGGTTCTTGCCGGGATAGTCTTATCCCTCATCCTTGTGGGTTGGTGGGCCAATCATGCCAGCGCCGCTAAGGAGGAAGTGCAGAACCAGCTTGAAGGCGAAAAGGCGAAGTTGCAACGGCTGGAACAGGTTGCCTTGCGGATCGAAGAGTTTGAAAAGAAAAAGCTGCGCCGCGAGCAGATTCTAGAGGCGATTAAAAAGTTGGAGACGCGGAAAGTGGGGCCTCGTCTTTTCCTGGACGACCTCAATATGATATTGCCATCCGATGTCTGGTTGTCAAAGATCAGCCAGCGCGATGTTACCATCAATGTATCGGGCTATAGTTTATCGAATTCCGCGATAGCCGATCTGATGCGCTTGATGGAGGCATCGCCAAACTTTTCCGATGTGGAATTGGGTCCTATCACGAGCGAGGTTATTAAAGGCGAAGAGGTCAAGAGCTTTACCCTGAATTGCGGATGGGAATCCGTGAAAAAACTTGATGATACAAAATCCGTGGCGGCAGGCCCCGGAGCGGCCGCGGCCGGGCCCAAAAAGTAGAATACATGGATATTGAAAATTTACAGGAAAAGGTTTTCTCAAAGATACCTTACGGCAGCCTTACGGGGATACCGCTCAAGGTTCGCTGGGGCGTTGTGGCGGGCATGCCGTTGGCGGTGATCGCCGCATTTTATTTCCTGCTTATCAGCGGCACTATGGCCGAGACCGACACGGTGCGGGAAGAACTGTTAAAGGCCCAGAAGGATGTACAGGTTAAAGAAGCCCTGGAGCGCCGGTTGCCTGAATTTGAAAAGAAAATCTCCGAGTTGGACGGCCAACTCGCGATGATCCGCCGCCAGCTCCCCGAAAAAAAGGAGATCCCGGATCTTTTGGATCAAATATCCAATTTGGGCGCGCAAAGCGGGCTCCAGTTCCAGCTCTTCAACCCGTTGCCTGAGGCGGAAAAGGATTTCTATGCCGAAGTGCCGGTTGATTTAAGTATTGTGGGCAGCTTCCACAACGTGGTGGATTTCTTTGACAAGGTGGCACACATGCCCCGCATCGTGACGATCACCAATATTGAGATTGGCAAATCCGGCAACAAAATGAAGGGAGCGCGGATCAAAGGGACGCCGGTGGAAGTCCGGTGTAAAGCGGTGACCTTCCGTTTCCTTGAAACGAAGATCGACACGCCACCCCCGGCCAACGCGGCGGCAAAGGCTCAGCCGGCGGCGCAAACACCAGCGGCGGCGCATTAACCATGGACAAGAAAAAGACGATCATGATCATCGCCATCGTGGGCATCGCGCTGGCGGCAGCGGTTCTGTTTTACCTCATGGCGGGTTCCGGCAAAGACGAACAGATGTTGCGCGAGGCGTTCAAGCAGTTTTCCGCCGATCTCGCCGCGGGGAACAAGGCCGACGTGAGCGGTCTCATCTCCCGCAAATTTAACGATGCCGGCATGGATTATAATTCGGCGGTGGACGAGTTTGGCATTAAGCGTCCCGGTTACATGAGCGAAATCATCAGTATCAAAATTAAAGATGCCCTGGCTGAAGTCGCTTATGCCCGGAAACAGGTGTTGGACAAAAAAATAGTGACCAGCCAAATAACCGGTGAAACATGGGTTAAGGATGATGACCGGAAGTGGCGTCTCGTGAAGCTGTCCGCCAGCGACCGTGTGCAACTGCCGAAATTGCGCCTTGAGCGCAAGGAGGCCGAAGATAAACTGGCGGCCGATCTGCGGGCCGCAGAAGAGAAAGAATCAAGTATCCGCAAAGCGGGCTATAGTTATGCCAACAAGCGCGACCCTTTTGAATCGCTTATTGTTGAAACGGCTCCCGGGGAGGCGGCATCCGCGGCGGAGGCTTCCCGCATGTGCGATCCGGGCCGGCCGCGGCAATTTCTGGAAGGGTTCGACCTCTTTGCATTCAAGCTGGTCGGCATGGTAAATGCGAACAACACCTATTATGCGCTGGTGGAAGCGCCCAATGGGAACGGTTACACGTTGAAAGCGGGAATGTTCGTCGGGCGCCGTTGCGGAAAAATCACCAAGATTACGGCAACGCGGATTTTAGTCGCCGAAAAATATCCCAATCCGCGAGGGGAATTTAGCGTAAAAGAGATGGAATTGAAACTCAAAGAGGAAGAGTAGGGGGCTTATGAGAACAGGCTGGAGAATCTTTACGGCTTTCGCCCTGACGCTGGCGGTCTACGCCTGCGCTTCGGGAGATCACTCGGGGCCCGTCGGGGTATTGCCCGAGGGGGGCATTTTTATCACGAATATCATGCCGGTGGCGCATGAAGGCGGTGTGGAGCTTTCTATCGAAGGGAGCGGGAAACTGCAATACACCGTTTACAAGCTTGAAAATCCAAAGCGGCTTGTGGTTGATATTCCGGATGCCGATTCTTCGGCCTTCACCGCGCCCATCGAAGTGCCCAAGGGGGTCGTGTGGCAGGTTCAGCCGCAATACTTCCCGAAGCCGGGCAATTCACGCATCGAAATATTCCTTAAAGAAGCGGTGTTGTACAAGGTAAGCCGGATTAGTGATAAAAAAATCGTGGTGGATATCAATCCCTACACCGCCGAGGCGGCTCAGACGGTCGCCGAGGCCGACATGGCATTAGAGCCGGGCCAGACCGAGATTACGGATGTTGATCTGCGGGATGTGCAGGGGATGGCCCGCTTGGTTATTTCCTATAAAGGAGCCAAGCCGCGCTTTGAAATGACCCGCCGCCGCGAAATGAACCGCATTTCCCTCGATATTCAAAACGCCAAGGTACGCAAATCGAACGAAAAATTGCTCAGCGTGGACACGCCGGAAAGCCTGGTGAAAAACGTGGCGATTTTTCAATTTACCACCCGGCCCGCATCGGTCAAGGTGATCGCCAACCTCACCCAATTCACCTCATCCAACGTGTTTGAGAAGAATGGCGCCATCTATTTCGACATCGGCCCGGACGCGGTGTTGGCCACCGCATCCGAAGTAAAGGCAGGCGCAAAGAAACCAACCGATGTCTCCGCCACGAAGGAGAAACTCCCCGCCGACTACATGGGGCAGAAAATCTCGCTTGATTTTCAGGACGCCGACATCCACAACATCCTGCGGATTATCGCCGACGTGAGCGGCATGAACGTTATCACGTCCGACACTGTCAAGGGCAAGGTCACCATGAAGCTGATTGATGTGCCGTGGGATCTCGCCCTTGAGACCATCCTGAAAAACAACAAACTCGCGATGGTGAAAAACGGAAATATCATACGCGTTTCCACCGCCGACGAACTGAACAAGGAAAAAGAGGCGACCGCCGCCAACCAGCAGGCCAGCGTCAAGTCAGAGGTGCTCTACCTCAAAGTGTTCCAAATCAACTATGAGACCGCCCTGAAGCTGAAGGACAATCTCAAGACGATTGCCAGCGCGCGCGGCAGCATCGACGTGAACGAACGAACCAACACGCTGATCATTCAGGACAGCCGCGACCGGCTGGTGGAAATGGAAAAGCTTATTGAAACGCTGGATAAGCGGACGCAGCAGGTGCTCATAGAGGCCCGCATTGTGGAAGTGAATCATAAGTTCGCCCGTGAATTGGGCATCAAGTGGGGCGGCAATTACAACGCCGGCAGCGGCAGCGGGTTTCCCGCCACCATCGGTCTTAGCGGAGTGGGCGCCGGCGGGGCCGGCAGCACGGCTGCCGGGAGCATCGTGAACACCGGAACCAGCGCCGTTACCGGCACACTGGGGCTCAAGCTCGGCAGCGTGGACAGCACCGCCCTGCTCGACATGCAATTGATGTCCCTCCAGAACGAAGGCAAGGGCCGCATACTCTCCATGCCGAAAATATCAACCATGAACAATATTGAAGCGCTCATCGAAAGCGGCAGCGAAATTCCCTTTCAGACCACATCCGCCGATGGCACCAAGACGGAATTCAAAAAGGCCACTCTCAAATTGAAGGTGACGCCGCACATTACGCCGGACAACTTCATACGGCTGGAAATCGAGGCGAACAAGGACGAAGCCGACTTTGCTAACCAGCTTCCGAACTCGCCGCCGCCTATTCTCACCAAGCACGCCAAAACGGAAGTGCTGATCAAGGATGGTGATACCACCGTCATTGGCGGCCTTTTCAAGGAAGTGAAGAACGAAACCGAATCGGGCGTTCCGTTTTTCTCCAAAATCCCCGTTATTGGCTGGCTGTTCAAGGGGAAAGTCAACGCCGACAGCGGCGAAGAACTGCTGATATTCATAACCCCGAAGATTCTGTAAGGAGGGATGGGGGATGTTGAGCAAAGCATTTAGAACGGCGCTGGTGGCGTTGGTTGGCACGGCTTTTTTAGCGGCTGGCGGCTGTGGCCAATCGGCCGATAGCAATACCCGAAAGGTGGGTCCGGCCGGCCCGACAACGCCGGGCAATTATTACTTCACCCTTGAAGTCCATCCCGCGGCAGTGCAGAAGTCGGGGACTGTTGTCTTGAGTGTGCGGGTGGCGAACGCCGCCGACACGGCGATTAATGGCACGGTTACGCCGGTGACCGTGAATTATTCAGGTTCATCGACCACCGCGGCCAGTGTGGTCATAAACTCAACCGGCCGTGCCAATACTTCCTACACGATTACCGGGGCTGGCGGGACGGTTACCTATATCAACGCCAACGTTGAGGATAAGAGCTTAACGATACCGATACAGATACTTCCGTAAGGGCCGCCCGCATTTTGATTTCCTTGCGTGTTGATCTTGGCGAGCGATCGTATCCTATTCTTATTGGGGACGGTGTCTTTAAAGAGGGAGCCGCCGCTCTTCCGCGTTTTTTAAAAGGCAAAAAGATTGCAGTTGTCACCAATCCCACGGTGGCGAAAATCTATGCGGCAAAGACCCTCCGGCTTCTTCGAAAGGCCGGCTTTAAACCGTTTGTCATCACGCTGCCCGACGGGGAGCAATACAAGACCATAAAGCACCTCGCCCGTATCTACGACGGGCTTATAGGCGCCCACTGCGACCGTGCCGACGCCATCCTCGCCCTTGGCGGAGGGGTGGTGGGGGACATGGCCGGGTTTGCCGCCTCTACCTATATGCGCGGTATTGATTTCGTTCAGTTTCCCACCACGCTCCTTGCGCAAGTGGACAGCTCGGTGGGGGGGAAAACCGGCATCGATTACCCGGGCGGCAAGAATATCGTCGGCGCGTTTTATCAGCCACGCCTGGTCCTCTGCGACCTGTCGGCGCTCAAAACGCTGCCGGAGCGGGAGTACCGCTGCGGCATGGCGGAGGTAATAAAGTACGGCGTTATCCGCGACGCGCGTTTTTTCGCCTGGCTGGAAGACCATGTGAAGGATGTGTCGGCCCGCAAGACCGGCGCGCTGGAAACGGTCATACGCAAATCGTGCGCCTGCAAGGCGGCGGTGGTGGCGGCGGATGAGCGGGAGGCGGATGTCCGCGCCATTCTCAATTTCGGCCACACCTTCGCCCACGGCATAGAGACGGCGCTGGATTATAAACGGATAAAGCATGGCGAGGCGGTCGCCATCGGCATGGTGATGGCCGGACGCCTTTCGTATAGCCTGGGGCTTATTCCGCAAAAAACCGCCGAACGGGTGAAGCGGCTTATCGCCGCTTACGGATTGCCAACGCGCCTTCCCAAATATCTTTCCGCCGGCGCAGTGATCGCGGGGATGGAGCACGACAAAAAGATTATCTCCGGCGCATGGCGGCTGGTGGTGTATGACCGTATCGGCAACGCCTTTGTGAAAGGCGGACTTACCCGCGCCGAAATCGCCGCCGCGATGGAATGAGGGGGGGACCTACGCCCCCTTCTTCAGTAACGGGAAACCGAGCGATTCGCGCCACTCCAGATAGGCGCGGGCGCATTTGCCGGCCAGTTTCCGCACACGGGCGATGTAGGTGGTTCGCTCCGCCACGCTGATCGCGCCGCGCGCATCCAGCATGTTGAAGGCGTGCGAACATTTCAAAACCATGTTGTATGCCGGCAGCGGCACCCCGGCCTCCAGCAGCTTGTTTACCTCCGCTTCCAGGCTGTCGAACAGCAAGGCGTTGGCGGCTGCGTTGGAAAGCTCGAAATTGTATTTGCTGAACTGCTCTTCGTCGGCCAAAAAAATCTCGCCGTATTTCACCGCACTGTTCCATTGCAGGTCGTAGACCGAATCCCTGTTCTGGAGGTACATGGCGATACGCTCCAGCCCGTAGGTAATCTCGGCGGAGACCGGCTTGAGGTCGATGCCGCCCACCTGCTGGAAATAGGTGAACTGGGTGATCTCCATGCCGTCGAGCCAGACCTCCCAGCCAAGCCCCCACGCGCCAAGGGTGGGGGATTCCCAGTCGTCTTCCACAAAGCGGATGTCGTGCGCCTTGAGGTCGATGCCGAGCGTTTGCAGCGATTCGAGGTACAGCTCCTGCACGTCGAGCGGCGACGGTTTTAAAATCGCCTGAAACTGGTAGTAGTGCTGCAGTCGGTTCGGATTTTTGCCGTAGCGCCCGTCGGTGGGGCGGCGGCTCGGCTGCACATAGGCGGCCTTCCACGGCTCCGGCCCCAGCACGCGCAGGAAGGTGGCGGGGTGGAACGTGCCTGCCCCCACTTCGGAGTCTATCGGTTGCATCACCAAACAGCCCTTTTTGGCCCAGAAGGATTGCAGCGTCTGAACTATGTCTTGGAAATTCATATCTGCGCGATTATAGCAGGTTGTTGAAAAACCCACCGGTCATCCTGAAGAAGAGCCAGCGGCCACATGTCATCCTGAGCCGAAGGCGAAGGATCACTTTCCGGAAAGAGGTTCTTCGTCATGCTCAGAATGACAAGCATGGAGTTTCCTTAATGGTAGAAATGGCGCATGCCGGTGAAGACCATCGCCATGCCGTGTTCGTCGGCGGCGGCGATCACTTCCTCGTCACGCATGCTGCCGCCGGGCGATATCACGGCGCTGATGCCTTCTTTGCCCGCCGCGTCGATGCCGTCGCGGAAAGGGAAGAACGCGTCCGACGACATCACGCACCCTTTAACGGGGCTTTGCGCCTTGCTGACGGCGATTTTGGTGCTGTCGACGCGGCTCATCTGTCCCGCCCCCACGCCGACGGTCACGCCGTCGCGGACAAAAATGATGGCGTTTGATTTCACATGCTTGGCCACCGTCCAGGCGAAGAGCAGGTCTTCCATCTCTTTCGGCGTCGGCTGGCGTTTGGAAACCACCCGCAAATTCTTTTCGTCGAGGAGCTGGTTGTCCACCCCCTGCACCAGCAGGCCGCCGATGACGCTGCGGATGTACGTTGCGTAAGGGGTCTGAAAATTCTTCGGCTGGATGATGCGGATGTTCTTTTTCGATTTGAGGATTTCCAGCGCCTTCGGTTCGTAATCCGGCGCGACCACCGCTTCGACAAAGGTCTTGCCGATCTCTTCGGCGGTGGCGGCGGTCAGCGTGCTGTTAAACCCGAGGATGGAGCCGAACGCCGAGGCGGTATCGCAGGCATAGGCTTTTTTGTAAGCGGTCAGTTGATCGGCGTCCACCGCCGCGCCGCAGGGGTTGGTGTGCTTGATGATAATGGCGCTATGCCCCTTTTTGAATTCGCGGGTGAGGCCGAGCGCCGCCGAGATGTCGAGGATGTTGTTGTACGAAAGTTCTTTGCCCCAAAGCTGGTTCTCGCCGGTGTAGATGGTATCTTCCGCCGTGGTGTAAAACCCGGCGTTCTGGTGCGGGTTCTCGCCGTAACGCAGTTCCTGTATTTTTTTATATTCCAGCTTCAGCGAATCGGGCTGTTTCGCGCCGGAGAGGTAGGTGGTGATGGCGTTATCGTAGGCGCTGGTGCGGGCGAACGCCTTGGCGGCGAGGGCGCGGCGTTCCGCGAGGGTGATTTCCCGTCCGGCGCGGATGGCGTCGATAATCATCGGGTAGTCCGCCGGATCGACGACGATGACCACGTCTTCGTGGTTTTTTGCCGAGGAGCGTATCATCGATGGGCCGCCGATGTCGATATTCCCGATCGCCTCTTCGTCGGGAACGCCCGCTTTGGCGATGGTTTGTTCAAACGGGTAAAGGTTCACGACCACCATATCTATCGGCTTGATGCCGTTTTGTTTCATGGCCTCCATGTGGGCCGGTACGCCGCGCCGCCCCAAAATGCCGCCGTGGATTTTCGGGTGCAGCGTCTTCACGCGTCCGTCCATGATCTCCGGCGATCCGGTGTGGTCGGATACCGCTACCACTGGGATGCCGGCGTCGGACAGCGATTTGGCGGTGCCGCCCGTGGAAAGGATTTCGACCCCCGCGTCCCGGAGCGCGCGCGCCAGATCGATAAGTCCGGTTTTATCTGATACAGAGAGAATGGCCCGTTCGATTTTTTTGTTTTTCATAGAGGGCTTAGTTTAATTGCCGCCATGCCCGCGCGTCAACCCCGCGTTTTTCTTTTTCGGCGGTCACCGCGCCGGCAGGCGGGGTCTCAGTTTGAATGATTCCATCCTAAAATTGACATTGGGCGAGCCAATCAGCCAGCGGTTCGATCACCCGTTCCCAGCGGTAATGCCGTTCCACCCGTTCCATTCCCGCCGCGCCGAGCCGCCGCCCCTCCCCGGCATTTTGCAGCAGGTGCGCGATACGTTCGGCCAGAGCGGGAAAATCGTCCGCCTCCGCCAGCAGCGCCTCCGACCCGTCGCGCGACACCTCCGGCACCGCCCCGGCGCGGAAGGCCGCGATCGGCAACCCAGCGGCCATCGCCTCCAGCAGCACCACCCCAAAATTTTCCTGCATGCTCGGCAGGCAGAACACATCGGCGGCGCGATACAAAGGGGCCAGCGGGGCGCCAGCGGGGATATGCCCCAGCATCTCCACCGACGATGTTAGCCCCCGCTCACGCACCAACGCGCGAAGCCGCTCGAATTCCAGCCCGTTCCCCGCCACCAGCAGCCGCGCCTCCGGAATTTTACCCAGCACCAGCGGCCACGCGTCTGCGATAAGGCGGTCGACGCTTTTGCGGCGGTAAAGGCGCGCCACGCAGAGCAGGGTGGGGCGCGCATCCGTCCGGGGGGGCGCGGCGTTCAGCCACCGGCGCCAATCGTCAAGGAACAGCCCGTTGCTCATCACCCGTATTTTCGCGGCGGGCAGGGCGTATAACTGCGCCGCTTTGCGGGCGGTGTACTCGCTTGACACGAAAACCGCCGCCGCTTTTTCCGCGGTGCGCCGCTCCATCCGCGCCAGCAGGCGCACGGCCCCGCCTATCAGGCCGCGCTCGAAGCGGATGATGTCGGCGTACATCGCCTGCAACATGCAGGTGTGCGGCACGTTGGCGGGGAAGAAGAATCCGTCTTGGTCGAAGGCCACATTCGGCATCGGTTCACGGCGGTTCATGCCGCGCCCGATGCGATAGCCGAACGCCAGCCGCTGGACGGTGGTGAGGAGATAGTTTTCGGTGGATTCGGCGAACTCGAGCGTTTCCACCCCAACGCCGCGTTGCCGTAACGCAACGATAACGCCGTTCGCCACCGCCGCCGTGCCGCTGCCCAGTCCCCCCTCGAGGGGCCACGAGGTGACAACGCGGCAGTGTTTCATGGCGCCGTGGCGCCTATTTCTTCCGCTTCAACAGGTCGTTGATATAGGCGACGACTTCCGGGTCGTTCCACTCCCGCATCCCTTCCGCCTGTGAAACGATATCCCCCTTGGGGTTGATGATGAAAGTGGAAGGCAGCGAACTGATCCCGTATTTGTTGGAGGAGTCGCTGTCGGGGTCGTGGAATATCTCGAAAGTAAGTCCATACTGTTTCACGAATCTTTTCACTTTGTCGGGGCCGCCACGATCCACCGAAACCGCCAAAACGACTACGTTTTTCGCCTTGAATTTTTGCGAGAACTCCTCCATCGAGGGCATTTCCGCAACGCAAGGGGAGCACCATGTGGCCCAAAAATTCAGCAGAACCCATTTCCCCCGGTAATCGCTAAGATGCGCCGTGCCGCCGCTCAAACGGTTGAGCGTCAACTCCGGGGCCGGCGCGCTTTCGGGGGCCGAAGCTTCCGCATCGAAGTGACCGTGGGGATGCAGCGAGAGCGCCGCGCCGTATCCCAGCGTCACCGCCAGCGCCGCCAGCAGAAGGCGGCGCGGCTTACGCAACAGAGTTATAGGAAAGGATTTCAAAACACCTGCTCGACGGAGGTAATGCCCGCGACCTTTTCCACCAAGGCCCGCTCAATGCCAAGCTTCAGCGTGTAGGTGGAGGAGGGACATGCGCCGCATGCGCCCACCAAGCGGACGGAAACGATGCCTTCCTGCACATCCACCAGTTCCACGTTACCGCCATCGGCCATGAGCGCCGGGCGTATCGATTCCAAAACCTGTTCTACTTGCTCTTTCACTTCCATGATTTTTCCTTTCCCGCGAAAACGCGGACTGCTGTTTAATTCTCTCATTCCATTTTATCCACAGTATCCCTATTATTCAAGTAGGGTCGGGAAATTAGGTAAAGGCTCAACCGCTTGTTTTTAAATGACTATTTTGTTTTCTGTAACATAAGTCATGAAGTTTCCAGTGGCTGCTTTCTTCAACATTTAACGATTTAATGGAATTGGGGCTTACCGGCGTTCGAAGAGGGCGAGGGTTTCTACGTGGAAGGTGTTTGGGAACATGTCGAGCGGATGGGCGGAGATCAGCTGAAAACCGTTATCGCAGATGTCCTTCGCGTCGCGCGCCAGCGACGGCGGGTTGCACGATACGTAGACCACCCGTTCTTTCGCCAAAAGCTTCAGCCACCGGCCTATCCCTTTCGCGCCGCTGCGGGGCGGATCAAGCAGCACGGTGTCGAACGTGCGTTTTTCCCGCGTCATCCGCTGGACGTTGCGGATGGCATCCCCCGGTATAAACTCCGCCGGCAGATTGAGACGCATGGCGTTTTTCCCGGCATCCTCGATGGCGAAGCGGGAGTGTTCCACGCCGGTAACGTTCATTCCCGAGGCGGCCAACGGGAAAGCGAGGTTTCCCATACCGCAGTAGAGGTCGAGCGCGGTTTTTCCCTTCGCCGGGGCAGCCAGTTTTTTGGTTTTTTCCACAAGGAGCCGGTTTCCGCCGGGATTTACCTGGGAAAAAACGGTGGGGCCATACTCCAGCTCGATGCCGCCGCCGATATTAACTGAGAGAATGTCTTCGCCGTAAACCCCCAGATCGTTTCCCGACGCGATGGAAAGACCCGACGCGATGGAAAGACCCGACGCGCCGGGTATCGCGTCCAGCATCGCTTCGGCGAACGCGTGCGCCGGCATTTTGCGCATCGCCAGCCGCAGGCGCGCTTTCGCCGCGGGGTAGCCGGTCTCTATGACGATTTCTTCGATGGCGGGTACGTCCGCGCGATGCGTCTCCAGAAAAGCGCGCAGTTCGCCGATCACCCGGTTGATGCCATCATTCGCCACCGCACAGCGGCCGATATTCACTATGTCGTTTGTCCGTGCCCGGTGATAGCCCAGCAGCAGGCTGCCCCCGCCGATGTCCGCGTGAAGCTTTATCCGGCTGCGGTAGCCAAGTTCCGCCAGCGACGGAACGCAGGGGGATACTTCGGCTTTGAGTTTGGCGATGTGCATGAACTGTTCACCGACGATGGCCTGCTTGGCGGCGAGTTGCGCCTCATAGCCGAGCGCCATCCAGGGACAGCCGCCGCAATCGTCCACAAAGGGGCAGGCTGGCGCGCGCCGCAAGGGCGAAGGGGTTTCCACCTTCGCCACATCCGCTTCGATGAAACGGGGCTGTTCTTTCGTCACGCGGGCCAACACACGGTCACCGGGAAAGGCTCCCGTCACAAAAACGATCTTCCCCTCGTGGCGACCCACGCCCGCACCGCCGAAGGCAAGCTTCTCTATTTCGATGGAAAACACGTTATTCATCGGCGGCACTATACCCCGCGTGACCCCGTTCTGACGATTTTAATATTTTGGGTTGGTTGTCAGGTATTAGGATGCAACGGTGATTACCACTTTTCCCTTGGCGTGCCCTTTTTCAAGATAGCGTAGAGCCTCAGGAACTTCATGTAACGGGTAACGCCGATCTATAACAGGCTTAACTTTTCCGGCCTCAAGAAGCTCTTTTAGAAAAACCATATCCTTCTGGTTTGGCTTTGATGTCAGGGAACCCATGCTCTTGTTTCCGATCATTGACACCCACGGCCCCAAGATCAGCGATTGGAACAATTGAGCCGTGCCGCCTCCGGTCATGACATAAATTCCGCCGGGATTCAAAGCCCGCCTGTAATCGAAAATCGAATGATAGCCATTTACGCCAAGGATCAGGTCATACCGCAGTCCATTTTTTGTGAAATCTTCTTTAGTGTAGTCAATAACATGATCCGCACCAATCGAGCGCGCCATGTCCACATTCCCCGTGCTGCAGACGGCTGTGACTTCCGCCCCGAATGATTTGGCGATCTGTACCGCGAAGGTGCCAACGCCGCCGGAAGCGCCGTTGATCAAAACTTTTTGTTCCGGCCTGATTTTTCCCTTATCGCGGAGGCCATGCAGCGCGGTGAGCGCCGCCAAAGGCACTGCCGCCGCTTCCTCAAAAAATATGTTGGCCGGTTTCAGCGCCAGTTCCTTTTCGCCGGTACATACATACTCAGCAAATCCGCCCCACCCGCTTGCGAATATGTCCCCGAATACTTCATCGCCCGCCTTGAATTGTTTAACGTCCTTACCCACCGCTTCAACCCGTCCCGCTATGTCGGCTCCAAGTATGTTGTACTTGGTGGGTTTGAGAAGTCCGGCATACAGGCGAACCAGGAATGGCTCCGCCCTCACCATGCGCCAGTCGGCCGCATTGGCGGATGCCGCCACAACTTTTACCAGTACTTCATTGTCTTTGGGGACGGGTTTTGCCACGTCTGTGAACTGTAGAACATCCGGCGAACCGTATTTGGTGTATATGATCGCTTTCATTTTGTTTGAAGTCATTTTTCCCTCCTTCTCCGGTTTCGCCGGTGATGAGCGTGATGAGGCAGATCAGAGAACGAACTGGCTCCCTTCGGCGGGGCATACGCATTCGACCGAACTTCCCATTTGGTTCAGCTTGCGCGTGGCTTGTTCCAGTTTGTGGTCGATCATGGCGTCGTTCTGGTCGGGGTCGTGGTGGAAGAGGTGCAGGGATTTGACCTGGGCCAAATCGGCTATCCGCACCACCTCGCTGATGCACGAATGGCCCCAGCCGGTTTTTTTGGGATACTCTTCATCGAGGTAGGTGGAATCGGCGATCAGGATGTCGGTTCCGTGAATAAAGTTCACCAGCCGCTTTTCAAAGTCGGGGTCGTGGTTGGGTGAGCCGGGGGGGAATATTTCATTGTCGGTGATGTAGCAGATTCTTTTTCCGTTGTAGGTGGCGCGGTACCCCAAACAGTTTCCGGGGTGATTTAAAAGAAGGGTGTCGACTTGTATTTTGCCAACGGCCAGGCTTTCTTCGTGCAAATCGCGGAAGAACACCCGTGCGCCGAATTCCCTGATGGTGACGGGAAAATAGATGTCATCCATCTGGGAGGAGATGACGGATCGCATCGAGGTGCCGCTGTGGGCGGGTCCCAGCACTTCGATTTCGTTGCCCACCATAAAGAGCGCGCCAAAAAAAGGGAATGCATTGATGTGATCCCAATGGGGGTGCGAGATGAATATTTTGGCGGTCAGGCGTTTGATGCCCGTGGTCATCAGGTGATCCGACAGTTTTTTAATGCCGGTGCCGGCGTCGAAAATGATCAGCGGCTCGTCATCCACCTGTATTGAGACGCACGAGGTGTTGCCGCCGTATTTTAAGGAGCCTTGTCCCGGCACGGGCAAGGTGCCGCGGGTTCCCCAGTAGGAGAGGCTGAGTTTTTTAGTGAATATTTTATCGACTTCGCCAATAAATGTTTTTACGTCGAACGGCTTGACGATAAAGCCGTCGGCGCCCAGCTGCTTGGCGCGTCGTTTGTCAAAATCGTATGATTTGGCCGACAGGATGATTATTTTTGTTCCGGCAAGATCGTGCATTTCGCGGAACCGTTTGCACAGCTCGAATCCATCCATCTCCGGCATCATGAGATCGAGCAGAATGCAATCGGGGCGCAACGCCGGCACTTCCTTGAGCGCCTGCGTGGGGGATTGGTTGTAACTGACCGTGTGCCCCGCCCGCTGAAGCAGGGGCGTCAATAGTTTCGCAACGTCTTCATTGTCGTCAATAATGAAAAAGCGCATTTCACCCTCCGCCTATTGCCGGCATTTTTCGGCTAAAGTTGTTTTACCATTAGTGGGTTAATTCCTTCGATAACGTCCAAAGAATAACATGAAAGTATCGTATTATGGCGATGCAATTTGCGCCGGTACAACAAGTTTTCTGTTGTTGGCCCGCGAGGGCCAAGTTGGCTTGCCCCCTTTTGGGGGCAACCGCAGATACAAGGTTAAAACCCGCGGTACCAAACCGCCGCCCAAATTACCCATAGGGGAAGCCGCGCCCTTTTTAAAAATTACCGGCGCGGTAGTCTTCGAATGCCTGCTTCAGTTCCTCGCGCGTGTTCATCACAAAGGGGCCGTAACGGGCGACCGGCTCGTTCAGCTTTTTCGCCGCCAGCAGAAGGAAGCGCGCACCCTCCGGCCCCGCCGTAATGCGTATGCCGTCGCCCTCGCCGCCGAATGCCGCCAACGCGGTCTGTTTCACCGCCGTGCCGCCAATGTCGCCGCTTCCCTCAAAAAGATAGGCGAACGCGGAGTGCGTGCGCGGCAGCTCATGCTCGTATACGCCGTTTGGCGGCAGGGTCACATCCAGATAAAGCGGCGCGGTAACAACCCCCCGCACCGGCCCCGTTGCGCCGTCTGCCCCGCCGGCGATCACGCGCACCAACGCGCCGTCGGCACGCTTCACCAGCGGCACATTCTCCGGCTCGATGTTCTGGTACCGGGGCGGCATCATTTTGTCTGCGGCGGGGAGGTTGATCCAGAGCTGGAATCCCCAAAGAAGGCCGTCTTTCTGCTTGGGCATTTCCGAATGTACTATGCCGCGCCCGGCGGTCATCCACTGCACGCCGCCGCCACCCCGGAGGATGCCGGAGTGACCGTGGCTGTCGGTGTGTTCCATCAGCCCCGCCAGCATGTAGGTAACGGTCTCGAATCCCCGGTGCGGGTGATCCGGAAAACCGGCGATGTAGTCGCCGGGGGTGTCGCTGCGGAATTCATCCAACATAAGGAATGGATCAAGCTGCTCCAGCCCCTCCGAACCGAGGCTGCGCACCAGCCGCACTCCCGCCCCGTCGGTCACCCGCTTTCCCCGGATCACTTTGTCCACGCTTCTTGTTCTCATGGTACGCTCCTTGTTATATAGGTCTACGATGCGTCATTTTGCCGATTTTGGCAATGTACTCCGGTGCGTGGCGTGACGCCGCAAGGTGGTGTATCATTGCAAAATAGCGCGGGGCGTTTTATTTGCCGCCGTTTTGAATACGAGAGCACTTCGGAAAGGAAACTAGATGTCCACCCAATTGATATATGCGAATAACGGACAGATCACCCCGCAAATGGAGCAGGTGGCCGCCGACGAAGGGTTGCACCCCGAAGAAGTCCGCCAGGCGGTAAAAGACGGCGTGGCGGTGATACCCCACAACAACAGCCGCTTCTTCCACGCCAAGGGCATCGGCCAAAAAATGCGCACCAAGACCAACGCCAACCTGGGCACCAGCGCCGATGAAATGCATGTGAAAGAGGAATTGGAAAAGCTCCGTGCCGCAATCGAGGCGGGGGCCGACGCGGTGATGGATCTTTCCACCGGCGGCGATATCCACGCCATTCGCCGCGAAATCATCAAGAATTCGTCCGTGATGGTCGGCACCGTGCCGATCTACCAGGCGGCATGCGAAAACATTTCCGGCAAAAAATCGCTGGCGGAAATAAATGCCGAGGATATTTTCAAAACCATCGAGCAGCACGCGAAGGATGGGGTTGATTTCATCACCGTTCACTGTGGCGTGACCAAAGAAGTGGTGAAGCGGATAGAGAACGAAGGGCGGCTGCTCGACATCGTCAGCCGCGGCGGCGCGTTGCACGCCAAATGGATACGTTACACCAAACAGGAAAACCCGCTCTACGAGCAGTATGACCGCCTGCTGGAGATCGCCCGCGCGCACGATATGACGCTGTCGCTGGGCGACGGACTGCGTCCCGGCTGCCTGGCCGACGCCACCGACCGCGCGCAGGTGCAGGAGACCATCATTCTGGGCGAACTGGCTGATAGGGCGCGCCGCGCCGGGGTGCAGGTGATGATCGAAGGGCCGGGCCACATGCCGCTGGATCAGATAGAGGCCAACATCATCCTGATGAAACGGCTTACGCACAACACGCCGTTCTATGTGTTGGGGCCGCTGGTCACCGATGTGGCTCCCGGTTACGATCACATTACCGCCGCTATCGGCGGGGCGATTGCCGCCCGCGCCGGGGCCGATTTCCTCTGTGTAGTGACGCCCGCCGAGCACCTCCGCCTGCCGTCCGTCGATGACATCCGGGAAGGGGTGATTGCCGCCCGCATCGCCGGTCACGCCGCCGACATCTGCAAGGGGATCAAGGGGTCGATGGAGTGGGATAACAAAATGGCCCGCGCCCGCAAAACCTTTGACTGGGATTATCAGGTCAAAGGCTCCATCTATCCGCCGAAAGCGGCGGCCTACCGCGCCAGCAGCAAGCCCGAGGACGAATCGGTCTGCACCATGTGCAGCGCACTTTGCGCGTACAAACATGGCGATATGGGCGACACCAACGGTAACGGCAACGGCTCGCACTAAGCGCGGTATAGAGCGGTGAGAATCTGGCCCATCGCGGGAACCCTCGCCATCGGCGCGCATTTTACCGTCACTGGTCCGGATGCGAAACATATCCACGACGTGTTGCGTTACCGGACCGGTGACCGGCTGAAAGTCTGCGATGACGATTGCAAAAGTTTTTGGGCCGAGATCACGGGGATAACCCGCGGCGAGGTATCGCTCACCGCGCGCGAAGAGTTGCCGGGGGAGAAAAAGCGGCTTCCCGAGGTGGTGCTGGCAATGTCGCTGAACAAGGCGGCGGTGTTGGAGATCGCGGTGCAAAAAGCGGTGGAGCTTGGCTGTACCTGGTTCCTGCCGGTGGTCACCCGCTATTCGATGGGGATGGAAATTTCGCCCGCAAAGCTGGAACGGCTGCGCAAAATAGCGCACGAGGCGGGCAAACAGTGCGGGCGAAGCTCATTGATGCCGGTGGCGGAACCGGCGCAACTGGACGAGATGCCGGAGGCTGACCTCCGCGTTGTTCTGTGGGAAGAGGAAAAAAGCCGCCCATTAAAAGAGGTGTTGGCCGCCGCGAAAAATCCAAAAAGCGTGCTGGCGCTTATCGGCCCCCAGTCGGGTTTCGCGGAAGACGAAGTTGCATTCCTGAAGGAGCGTGGTTTTATCTCGGCGGGGATTGGGCCGCTGATACTGCGCGCCGAGACGGCCGCCATCGCCGCCGCCGCCGTTGTGGCATATCATTTCGGCAAACTTGACTAGCCCTTAATGAAAACCCTATCCCGCATCGAAGCGTCGAAAAAGTCGCGCGATATAACCTCGTTCATGGCGATGGACGTGGCGGAGCATGCCAAAGAGCTTCAGCGCGCCGGGCGGAGCATCATCCGGTTCGAGTTGGGCGAGCCGGACTTCGAGACCCCGAAGGTGGTGGCGGACGCGGGCATCCGGGCCATTCAGGAGGGGAAGACCAAATACACCCCGTCGCTGGGCACGATGGAGCTGCGCGAGGAAATCTGCCGCTTCCACAAAAAGCAGTATGGCGTAGCGGTGGAGACAGAGCGGGTGGTGGTGGCGAACGGCTCATCCGCCGCGCTCTTCCTCACCTTTGCCGCGCTGCTCAACAAAGGTGACGAAGTGATAATGGGCGACCCGCATTATGCCTGTTACCCCAACTACGTATCATTTTTGGACGGCAGGCCGGTGTTTGTGCCGCTCTTTGAGAAAGAGGGATTCATTCTGACCGCCGCGAAGATAAAAAAGGCGTTAACGAAAAAGACCAAGGCGGCGCTCATCAATTCACCGGGCAACCCGACCGGCGTGGTGCTGCCGCCGGAGGAATTACGGCGAATCGCAAAACTTGGAATCACCATCGTGGCGGACGAGGTGTATCACGGCCTTTCGTATGTGGGGCGCGACCGGTCGATATTGGAATTCACCGATAACGCCTTCGTCATCGGAGGTTTTTCCAAACGATTTGCCATGACCGGCTGGCGTATCGGGTATGTTATCGCCCCGCACGAATACATCCGCGCCATTCAGAAGGTACAGCAGAACTTCCAGATTTCGCCCGGCGCGATATCGCAAGAGGCGGCGGTGGCGGCGTTGCGTTACGGGTTGAAGGATGCGGAGAGGATGCGGAAGGAATACGCCAAACGCCGCACGGTGATGGTGGAGGGGTTGCGCAAGATCGGCTTCCCGGTAAAGG
This sequence comes from Nitrospinales bacterium, assembly GCA_023248495.1. Classification (GTDB taxonomy): domain Bacteria; phylum Nitrospinota_A; class UBA7883; order JACRGQ01; family JACRGQ01; genus JACRGQ01. The sequence continues at coordinate 29,466 of JAHFEK010000023.1, forward strand.
CCGAGCCCCAGGGGGCTTTTTATGTGCTCACCTCCTGCGTGTTTTTGGATGCCGATTCAAAGCGGCTTGCGTTTCGCATTTTAGATGAGGCGGGGGTCGCCGTCACGCCCGGCGCCGATTTCGGCCGCTTGGGGGAGGGGCATCTGCGTTTCAGCTATGCCACCGGCGTGAAAGACATCCGCGAGGGGTTGCGCCGCTTGGGCGCGTTCATCAAGGAAAAGCGCGCGGCAGTCAAAAGCGTTCTTGCCTTCCCGCGCGGGAAAGGGTAAATACAATCCCATGAATTACACAAAAGAAGAACTGTTAAAACCGTTTACACGCAAATTTCTTCCGCCCGAATTCGCCGTCACCGGCGTTGACGCCATCAAGCCATGGGTGGATCATTTGCTGGAGCGTCCGCTGAATTCCGCTGGCGGGCTGCAAGATTGGTTGGAAGATTACTCCGAGCTGGAAGCGGCGCTGGGTGAGGATTACAACCTCCGCTATGTCGCCATGACCTGCGATACGAAAAGCAAGGCCAAGACGGATGCCTACCTTCAGTTCGTGCGCGAAATCCAGCCGAAGCTGTCCGAGTGGAGCGACGCGCTTAATAAAAAGTTTTACGGTTCGCCGCACCGCGCCAAGCTTGATACCGCGCGCTATGGACGGCTGACGCTCATGATCGGGGTCAGCATTGAGCTGTTTATAGAAAAGAACATCCCGCTCGATACGAAGCTTTCGGAGATGTCGCAACAGTACCAGTCCATCACCGGCTCATGGAGCGTGGAGTTCGACGGCGAAAAACGGACGATGCCCCAAATGGCCCGCTACCAACTGCAAACCGACCGCGCGGTTCGCGAAAGCGCATGGCGCGCCACCGCCGCCCGGAGGTTGGAGGACGCGGAAAAGCTGGACGCCCTCTTTGACGAGATGGTGAAAACGCGCCATGAATACGCCCATAACCTGGGTTTGCCGGATTTTCGCGCCTATTCATTCAAATCGAAACTGCGCGATTACACACCGGACGATTGTCTGCGCTTTCACGATTCGATAGAAAAAGCGGCGGTGCCGCTGGTGCGCCGCATTATGGAAAAGCGCAAGGCCGAGATGAAGCTCGGCTCGTTGCGGCCCTGGGATACCGCCGTCGACCCGCTGGGAAGGCCGCCGCTGGAACCGTTCAAGGAAGTATCGCAATTGCAGCGGGGCACCGGCGAAATATTCGATAAAATCGATAGGCGGCTGGGGGCGATGTTCAACGCCATCGGCGAAGCGATGGATCTCGACAGCCGTGACGGTAAAGCCCCCGGGGGCTATCAAACGACGTTCGAGGAGCGGCGGATACCGTTCATCTTCACCAACGCGGCAGGCGTGCATGGCGATGTGACCACGCTGCTTCACGAAGGAGGTCACGCCTTCCATACATTGCAAAGCCGCCGCGATCCGCTGATTTGGTACCGCCATGCCGCGATGGAGTTTTCCGAGGTGGCCAGCATGACGCAAGAGCTTTTGGGCAACGGCCATGTGACGGTGTTTTACGATGACCCGGCCTCCGCCAAGCGCGCCATGTACGAACAGCTTGAACGGACGGCGGATATTTTTCCGTGGGTTGCCACGGTGGACGCCTTTCAGCACTGGATATACACCAACCCGCGGCACACCCGCGACGAGCGCGCCGCGAAATGGCTGGAGGTTTCCAAACGATTTGAGACGGGGGTGGACTGGAGCGGACTGGATCCCAACATCCGTAAATTCGCGTGGCACCGGCAGCTTCACATCTTCGAGGTGCCGTTCTACTACATCGAATACGCCATCGCGCAGCTTGGCGCGTTGCAGATTTACCGCGGCTACAAAAAGGATCATAAGAAAGCGGTGGACGCCTACTTGCAAGCGTTGGCGCAGGGCGGTGGGAAAGGGCCGAAGGAGCTGTTCGCGGCGGCCGGGGTGAAGTTCGATTTCTCGCTGGACATGCTGGGACAGCTCATGGCGATGGTGGAAGAAGAGATGGCCTCCCTCAAGTAGCCTTCCATTTCTCCGCCGTTTCTTTGATGAGGTCGAGGATGCGTGGGGTGCAGCGCTTGCCGCCGCAGCTGCCGCTTCCCGCGCCGGTCGCCTTGCGCAGCCCCTCCAGCGTATGGATGCCGGCGGCGAGGTGTTTCAGGAAGACTTTTTTCTTGATTCCTTTGCACAGGCAGATCGGTTTCAGCCCTTCGATGATTTCCTTTTGATCCATCGCGGAAGTATAGCAGACGGAGTTGTCATCCTGAACCCGCCGAAGGCTGGTGAAGGATCTCCTTCCGGAAAGGGATTCTTCCCCTTAAAGGGAATACCCGCGCCGGATTGAGAATTTATTCCGGCGCTCCCTTTCGCCGCGCTCAGAATGACAAGAAAGGGATTCTTCGCCATCGGCTCAGAATGGCAGACGGTTATTCCCCGGATGCGTTGTCGTGCCGGGTGAACTGCATTTCGTAAACCCGTTTGTAGGCTCCTCCGGCGTTCAGCAGTTCTTGGTGCGTTCCTTTTTCCACGAGGCTTCCCTTATCCAGCACGATGATGGTGTGGGCGTTTTTGATGGTGGAGAGACGGTGGGCGATGACGAAGGTGGTGCGGTTTAGCATCAGGTTATTAAGGGCCTTTTGCACTTCAATCTCCGATTTGGTGTCCAGCGCCGAGGTTGCTTCGTCCAAAATGAGGATTGCCGGGTTTTTCAGCAGGGCGCGGGCGATGGATATCCGTTGGCGCTGGCCGCCGCTGAGCCGCGCGCCGCGTTCGCCGATGATAGTTTCATATCCCATCGGCATTTCCATGATGAATTCGTGCGCGTAGGCGGCGCGAGCGGCGGCTTCTATCCGTTCGTGGGGAATATCGGCGTGGCCGTAGGCGATGTTGTTGCGCACCGTGTCGTTGAAAAGGAAAACCTCTTGTGTGACGATGCCGATTTGGCCGCGCAGCGAGGCAAGCGTGACGTAGCGGATGTCGGCCCCGTCGAACAGAATCCGCCCCTCCACCGGATCGTAAAAGCGGGGGATGAGATCCACCAGCGTCGATTTTCCCGCGCCGCTGGTGCCGACGATGGCCAGGATGGCCCCGGCGGGAACGGCGAGATCCACCCGCCGTAACACCGGCTCCGTCTGGTAGGCAAACGATATGTTTTCGAACCGCACTTCGCGCGCCAACGGCGGGATCGGCTTTGCGTCCGGGGCATCGGCGATCTCGGTGGTTGTGTCCAGTATCTCAAATACGCGCGTGGCGGCCCCCATTGCCTGCTGGATTTTGTTGTAGACGCGGCTCAGCTTATTGATCGGCGCGAAGATCATGAACATCGCGGTGAGAAAGGAAAAAAAGCCGCCCACCGTGTTCTGGCCGTCTATCACCTGCATCCCGCCGTACCAGATGATGGCGCCCACGCCGAACGCGCCGATGAATTCCAGCAACGGTGAGGAAAGCTCGTTTATCCGTATCGTTTTGAGCATGGTGTGGAAATAGCCTTCGTTATGATCCTTGAAGCGCGCCACCTCGTACCGCTCCATGCCAAAAGCCTTCACCACCCGCACGCCCGAAAACGCCTCGTGCATCAGCGAGGTGAGGTCGGCCATCCGCTCCTGCGTGTTGCGGCTGATGGCCCGCAGTTTCCGTCCCAGCTTGCCGATCAGCATCGCGGCGAAGGGGAAGGTGACAAGGGCGAACAGCGAGAGCTTCGGGTCGCGGTAGATCAGCACCGCCAGCAGGGTGATGGCGGTGAAGGTTTCGCGGAAGAGATCGTACACCGTGATGGAGATGGTGTCCTGTATCACGTTCACGTCGTTCACGATGCGCGACACCAGCTTGCCGGTGGTGTGCCGATGGTAGAAGGAGAGGGAGAGCTGTTGCATATGGCCATAGAGGTCGTTGCGTATGTCGCGCACCGTCATCTGGCCTATCTTCTGCATTATCATGCTTGAGTAGTAGCGCCCGAAACCGCGCAGCAGATAAATCACGACAATGGCGGCGGGCAGAAGCATCAGCAGGTTGCGGTCTTTTTTGATGAAGATGTCGTCCATCAGCGGCTGAATGAGGAACGCCGCGCCGCCCGCGGTGGTGGAGACCACCGCCATGCCGATTGCCGCCAGGATGAACGATCCCATGTACGGGCGGAGGTAGCTCAACAGCCGCTTGTAGTCGCGTATGATGTTTTCGGTCGTCATAATCTCTCTTTTACGGCGGCGGCCACGTCCTCGGCGGTCAGCCTGTCCATGCAATCCCAATAGGGGCACTGTTCTTCAACGCATGTTTCGCAAACCGGCACGTCGGGGCGCGGCGCGGCATCGCGCGTTCCTATCGGGCCCCACCGGCGCGGCAGGCACACCCGGATGGGACAGTATATCCCAACGGCGGGGGTGCCAACAGCCCCGGCGATGTGCAGAGGCCCGGTGCTGGGGGCGGCAAAGACATCGAGTCTGTGAATGAATGCGGCCAGCTCTTTAAGGTTCGTCCCGGCGAACCGCTTCGGCGCCGTGGCGCTGGCGGCCGCCACGGCGTCAACGGCCCGCGCATCCGCCGCGCCTCCCATCAGGATGACGTTATGCCCCTCGGCGCTCAATATGTCGATAAGCCGGGCGTACTGTTGGGGTTTCCAGTTGCGCGCGCTTCCTCCCATACCGGGGAATACGCCGATGTTTTTCCGTGATGGATCGAGCAGCGCCGACGCCGCGCCGATGGCATCCGGCCAGACGGGGAGCATGCTTTTCCGCAGCGGCGGGATGCCAAGCGGCGCGAGGAGGTCGAGATTGTAGTCCGCTTCGTGCTTTTCCCCCCGGCTGCGGCGTTGCGGGAGGGCGGTATTGTAAAAAATGCGCGCCAGTTTGCTGGCGGGGCCTATGCGGATCGGCACTCCCGCGCGCCACACGGCCAGCGATATCCAAAAATCGGAGTACAGGTGCAGCGCGGCGTCGAATTTTTTGAAGCGCAGGGTATCGGCCAGCGGCGCGGTGTTTCCCCACGACGGCTTGTCGTCGGTATTCAGCGCGAGCAGTTCGTCGATGGCGGGGTGCCCTTCCAGCAGGGGGGCGGCCATCGGCCGCACCAGCATGGCGATTTTCCATCCCGGCCTCGCCGCGCGCAATGACGCCAGAACCGGGGTGGAAAGCACCACGTCGCCGATGCGGTCGGGACGGATGACAAGGATGCGCGCGTTATCGGGCAGAGCTATCGGTTCAGCCATTCCCGCCCTAGTGCGGCATCTGCCCGGCGTTGTGGCCGATGCGGGAATAGAAACGGCTCAACACCGGATCGGGAAAAAAGAGGTCGCTTTCGTCAAGGTATTTCAGCACCGAGAGCGCCCAATACGCCTCATCCGGCGTTTCGATAATGGCGGTCTCGTTGCCTTTGTAGCGTTCCAATGTTTCGGCCACCGCCTCGCTCATCGGGGGGCCTTGCCGCCGGGCGGTGATGGAAAGGGGCCGCAACGGGCTGAGGTGAAAAATTTTCAGTCCCGACAGTTCCACCGGCAGGTCGCCGCCGGCGAATTCCTCTATCGGTATGCCATCGGCTTCGGCGATGCGCGGTCCGCCCAGCGTGGCGATGTATATCTGCGCGGCCTGGATGCGGGCCTGTTCGGCGGCGCCGGTGCGCACCGAACTCATGCCGTTGGCGTGCGGCCCCACCACCACGAAATGCCAAATGCCGTCCCGCACGTTGAAGGGGCGGCGGTGGATGATTGTCCCCTCCAGCACTTCTTGCGCCTTTTCCATTTTTTTGCGGTCTTCATGCCGCAACGATACCCGTTTCATATGGCTGTAGTTTAGAGTGATTCCCCGCGCGGGGCAAGGCGTGAAGTTGGGGCGGCGCCGAAAAAGTAATTATGCATGTCATTCTGGGCGCATTCGCCGCGCTCAGCGTAAACTCCGCAACTGGCTAAAAATTCAGGAAGCGGCCGTCGGGAAGGACGGCGATACGGTGGCCGGCATCGAGCGAGGCGATGATGCGCTCCACCCGTTCATAGCCGCGCCGTTCGTTGTTATTGTAGAGCGCCACGGCGAGGCTGTGATGTTGCCGGCCGCTCCACCAGCGGGCAAAAGTCTCCGGTTCGAAATGCGCGCCGGGATAGACGGCCACCTCCGCCGGCAGGCCCCATCGGCGCACGGCATCGGCCCCCGCCTCGTTCGTGATGACGGTGATGGCGGCATGGGGGAAATGTTTCGCCAGCGTCCGGGCGGCGAGATGGCTTTGATAATCGGGGGCGGAGCGGAGCAGTAGAATGGAAGTTATTTTCTCCGGTTGGTTGAAGGTATGCCCAAGCGCCGCCAGCATATCGCCCGCGTATGCATTGGGCCGCACGGTGAAGTATTCATACAGAGAAGGGCAGCCGCCTTGGATACATCCTTTCATCTCGCCCCGGATAAACGATGCGCGCAGGCCGCGGGCCGCCGCGCCGTTCCATATTTCGTCAAAGGATTGCTCCCGCGCATTTCCCAATATGGTGGAATTGGCGCAGCAGCAGAGCACGTTGCCGTTTTCGTGGATGTCCCCCGTCACCCACGGTGCGGGGCACACGGCTTCCGCGTCGCTGGGCGCGACCTTTTGCGGGGCGGCCGTCAGGAAGTAGGCCTGATCCTCCACCTCTATTCCGTGTCCGGCGTAAATCTTCTCCAGCGCGGCGCGGATACCCGCCAGTTCCCCTTCGTCGAATTTTCCCGCGTCGAAAACCTCCAGCGCCATTCCTGACTGGAATGAACGGACGATTTTTTCCACTTTGGTGATGTCGCCGGGAGCGGCCTGGTCGCCCTTTGCCGCCAGCTCTTTTTCCAACTCCCGCTGGTAATCGAAGCCAAGCACGTTATTGAGCTTCACGAGGCATTGCTTATATCCCCCCAGCGACGCCAGCTTTTCGGCCACGGCGGGGAGGCCGCGTACGGTGGCGTTCATCAGGATGGTGTTGAAGTTGATGCGGGGGGAATCGTTTTTGCCCAGTCCGCGCGCGCGCTTCATCCGGGCGAGGCGCTCCACGTTTCCCAGCACCGCGGGCAGCAGCGGTTTGCCCCGTATCTTTTCATAGATGGCGGGGTCGAGGGTGTCAATGGAGAAGTGGATGCTTTCGAACCGTTCCAGCACCAGCTTCGCCATCGCCTCGTTCAGCAGCGTGCCATTGGTGTAGGCGTTTATTTTGACGTGCGTGTGGCGCGTGATGAGCGCGTCGAATATTTTCGCGGCATCCGGGTTGGTCTTTTCCCCCATCCAGAGCGGCTCGCCCCCCGCCAGAAACACCCGTTGCGCTTTTTCCAGCCATTGATCAATCGCCGCCGGATCAATGGTCACCGGTAGGCCGTCCACCAGCGAGTGGCCGCACATGAAGCAGGCGAGGTTGCACTTGCCGGTGGAAAGGAGCGTCAGGTGCGTCGGGCCGCTTTGGGGGGCAATAACCCGATTTTCCCAATCGACGTAGGCGGGGTGATCGTATCTCATTTTGTATGTGTGGCTTCGCGCGCCGCTTCATCGCAGCCCAGCCAGTTTACATATTCGCAATACGGCGCGTATAGCATCGCTTTCAGCGGGGACATCCCGCGCCGGCCGGCAAGGAAGCTCCGGAACGATGCGGCGCGCGCGGGCAGTTTTTTATAAAAGGCGCGGCTGACTTCGCGTTCCCTCCCTTTTAGATACGTGGCAAAAAGGGTGCGGTGGTGTTTCAGACAACGGGAAAAATTATCGAACATCGACGTGTTATGCGAATGATGCACCGCCGCGCCGGGCTGGTAGGCGATGGCACGGCCGCGCCGTTGCATCTCGCGCGCCCAAAGTCCGTCCTCCCCCCAGCCAACATGTTCATCGAAAGGTTTTTCAAGCACCAGCGTGCGGGGCATCGCGGAGTTGGCGTTGCTGAAGAAGGGATTATGCAAACTCCGCATCAGCCTTGGGCCGAAGGCGTCATTCAAAATCTTTGCCTCAAAATGCCCGTTCCACCCCTCAATGGGAAGTTCGCGGCCATAGACGCCCGCGATGGATTCATCCGTCAGCGGGGCGATGAGCGCCTCCAACCAGCCGCGGTGCGCCGGGACGGCGTGGGCGCTCAGGTTCACGATGATGCGCCCCCGCGCCAACCGGGCGCCGAGATTCAGCGCCGCGCCGTAACTGAACGCGCTTTTGGGCACGCTGAAAAGGCGCACCGGATGGCGGAGCGCTATCTCCCGCGTGGCGTCGGTCGATTCGGAATCGATAACGATCACTTCGCCGGCAAATCCGTTTTGCGAAAATACCATATCAAGCGTTTTGCCGATATGTGCCGCTTCGTTATAGCTGCGGATGATGATGGAAACGTCCACCGTTCCGCCGGTCGATTTATCGCTGACGACCGTGTGCTCCAGTCCGCCGGGATACGCGGCGCGTGGCACTTTGCCGCCGGTGAAACCAAGCGCGGGACGAACAACCCCCAGCAGCGCGATGACCGCCGCATGCCACCGCTCCTCTGGGCGAAGCAGCAACGACAGCGCCCCTTGATCAAGGGAGCGCAAGGTGCCGTCCGGAGGATGTTCAATGATTTCGCCGGCAAAAACCAATCGGGCGAAAAGCCGGAGAAGTCCGTATCCATCGCCATCCGGGTTGTTGAGCGGCAGCACCATTGCCGCGGCGTTGAGGGCGCGCACGGCGCTCCAGATTTTGGCCGCGCCCCGTATACCGAAGTGGCCGTCGCCCCAACTTATAAAGTTTTTCTCAGCGGCGAACGGCGAACTGTCCGCTCCGGCGAACCATATCTGATCCGGGGTATAGCCGGTGAGCGCCGAATCGACGGCGGCCCGCACATGCGGGGCGGGGGCCGTGCACAAAACCACCGCCCGCTTCATCGCCGCCGGGCTTCGGCCTCGATGCGGCGGGGTGGGCCGCCGGACGCGGATATTTCTTGGCCGTCAAGTAGTTGCCAATAATAGCGCCGCGCCATTTGATGGTTGGGGTTGAGGTGCATACAGCGTTCAAAGTGGCGGAGCGCGGTTGCGGCGTCGCCATCTTCATAGGCCATCCGGCCGAGGTGGAAGTGCGCCGCGTCGGCGTGCTCGATGGCGTCGTTGTAGTCGGTAGCCGCCTCGATGATATATTCAAATATCGCGCGCGCTTTATCGCGGTTCCCCATCAGTTCGTTGACCGAGGCGATAACGTGACGGGCGCGGAGTATTTGTGGATATGCGGCGGTAATCGCTTCGGCGGCGGCGAGCGTTTTTTGGTGATCCCCCATGTTGAACAGACGGGAGAGGGCGGCCAGCCGGGCGCGGACATCCGTCTTTTGTTCCGGCGTCAACCAGATTTTTTCGGATGCGGTGGAGCGGGCGGCGGTGGAGGGCGATGCGGCGGCGGCTTCATCGAAACGCTTGGCCATAATGGCGATGCTTCCTTTAATCTCCTCCGCCGAGTAGTTGGGGTAGGAGAGCACTGACCCGCTGATGCCGTTGAACTGTTCCGGGTCGTCGGTGGTAAGCCAGCCGTGTTCCTTCGCCTTTGCGTGGAACGGGGTGCCGGGGTGCGGCACGGCGATGGATGCCTGCCAACTGGAGAGCAGTCCTTCCTCTATCAGTTTCGCGCCGTATTCGATGGTTGCCACGTCCCCCGCGCGGGTGCTGCCGGACGCGCCGATGATGAAGGTGCCGTACATCTCGATATTTAGTTTTTTCGCTTCGCGCAAAAGTTCCTGCAAGCGGCTGGCCTGCGTTTTGCGTCCAATGCTTTCACTGGTGGCGGGGTCGATGGTTTCGATGCCGATGCGCAGCTTGTAGTAGCCCGCCTTCTTGAGCTTTTCCAGTATCTCCTCATCCAGCCGCTGGTGATTCGCCATCGCCTCGTAATGCAGATCGTTGTTGCCGCTTTGAATGATCGCGTCGCACAATTCCAGCGCCGCGCTCTTTTTCACGATGTGCGTCTCTTCATCGAAGAACACCCCTTCGATGGCGGGGTATTTGCGGCGCAGCGTTTGTATCTCGTTGATGATGCGCGCGGGACTGCGGGGCCGCCAGTTCGGCTTTTCGTAGTACACGGTGCCCGCCACGCAGAAATCGCAATTGTAGGGGCAGCCGCGGCTGCCGTGTATCTCGATGGATCGATATTTCGTCCAGCGGCAGCCGCCGGAATAGGTGTAATCGATGCGGCTGATGTCGTCGTCTTCCGGATCGGGGAGCGAGTCGATATCCAGCACCTTGCGGTAGCCGTTGGGGTAAAGGCCCGCGATGGTCTTCGGGTCGCCGCCGCGCAGGATGTCGCGCACCGTCTCTTCGTATTCCCCCACGCAGGCGTAATCGCAGCCGTCCGCCAGCACTTGCGCCGGGAAGACGGTGGAGTACTGCCCCGTCATAATGATGGCCGCGCCCATCTTTTGCTTGATGGCGCGGGCGACTTTCATCGTTTCATGGTAGGTAACGGTGTCGGTCTCGAATATCACCACGTCCGGCTTCTGCCGCTCCAGCCAGCGGATGTACTCCTCGGTGGTGAAACGCAGCCACGTGCCGTCCACCATTTTTACCGCGTGCTGCGGAAAATCGCGCTTCAGCAGGCTGCTGAGGTAGGCAAGCTGGTACGGGAAGAATATGAAAACCGGGTAGTTATGGAAAATGGACGTCCACCGGCTGGGAAAGGGGCAGGGGTAGCGGTTGCCTGGAAATTTTCCCGGCGGGGTGGCGATAATGATCTTTTTCTGTTTCAACGTTGCCTCAATATAGCGTTTTCGGCATCAAGAGGCAAAAACCTTACTCATAACGGCATATATATATGAGGGGGGGGCAGTCGGCCTATTTCAGTTTGATTTCAAATTTAAAGCCCAGAGCTTCCAAAAGGGTGTGGAGGCTGGAAAGCTCCGGGTTCCCCTTTTTGGAAAGCGCACGGTACAGGTTTTCGCGCCAATTTTGTCATTCCCGCGTAGGCGGGAATCCAGTATTTTGCTTATGTTTTCATAAGAAAGTTTAAAGAAAATAGCTCTGGATCCCCGCCGGAGTTTACCCCGTGCCACGACACGGGGCGGGGATGATTATATGAAAGCGCGCCCCCTTATAGTGGATTGTGTTAGCAATTCACTTAACCGAAAGAAGAAGGAGGCG
>JAHFEK010000089.1 GCA_023248495.1 Nitrospinales bacterium
ATCATTTCCGTCACCTTGCCGATCTCGTTGGCCGCCGCGCCCAGCGTCTGCATGGTCTCGCTTGCGTTTTTCGATAAATCCATCGCTTCACCGGCAACCTTGGAGGTTTCGTCCGCGCTCTTGGCGACTTCCCGGATCGACTGCGACATCTCCTCCACTGACGCGGCGATGGAGCGCATGTTTGCCGACATCTGCTCCGCGGTGCCGGAGACGGTGGTTGCGTTGGTGCTTGATTCTTCAACAGCCGAAGCCATGGAGTTGATGTTCGACGACATCTGCTCGGTGGCGCTGGCGACGCCCGACGCCTGTTGCGACATCTGCTCGGAGCTGGCCGAAAGCTGCGTTGAAACCGCCGACAGCTCTTCGGACGACGCGGCGAGGCTCTTGGAATTTTGCCCCAACCCGCTGAATATCTCACGAAGGTCGGAAACCATATTGTTGAAAGTTTCTCCCATCACCCCGATTTCATCCCGGCTGGTAACCGGCACATCGCGCGTAAAGTCACCTTCCGCCACCTCCTTAATCACGTCGACCAAATCGGAAACCGGACGGGTAATGGAGCGGGAGATATAGAGTGCAAACGACACAATGGCTGCCAATCCAATTAATCCAACAATGAAAACGGACCATTTAAGGGAAGTGATGGGGGCAAACGCTTCCTCTTCGTCAATCTCCGCGATTACCGCCCACTTCTCATTGCCCCACTTCACCGGAGCGTACGCCGACAGGACGCGATTGCCGTTATAGTCGACAATAATTTTCGCGCCTGTTTTTCCGGCGATTGCTTCGCGCCACGCCTCGGTATCCACCGCCCCCTTTGCGGGATTGGCAAAAGATGCTTTGACCGTGTGGTTGGCTTGATCCAAAAAGCTGTCGGATCGCATCAGTTTGTCGTCACCGACCAGATAGGTTTCGCCTGTTTTGCCCATACCGGAACGTTCCTGCATTACCTTATTAATGCCTTCGAGGGGAAGTTGGATGGCGGCAACCATTATGGTTTTGCCGTTGACGATAACAGGCGCGGCGGCAAACGCGGCCGGCTCGCCTTTACTGGGGGAATACGGATCGAAATCCGTGTTTCCCGCTATGCCTTTTTCCAACACATCCCGCACCAGCTTTGAAAGATTGGTATCCTTATATTGCCCGGAGATGACATTGCTCTGATAATCGGGTTCTTTGGCGGCTGTATAGAAGACATAACCATCGGTATCAACAAGGAACACGTCATACACTCCGGTTGAATCCTTAAATTTCTTGTAAAATTCTTCGGTTTCGGCGACGAATGCTTTTTCGTAGTCAGCCTTGGTGCTCCCTCCAGAGACTTTGGTAAGCTGAGCAAACTTGGCCGTACTCGCGGCGAGCCTGTCCGCAAGGCCCTTTGTGCCATTACCGACTTCCTCGATGCTATTTTTCTTGACGTCGCGCAAAGCGGTCAACTGGTTAAACGCTTGCGATTCCAAAGCCGAGCTTGCCTTCTGTAAGGCGATAGACCCGATGACGATGAACGGAATGAGCCCTGCCGCGAGAAACGCCAGAGTCAGCTTTGCCCCGAGGCTGCGCGAAAACCGTGCACCCAGCCCGCCCGCCTGAACTTGGCTTGAATGCGCGGCTCCGCCGTTGTATTTTGAAATTCCCTTTTTGTCAGTCATTTTTTAATCTCCCTTATAATTTAATTTTTACTTGGTTTCTATCGACTCGAGAAACTTCTTGGCGTCCAGCACCACCAACAATGCTTGCGATAATTTGCAGACCCAGCGGACCATGCCGGCGCCGCCCATTTTTTCCTGGCTTTGGCCATCCTTGCCGCCCTCTTCTATTTGGTCGTTGGAGACCTCCACCACATCGCCGATCTGATCCACCAACACGCCGAACGGCTCGCCGACGGTGTTTTTGAAAATGACCAGGCAGCTTTTACGGTCGATCTCCTTGCTCTCAAATCCGAGCATCGGCCGAAGATCAAGGATCAGGTACACCTGTCCCCGGATATTCACATATCCCTTCACCTCGTTGGGAGCATGGAAAATGGGGGTGATGGCTATGTCAGGATGAACTTCCTTGACATCCAGAATTTCCACCCCGAAAAGACGGCCGGAGAGTAAAAAAGTGCAGAACTGCCGTTTTTGGCCGGTCAGCATTTCTTTATCCGGGCGTTGCGCAACCATTGTTTCCATTTGTTCCCCTTTCCTCAATTCCTGTTATCCGCGCCGCATTCCATCAACGCCGCAACGCTGGCAAGAAGCTGATCGCGGCTCATCTTTAGCTCATAATGATTGAACCCCGCATCTTTGGCGTTTGTCCGGTCCCGCTCGTTATTAAGCGCGGTGAGGGCGATGGCGGGAATGCTTGGTTGCCGGTTGCCCGCGCGCAGGTTTTTGATAAACGTCAGGCCGTCCATCACCGGCATCTGTATGTCGGAGATGACAAGATTAAATTCGCGGCTGGCCAATTGCGCCAGCCCGTCTTGGCCGTTTTCCGCCATCACCACTTCATATCCATCCGCCTCGAGGTATTTTTTCACCAAGCGGCGGTAAAAAGGCGAATCCTCCACCAACAGGATTTTGCCGCCGCTGCCGGGAGCGAACCATGAAGGCTCCGCTTTCCGGATTAGCGAGTCGATATCCAGGAAGAGGGTCATCTTGTCCTTGATAATGGAAGTGCCGAGAAGCCCCTCATCGGCGTAGGATTCGGTGTTCAGCTCCACGCTGGTCTCGACGGTATCCAGCAATTGCGAAACCAACACCCCGAATGGATGGCGCGCCATGCGCGGAATAATGAGGAACATCTCCTTTTTATCCTCGGCGGGCGAGACCGCAAGGTGCTGATCAAGCCGCAAGACAAGCGTTGACTCCCCTTCTATAGTGATGTATTCCCGGCCGCCGATATTTTCAATATTCTCCATTTTGACCGCCTCGATACGCTTGATGAGCGAAAGTGGCGCGGCAAGCTGCTCGGTGGGCCCGCTCTTGAAAAGGAGCGCGCGCTGCATATCGGTCGCGCGCGAAGTATTGCGGTCTTGCGCAACTTCCTTGGCGCCGTCGAAGTTGACCCCGGCGTGGCGGGCCACCCCCTGCACGTCGAGGATAAGCGCCACGCGGCCATCCCCCATCACCGTGGATCCGGCATAGCATCCCAGCG
>JAHFEK010000090.1 GCA_023248495.1 Nitrospinales bacterium
GCGCAACTTCCTTGGCGCCGTCGAAGTTGACCCCGGCGTGGCGGGCCACCCCCTGCACGTCGAGGATAAGCGCCACGCGGCCATCCCCCATCACCGTGGATCCGGCATAGCATCCCAGCGTTTTCACCGACGGATGCATCGGCTTCACCACGATTTCCTCGGTGCCGATTACCTTGTCCACCACCAGGCCGAATGAGTTGTTCGCCACCTGCACCACGATAAAGTTGAGCGAATGCTCTTCCTGCGCGGCATCTTCCGCGCCCTTCCGCGTGAGTTGGGCCAGATACTCCGTTTGCCGCTTCCGGTTTTCCTCGGTGATCGCGGAACGGTCGATAACAGTAAACGGTTTGGGACGTTTCATCACCTCGTCAAGCCGCACGATGGGAAGCAGCTTGTCGCGCAGGCGGTACACCTCGGTGTCGCCGGCGCACTCTATTTTTGCCGCGACATCTTTGTCATACAGACAGACCAGCTCTTCCAAATTCACCTGCGGAATGGCGTACCGGTATTTGCCCACCATTACGATAAGGCACGGTATGATGGCCAACGTAAGCGGCAGCCGCATATGGACGGTTGATCCCTTGCCCACCTGCGAATCAATGTCCAGCGTGCCGCCTAACCGTTCAATGCTGGTCTTCACCACGTCCATGCCGACGCCGCGGCCTGATACATCGCTTATCTTCTCGGCGGTGGAAAAACCGGGAAGCAAAATGAGCGAGATGATTTCTTTTTCGGTCATCTCGGCCAACTCGGCTTCCGTCTTCAACCCCTTTTCCAGCGCTTTACGCCGGATGACCGCCGGGTTTATCCCCTTGCCGTCGTCGCTCATTTCTATGTTTATCTGGCCGCTGCGATGGTAGGCGCGGAGGCTTACCCTGCCGGTCTCTTTCTTCCCCGCCTTGACGCGGTCGGCGGGCATCTCTATCCCGTGGTCGCATGAATTGCGCACCAAGTGGGTCATCGGATCCGTGAGCGCCTCCAGAATGGTGTTGTCCAATTCAACATCGGCGCCGGTAATATCAAGCTCCATCTGCTTGCCCAGCTTGCCGCCCAAATCACGCACCACGCGCGGAAACCGGTTGAAAAGATTGCCGATGGGCTGCATACGGGTGGCCATAATGGTTTCCTGCAGATCGGAAGTCACGATGTCGAGCCGCTGGATGCTCGCCCGGCTGTTCGGATTGGAGCGGTCTTCCGAAAGAAGCTGCTGGTTGCGCACAAGAACCAGCTCCCCGGCAAGCTGCATCAGTTCATCCAAAATACTCAGCTTTATCCGGATGGTTTCCTGACGCCGGTCGACGGGGTTCCCTTTTTCCTGAACGGCGCCCGAACCTTTAACCGCCGCCTCCGACGCGGATTGTGAAATTTGTTCCGCCGCTCCCCCCGCATCCCCGGCGTTTTGAGTTTCGCGCTTTTCTTCCCCCATTTTAACTTCCTCCATAATTGACTTCGGCGCGGTGATTGCCTCTGATTTCCCGCCATTGGCGAGAAGCATCTCTCTGGTTAACTGATGAACATTTTCGGCAGGTAAACCCAGCTCCCGCGCCAGGTTTTCCGGCTGAATCATCGAGGTGTAGAGAACCTCGTAAAATAGTTTAGTTTCGTGCAGCCGTACCATCTCCGCCTGCGAGGATTCAAGGTTCGCGGCCAACACATTGCCGAATTCCTGCAATTCCTTCACCAGCTTTACCGCGCTTGTGTGCCGGATGTTTCCGCCCTCACCCATCGTGATATCCAGAAGGTATAAATGCCCGTTCATCTTGCAATAAGTCATCAAGTCAAGCATGCGCAAATTGAAGCGCTTCAAAATGCCGGCCACCAACACCGAAGCCTCTTTGGGAACGGGCGCGGCCGGGATGGGCGCGGACGGACCGGGCGAAACGACCGGGGCGGACGGCGAACCGGCGATAAAGGCATCCAAGCGGTCAACCACTTCGGTGGTGTGATGATTATTGCTGTTTTCAACGTCATCGATCATGCTGCGAATACTGTCGATGGCCGCCAAAAGCGCGTCCACGAGGCCCGGCTTCATGGTCAACTCGCCGGAGCGGAGCATGGAAAGAAGCGTTTCACCCGCGTGGGCCACCGCCTGCAGTTTTGTGAGACCCACAAACCCGGCCGTCCCTTTGATGGTGTGCACCACGCGGAATATCAGGTTGACCGCTTCGATGAAGCCGGCGCTCCCAGCCTGTTTCTCCAGGCTTAGGACGGCCTCTTCCACCGTCTCCAAATGCTCTTTCGCCTCGGTGACGAAATCATCCAGAATCGACTTATCCATTTCCATCATAGTTCACGCTCCTTATGCACAAACCGCGTAATAGTCGTTGATTCCCGTTTTTTCGAACATCATTTTCACGTCACTCGTGGCGTTCGTCACAGTGAGGGCTGAACTCACATCCATCCCGGTTATCATTTTTCCGAAAAAGTGAAGAACGCGCAGGCCGTATACATCGACATCCGTCACATTGTGGAGATCAAGCCGAAACTTCGTGCAGCCGCGCTCCAACATATCCACCATTACGTTTCTTAAATTCTCGGCCGTATCCCAATCAATATCCCCCCGCGGCGTTATGATCTGCCATCCTTCTTGATTGGCAAGCTTCAGCAAGTTGGGAGTTGCGGGCGATTTTGCATGTGCTTGACGCGCGGCGGATGCCGACAGCGCCACCGCTATCCGCTCAAGAATTTCTTCCGGGGGGGTTGGCTTCTCAATAAAATCGGAACAGCCAAATCGCAGCAACTCAATAACCACCTGTTTGTCGGCAAAACCGGAAATGGCGATGAAGGGGACTTTGAGGTTTATCTTTTCCAGTTCCCGTAACAATTCCAAACCGGTGAGCACCGGCATCTTGATGTCTAACAACATAAGATGTGGCAGGCTATTGGAATCTTTTTCGAATCGGAGAATCTCAAAAGCGGCGTAGCCGTTGTTGGCGGTTTCCACTTCGTAACCTGCGCTCTTTAGCAACAAAGAGGTAGAATCCAATATTTCCTGCTCGTCATCCACCAAAAGAATTCTTGCTTTCATG
>JAHFEK010000064.1 GCA_023248495.1 Nitrospinales bacterium
ATAACCTCCTTAACGTTGAGGCCGACGGGATCGAATCCGTAGATATTAAAGAACGACGGATTCACCTGCTGTACATTCATGTTCAGGTCATAGGAGAGGATGACGTTGTTCTGCGAGGCAAGTATGGCGTCCTTTTCGGTGGCCTTCCGGCTCAACTCCTCCATGAGCAGTTCCTTTTCCCGCTCGGCATTCTTGCGTTCGGTGATGTCGAGGGAAAGAACGAATATCCCTTCCGGCATCGGCCCGACACTGAATTCGTACCAAGTCGTTATCCCATTGGCGAAAGTGTACGACTCCTCGAAATGTTGCGGTGTTCGCTCTTCCATGCATCGCCGGTAGTGGGCGAAAACCGCCGATTTCTCCACGCCAGGATACATTCCCAACAAAGTCCGGCCAATGAGGTCCTCGCGCTTGTTCTGTCCGTGTTGCGCGGCAGTTTCGTTCAGATAGAGGTACGTCCAGTCGAAACCAAGGATCATGCATCCTTCGAGCATGTTGTCAAGAGTTTGCCTAAAGCGAGTTTCGGATTTTTGCAGCGCTTCCTCGGCGCGCTTTCTTTCTATCAGGTCAAACAGGATGGAAGCCGCTTCCACGGTGATATCCACATCGTCCTGTGTGTAATCCGTTTCCTTGTTCCCCACGCCCATGATCGCCACCACTTTGTCATGCTGCATGACCGGGATGGTCAGCTCCCGCTTGACCGGCGCATGGCCTTCCGGCATCCCTTTCCTGCCGGGCAGGGCGGCGTAATCGTTGTGGATAACCGGCTTTTTCTGGTGGAAGGAATCCACCCATACCCCGGCTTTGGAAATGGGATAGTGCAACCCTTTTCCCTCGGCCTTGCACATGTTTTTAAGGGTGTTGGTGGACCACGTTTGCAGAGTGAGATTCTCCTGGTCGTCATCCACAAAATGGAAATAGCCTATGCTGCTTGATGTAAGATGTTCGGCCGCGTCGAGGCCGGATTGGATAAGCTCATCCACCGACGCCGTCGCAAAAAGAGCCGACAACTCGGAGCGGCAGCTAAGAAGCCTTTCCGATTTCTTGCGTTCGGTGATGTCATGGACTATCGAGTGAAGAATCGCCTTGCCGCCGATCTTCACCGGGCTTGAGTAAACCTCCACGTCCCGCACCTCTCCCGACGAGAGCCGGTGGCGGAAATTGAAGTAATTGCGTTTTTCCGCATTCGCCGCTTCCATCTCGGCCTTTATTTCCGCCGGGGTGAGCGTGTTTATATCGAAAATGGACATGGAAAGCATTTTTTCCAGCGGGTAACCGTAAAAGTGACAGGCTGCCTCGTTCGCGTCGGTCAGCTTCCCCGTTTCCGGGTCGATAAGAAGCTTTATCGCCTTGGTGAAATGGAATAACTGTTTGTATTTTTCCTCCGACTCGCGAAGCGATGCGGTACGGTCGTCCACCAGCGCCTGAAGGTTTGTTTGGAGGTTTTCCAGTTCAAGACGCGCCAAACCCATGTTTATGAGCATCTGGACGAACTGCGTGTAGTAATCCATGATGTATCGGACTTTCTTGCGGGAGAACACGGGAACGTTTTTGAGCGCTTCAATATACTGGTTTTCCGAAAAACCGTACTGGCGGGCCTGCCTCCGGAAAAGCTCCGTGTCCACCGTTTCATCGTCATAAAAAATCTGGCCGAAAAACAGGGTTGCCACATGGTTTTCATTGATGACTATGGGAGTGGCGAGATCCCACATGTTATTTTGGCACTTGTATTCGATGTATTCCCCCATCCGCAGGTTCGACTTGATGTAGTCGTCGCTCACTTTGCACTTGGCGAGGGTTTTGGGATGGACGCGGTGGAATTTGGTGCAGATATCCTGCCAGCCGGCCGCGACGAGGATGTTGCCCCCCGTATCAAGAATACCCACGGGAATGGATGTCGCCCGGTAAAACGAGTCCATCAAGGCCTGCAATTGGGGTATGTCGATGAGATCCTTCAGTTCGTTGCTACGCATACCGAGTGTTCCTTGGATGAAAAATGAATATGGATCAACCGCCGCCGTCAACTTGTCATTTATGCCTACAACCCAATTTTAACACGGGTCGCCGGTCCGTGGATTTGTGCGGGATTGGACAGTGTCTCTGTTTGGGATTGCCGCGGCCATCTCAAACCGAGAGGTCACCCGGGATTGGAACCGGACGGACGGTAGGGGATCGTTATGGTAAACTCCGAGCCTTTACCGGCCTCCGATTGCACGCTTATATCGCCCCCCATCGCCTGAACCAGCTTGCGGGAAAAGGCCAAACCCAGTCCCACCCCTCCATGGGCGCGAGTGGACGATCCGTCCAATTGGCGGAAAGATTCGAACAGTCTCTCACGATCCCTATCCCGGATCCCCACCCCTTCGTCCTTCACCCTGAAAAAGACATTGGCTCCTTCCTTCGAAGCGGTCACCCGGATTTTCCCCGCAACGCTGAACTTAATGGCATTTTGCACCAGATTGCCCAGCGCCTTCTCCAGCCATTTGCGGTCGCCCGTAAACAACAGGTCGTTCGGGCGGAAATCGGCCGCATTATCGGCAAAGGCCAGGCCTTTCATCATTGCCGCATCCTTGTAATAGCGTTCCATGGTCGTCAATAACATGAATGTGGAGATGGATTGTTCCGCCGCCTTTATTTGTCCCGATTCCAGCCTGCTTAAATCCATCAAATCGTTAAGCAGGTTAAAAAGCCTTTGCCCCTGCTCTATTACAATAGAATTGTATTTTGTTATCTCCTGAATGGCTTCAATCGCCGATTTTATCCGCAATCGCGCCTCTGCCAGCCAAGCCGCCACTTCAGCATCATCCGGCCTATCCATTATTTCGCCTAGCCGGGCCAGAGCCGCCGCCAATTCGCGGTCACGCTCGTTGGCCAGGCGCGAATAGCCCAACACCGAGGTCAACGGAGTGTTTAGCTCGTGCGTCATGTTTGACAGGAATTCCGATTTCAGCCGGCTGGCCTCCTCGGCGGCTTCCTTGGCCGCGGCAAGCTCCGTCTCGGCCTGTTTCAGTTCGGTGATGTCCGTGAACGTAACCACGGACCCGGTGATTTTTCCGTCTCGCCATATGGGAAATGAGCGGTATTCGGAGGGAAAGCATGTGCCGTCCGCGCGCCACAGCACCTCGTCGTCGACATGGGTTCCCACTCCTTCCCGGAAAGCCTTGTAGATTTTACATTCTTTAACCGGGTATAGCGTGCCGTCATTCCGCGAATGGTGGATAAGGTCGTGCATATTCTTGCCCAGCAACCGGTCCCCATCTTTGTATCCAAGAATTCTCAAGCAAGACTGGTTATAAAAAGTGCAATTGCCGTCCAAGTCAATCCCGTACACGGCCTCTCCCATGGAATTGAGCAACAGCGTAATCCTGTCTTCACTTTCCCTCGCCGCTTCCAAGGCGATTTCCGCTTTCACTTTTGCCTCTTCCAGGCGGTCCGCCGCGGCTCTACGTTCGGAAATGTCTATGATGTTGCCGAAAACACGGGCAACCTTTCCGTTCATCCATTCAACCTGGGCGGAAGTACGCACCCATTTCCGGGTTCCCTTGGCTCCCGTGAACATAAGTTCCAAATCGTACGGCTCGCCGAATGCCACCGCCCGCTTGAAAGCGTTTTCGATGATCGCCTGGTCCGCGGGCGCATAGAACTTGATGTTGGTGTTTATGTCGTTGGGATCGAAATCGGGGCCGACTTCGTGGATATTGTAGGCCTCCCTTGTAAAGTGCATGGTGCCGGAAGGGACGTCAAATTCCCATCCGCCAACATGGGATATTTGCTGGGTTTGGTTCAATAACGCCTCGTTCTTTCGCAGGGCCTCTTCCGCCTTTTTGCGCCTGCTCAGGTCGTGGATCACCGATATTCTGGCGTCTTTCCCCTTATAAACGATACTCTTCCCAAAAGCCTCCACATAAAATCGGGTGCCATCCTTCTTTACGGCAAGGGCTTCGAAAGGCTCGGTGTAGCCCTGCCCCATTCTCCGCCTTATTTCTTCATGAAATTCGGGGGCCACCGTTGCAAGCACCGGGATGCCCTTGATATCGGACGGTTCATACCCCATCATCGCGGCGTAGGCCGCATTGCAATCAAGTATTATTCCGTCGGCGTGAATAGCGACGCCTTCAAAGGCCGCTTCCGAGAGTTGCCTGAAACGCCCCTCGCTGTCCAGCACGGCGTCCCTCGCCTCGTCTCGCGCGCGCGCCAGCCGCCGCGCGTAACCATACCCGGTCAATAATCCAACCGACCCCAGCAGCCATACCAATCCAAATGCCGCGGCATGCTCGCGCATGAGTACCCGCGCCTCGGCATAGTACGGCTCCAGCCCCACTGAAACGCTTACTCCGCCGCGTATATCCCCCACCTGGTATCCCTGATCGGCGTGGCATTTCAGGCAGCCTTCTTTCGTAGTCATTGGCCGCATCAGGCGCAGAAACGGTTTACCGGCGATCTCGGCCACTTCTATACGCTCTTTTTCCCCCCGTTCAAATGCCATCAATGCATCCTCTTCCCACTTATCGGGCTTATTGATGGGGTTTTTGAGCCTCAAGCTTGTGATGTGTCCGAAAACGGTTCCCTTTTGGGCAAAAAACTCATTCATTTGGCGGGCCATGTAGGCGGGGTTCATCAGTGTGAGTTGGCGGCCGGACGGGGTGAGAAGATCGCGCTCCTTAACATTGGTCAGATAGGGATTGGGGAGCGTGGTCTTATCCACCGGCACATACACCCCGCCATGCGTAGTCGCCCATTCACGGAACGACACATCTTTATTGTAGTTCGCCAACGCATCGCTATGCGCTTCCTTTAGGACGAAGCGGCGGGTTTCACGGGTATCCAAAACAAAAATAACCGCTATGACGGCAGTCCAGACGGCAAGCGCTATCAGGAAATATTTCCGGATAATTGACGTCAGCCCGTCCCGATGCCGGGTGGCGGTATCATCGGTCATTCAATTCTCTTTCGCATTTGCATATCATTTAGGAATGCCGGTGTAAGGCGGAAAAGCCTGTCGGCGCCCTCGGCGGGCGCATCTTCACCAAACGCTTTGGTTCGCCGCCACCCAGACATCAACCCCTCCGGCAGGAAATGAATTCGGGCCTGTTTTTGCCGTTAACGCGAGTCCCTAACCATTGATTTGATTCTAACACGAGTTGCTGTCATTTGATTTTCCCGCATAAAGATCATCGTTCCCCGGGTAATGTCTCAGGGTGAAATTAATGTTTGAATGGGCCATGCAATTGCTTCGTTAACGCCCGTAATGACCGTTCATGCCACGTCAGGCTGAATGATGAGGGGCCTGTCATGAGGTATCTTCAGCGTAAAGATGCACCCCTTGCCCACCTCGGAAGCGGCCTCCAGATCACCGCCGTGCAAAAGCATGATATCCTTCGCCAACGGAAGGCCAAACCCGGTTCCAATTTCGCCGTTGGTTCCCACGGTCGAAACCTTTGCATCGTATTTAAAAAGCCGCTCCAGCATTTCAGGCGGCATACCCGGCCCGGTGTCTTTTACCATGATGGCTGTATGGCCGGTTTCTGAAAGAGAGATGGTGATGGAATCGCCTTTCCGGCAAAATTTGATGGCGTTGGTGACAAGGTTTTGCAACGCCTCGGTCATCAACGTCCGGTCCGCGAAAATATGGCTGTTTTCCGGGATGAGGTTGGATAAGGTTATTCCCTTGCTTTCGGCGGAATAAGAAAGGTCGGCGCACATTTTCGCCCCCAGATATTTCGCATCGAAAAACTGCTTGTCCAGCTTCAACTGCCCCGTCTTCAACCGGTTCAGGTTTAACAGGTCGTCGATGAGCCGCGCCATCTGCTTGCCGGCGTCGATGACCCTGTCCAAGATCATATTTACCCCGTCATCAAGCGGCTTTGCCGCGTCCTTCCGGAGCACCTGTAAAAAACCGATCATCCCGGAAAGCGGGCTTTTCAGATCGTGCGCCACCAGCGATACGAATTTGTCTTTAACCTTGGTCGCTTCCTCGGCGGCATCTTTTGCCATTTTCAGCTTCTCCTCCGCGGCTCTGCGCTCGGTGATGTCGCGCGCGGCGGCGAAAAGCTGTTTCTTGTCGGGTGACGGTATCGCCATCCATTCCAGCCATTTATAATCCCCATCCTTGCAGCGGTACCGATTGACGAACTCAATGGTTGCCTCGCCCCCGATCTGCCGCGCCACCTCTTTCATCGTCGCCGCCCGGTCATCGGGATGAATGAATTCCAGGAACGGAGTGGTAAGCAGCTCCTCTTCGGCGTACCCAAGCGTCTTTTCCCACATGGGGTTGATCTTCACAAAATATCCGCCGGTGGATGCTATGCACACCATGTCGGGAACAAGATTGAAGAATTGCCGCAATTCCTCTTCCGCCCGCCTTAGGTCGGTGATGTCCATGATGTCGCCGATGATCTTGACGACTTTGTCACCCTCGAAGATCGGCACGCCCGACGTGCGGATCCACATCTGGCGCCCTTTTTCCGAGGTGAAGGGAAACTCCATGTCGTATGGAATACCCTCCGCCACGCACTTTTGAAAAGCGGCCTGGATCACCCGGCGGCTTTCGGGCGTGTAACATGCCAGGCTTTTATCGATATGTTCGGCGGCGGACGCGGACGACATTTGCTCCCGCGCAAAGTCGTGGATGCGGTACACCTCATCCGTCCAAAACAATGTATCGCCGGTAACGTCATATTCCCAACCGCCGATCTTCGCCATGCTTTGGGTGGCGCTCAGCAAGGCCTCGCTTTGCCGGAGGCGGCGGAGGCTTTCTTCCCTGGCGCGAAGATTGACGTTGATGGATCGGGTAACGGCCAGCATCATGACAATGATGGCGCCGGCAATTAACATTAAAAGGATACTGACGCTCCATTTAACCGCCCGTATGCTTTCCGCCGCGTCACGCTCGACCCGTTCGGCAATAGCGGACCATTTTGCTATGAACGATTCCAAACCATTCTGAAAGGGAATGAATTTCAGTTTGTAGAGCGAAAGTACCCCTTCCTTCGCCGCTTTTGGATCGTGCGTGGCAAGCCTGAAGAGCCCCGTCGAATCCCGCTCGTAATTCCGATACTGTGAAAGAATCTCATCCAGGCCGCGGATAATCTCCCGCTGATCGATGTTTTCCCGCGCCGAACGGCTGCTGTTTTGGATCTTCCGCCCGGCATCGGCAAAAACGGCTTCCGTATCGGGCGATGCGGGATCGAGCATTATGGTGGAAAGCGCGCTTGCCTTGATCTCCATCAACCCGTGAAAAACATTTTCATTCTTAATCGCCGACGTATGGATATTTTCCACATAATTCAAACCCGCGACGGTGACGATGAATGCCGTTGCCAAAAACAAAGCGATAGCTATCGCCATAAAACGCAGTTTGGTCTTGATGGAAGATTCCATGCGGAAGGTATCAAGGAAATCCCCGCGGATGGGCGTTTCGAACGGTTTTTGGGATCCGTCGTTTGACATGCGCGTCATCCCCTTTGGCAAAAAAGGAAAATGAATGCTAATGAATGCTTTGGCTCGCTATTTCACCCTCCCCGTAATTTACCATACCTTTTGGAAATGCGCGGCAATAATGGTTTCCTTTTGGGGAACCATGCCGGAAGAGCGCGGTATTCGGACCAAGAACAGCGGCAAATATCCGCCCGGCAAAAACACGGGATATCATAGTAATATATCCTTACGTTTTTAACGGCGGTGCCAAACAGGGGGAGACATGTCCGCGCAGGTTTTGACGGTTCCGGAACAGGATCAGTTAGCGCCCTATCGGGAGACCCCTATCCGTCTGTTCATCCGCGATCAGGTGTTCCGCGCCCAAATACAGCAGATGCTGGAAAAACAGCTCAAATTCAAAAACGTGATCGCCGTTGCCACGGGGCAAACCGGCCCCGACACCATCGAAAAACTCTCGCGTCTGCTCCTCACGGAGGAAGCGCAGATTTTTATCGGCCCCCCGCCCGCCTCCGGCAAGGATGCGGCGGACAACCGCATAGACGCGTTGCGGCAGTTCCTCCTCAACGTGCAGGCGCGAATGCGGCAAACCGGCAAGGATAACGAAAAAATATTAAAGGGGATGGCCAAACTGGTGCCGGTTTTTGAAGAGGCCGAGAACTATCAGATGCGGATGAAATACCTGATGACACTGGCGGAGTTCCGCATCACTAACGCCTTTATATTCCCTTACGCTCAAAGCGCCCAGCCAAAAGAGCAGGAGGCCGAACGCCTGCCGCTGCTGCGGCAACTGCTGGTGGAACATTTTACCGAAAAAGAAAAGCGGCTTGAAGACCTGGAGCAGCGAAAGAACGAGGCCGATCTCTCCACCCGCAAGGCGCAAGCCGAAAAACTGATGAAACAAGGCGAGGACTACAAACGGAGCGGCAACTGGGAAGAGGCCGTGCAATGCTTCAACAAAGCGATTGAATCGATGCCGGACGATCCCGGCCTCTACCTTGAAAGCGGCCGCGGCTACACCAAATTAAAAAAATATGCCCGCGCCATCCAGCGATTCACCGAGGCGGAGGAGGTGGCCGACGGCATCCCCGCCCCCAATCAGGAAATCGCCAACGTCCGCATCATCCAGGTAAAAGAGATGATCGCGCAGGGCGCCGACCCCGACAGCGAACAGGTGACCAGGCTCATGGGCGAAGCGGTGGCGAATTACAAAAGCGCCATCGCCAAAGCGCAAGCGCTGGTTCCCCACTCCTCCGACGATACCACGGACCGCGCGGCGGAAGCGGTATCGAACATCGCCAGCGGCATCTTCAAGCACGAATTGGCCGAAACGCTCGGCTCGCGCAACGCCATGGTCAAGGAACTGGGAGGCATCGCGCGCCAATCGCTCGAAAGCGCCGTCAAGGACGCCGGCTCCGTGAGCCTGCCCACCTCGCAGCTCATCTGCCTGGCGCTGGCGGGGGTGGACAAAGGGGAATTCGCCGAAGCCGAAAAGCTGCTGTTCCGCGCCGCCGAAGACAAAAAATATCTGCTTGAGGCCTGCCGCGAACTCAACTACATGGGAACGCAGATACGCAAGGCCATGGGCCCGCGCGAGGCGATTCAAATCTACATGAAAATACTGACGCTCGATCCGCCGAACAAGGCGGCGGTGCATTACAACCTGGCGGTGGCGCGCCACGCCGCGGGCGATCCCATCCAGGCCGCCGGCTCCATCGTGGAAGCGGTCTACACCGACCCGTCGCTCCCCACCGACGACCTTTTTTACAAGAACGCCGAAGTGGTGCAACTCATGGAAACGCTTCTCGGCCTCTTCGCCAGAATAAAAGAAAACGACGGGAAAATCGTGCCGCCCCCTCCCGCCGCGCCGGTCTCGACGGACGCGCCAAAGGAGTACGCTCCGATGTTCACTCCCGACGACGATCCACGCTTCGCCAGCCATCGCCCCCGGTTCGAAATGCTCATCCAACAGGATCGCCAAAAAGCCTACCGGGTGCTCTACGACCTCTATACCAAGTCCCCGCTATTCCTCCAAAGCGCCGGCGTATATGCCAGCGCGCCGATAATGGGGCTGATGGAGGAAATGCACGAAAAGATAAAATTGGCGGAAAAGGAAGAATTGAAACAACTTGCGATTTTCCTGGAAAAGACCCTGCGCGCCGACGCCACACTGCTCCTCCCCGACGGTGACGCTCACGCCGCGTTGCGCCGACAGCTTGAGGAACTCATTTCCGCCGACCAGGGCGCCGCAATAAAAAAGCTTTTTGAAATCTCGGCGAACGACCGCGGTTTTTTCGCGACCCGCCAAGCGCTGCAATGCGAACCGCTCGCCACGCTGGCGCACGCCTCGGCGCAAAGGTTCGCCGCCGTGGCCGATCCCCGCCTTGCCGCCTTTACGGCCTCGCTTCAACGCTACCTCGAACGGCGCGAACATTTCCTTCACGCCGCCGCCCCGCCGGAAACGATCAACCCGCTTGACGCCGCGGTTCGCGCCGGGGCGCTGGCGCTCGGCGATTTATTGAAAAATAATCCCGCCCTGCTTGATTCCCCCGAGGCATTTGATAACGCGTCGCTGGAGGCGTTCGCGCGCAACGTGGACGCCAAAACGCCCCCACAACTTGCGGCCCGCCTGAACGAATATACCGCCCGCCGGAAAAAATATCTGCTGTTTGCCCAATATGCAAACGAAGCAATCGACGTGCTGATGGCCACCTCCGATCAACGAAAAATGGCCAACAGTATTGCCAAGGCCATCTACGCCATGCCGGAAGTGGTGGACAAATACTATTTCTACCAGCACGGAGACATCGTTTCCGCCTCAAAAGAAATCTGCATGAAACTGCAAGGTCTCGCCCTGCGCCACCTGTAAACCCGCAACGCCGCCATTTCCGCCGCCGTTTTCTTACCCGCTATTTATTCTTTTTATTACTTTACTTTATTTTTTAAAATGATATACTCTCTTTACGATGACCACATTTAAGGACCGCCTAACAATCCTGATGAAGGGGGAAAAACCATACGCGTGGACCCAAAAGGTTGGCATTGAGAAGGGCCTGTTCCAATACTACTGGCAAAAAGGACGAATACCTTCCTGCAAAAACCTGCTTAAAATCCAGCAATACTCCGGTTGCTCGCTCGACTGGCTTGTAACGGGCAATTCGGTGGACATGAGCCGGGTGAGTGAAGAGGACATGATGTTGGACAAACCGCTGAAGGGAAGAAACAAAGCCCTGTGGGAAAAACTAAGCAAACACTTTCGCGCGATAACGCCAAAACTAAAATACATCTATGCCGAGGGCTAACAGAAAGATATCGAAGCGTTGGAATACTTCGTTAACGCGATCCACGGCAAATAAGCCGCCCCCACCGCCAATC
>JAHFEK010000065.1 GCA_023248495.1 Nitrospinales bacterium
TTGCCGGAATACCGATGGAAGTCCGCTCAAGCTGGAAGAACAGCCCACGCCGAAGGCGATCCGGGGGGAAGTGACGGACAGCAGGCTTTATCTGGTCACGAGGGCGGATGGAACCTCCGGCTTCGTCGATACATCGTCCAGGCCGTTGCTCTTGGGGGGCAAGGTCGCCGGTTCGGTTACCGTATGGCACGACGTTACCGACCTGAAAATGAAGGAACGCGAGCTTCGCGCCGCAAAAGAGGCCGCCGAGGAAGCGACCCGTCTTAAAGACAAATTCGTTTCGCTAGTGGCGCACGACCTGAAAAGCCCGCTCTCGGCCATGACGGGGTTTTTAAAACTGGTGCGGGAAGACGAGGCGACGCCTCTTGATGAAGGGGCAAAGTTGATCTTGGACAGGGCCATCGACTCCGGCAAGCAGTTGGCGCGCCTTATCGACGACCTGTTGAACCTGAACCGCCTGAAGACCGGTCAGTTGAAGCTGGATAAACAGTTCTTCGACGCGAAATATCTGGGAGCGAAAATGTGCGTCGATTTCAACTATTCCGCCGAGAACAAGGGGATTCAATTAATCAACCGCATCCCGGATAACAGCCGCGTGTTCGGTGACAGGACGTTGTTGGGCGAGGCGCTCCAAAATCTTGTCACCAACGCCATTAAATTCTGCCGGAAAGGCGATACAATCACCATCTCGCTTTCGGATGCCGGCAAAACGGCCATTCAGGTGAAAGACACCGGGCCGGGAATGGATCCCAACAAACTGGACAATCTTTTCATTTACGACAGGAGAACCTCGACGGTGGGTACCGCCGGCGAACCCGGAACAGGGTTCGGCCTTCCGCTGGCGAAAGACATCATGCTTTTACATGGCGGCGATCTGGAAGCCGCATGCGAGTTGGGTAAAGGGTGCACCTTCACGCTTCGGGTTCCGTACGTCCGGCCCCGCATCCTTGTTGTGGATGACGATCCGACATTCAGGTTCCTGTTGGGGCAATACCTGAAGAATACCGATGCCGACATCGTGGAAGCGGAGGATGGCGCAGCCGCCGCAGAGATGCTCACGCAAGGAAAAGACCTCCCGCACTTGATAATCTCCGACATCGAAATGCCGAGGATGACCGGCCTTGAATTGCTTTCCCATCTGCATCAACGGCACGAAACCCAATCCATTCCCGTGATCATTATTTCGGGAAGGCACGGGATGGAGATACGCGACACCGTGTACGGTTTGGGGGGAAAGGATTTTTTGACGAAGCAATTGGACCTCGATGATTTTATTCCCCGCGTAAGGCGGTTCATCAGTTGACGGTCTGTTTTTTGCCGGTACACTTTCACGGTATGCAACACGGCCCGCGGAACGTGATTGCGCGTCCTGTTTGCGGGCCCGGTTATGATATAATAAAAAACTATCTCATGGTGCGGGCAAGGCCGGTTTTGCCGCATCGAAGCCGTGCACAAAGGAGTGATTGAGTGAAAATTAAAAGCATTGCCCTCGTGGAAACCAAAGCGGTGAAGACCCACGTGTTTAGCCGGGTGTATCTGCCGCGGATGGGGCTGCCATTCCTGAGCGGCCTGATGAGAAGCCTCGGTTATGAGGTGGAAACCTTTTTCCAGGAAAAGGCCCCGGTTGATATCGATTATCTTCGCGGGTTCGATCTCGTGGGGATCAGCTCGCTCACTTCCACCGTCAACGAGGCGTACCGGTTGGGGAGCCAACTGAAAGAGAGGGGCAAGCTGGTTGTCATGGGCGGCCCGCACGTCAGCGCGATGGCGGAAGAGGCGTTGCGGCACTGCGATTACGTGGTGCGCGGCGAAGGAGAGGCGACGTTCGCCGAAATGGTGGCAAAAATGAACGGCGGCGGCGATCTTTCGGATGTGCCGGGCATTTCGTATCTGCGCGGCGGCGCGCTGGTGCAGAATCCGTCTTCCATCACCAAGGTGAATATGGAAGAGATGCCGCAGGCCGATTTCTCGTCGTGCAAAGCGTTCAAGGGGCCGGAAGAATATCCGGCGCAACTGATGTTCTCGCGCGGCTGCCCGTTCGATTGCAGCTTTTGCAGCGTGACCACCACCTTCGGGCGGAAGTACCGCTACAAGACCAAAGAACAGCTTATCGCCGAGATGGCCCCCATGCTGGGCCGCACCATCAATTTTATCGACGACAATTTCGCGGCGAACCCGCGCCGGACGAAAGACCTGCTCCGAACGATGATAGCCGAAAACAAGGTGCCGCGCCGCTATTCATGCCAGTTGCGGATAGACGCCGCGCGGGACGAAGAGCTGCTCGGCCTTTTAAAGCGGACCAATTGCCGCATCGCCTATGTGGGGATGGAATCGATCAACCCCGAAACGCTCAAGGCGTATGACAAGGGGCAGACGGTGGAGGAGATCGTCGCATCCATCAAGGGTTTTAAACGGTATAATATCGGGCTTCACGGCATGTTCGTGCTGGGAGGCGATCACGACACGCCCCAGACCATCAAGGACACCACCGATTTCGCTATCGATGCGGGGCTGGACACCATTCAACTCTGCGCGCTCACGCCGTTCCCCGGCACGGCGGTGCATGCCCAGATGACCGCGGAGAATCGGATACTGCATAAAGACTGGGATCACTACGATGGGCTGCATTGCGTGATTCGGCCCACGCGGATGACCCCGTACGAGTTGCAGAACGGCATCATCGAAGAGATGCGGCGTTTTTATACGCTGCCCCGCGCGTTTGCCATCAACATGCAAAAGCGCTGGCGGTTCAAATACCGGATTGCCGGCCGCTATCTGGTGAACCGCTGGAAAGAAGAAAACGCCGCTTATTTTGATTATCTGAAAACGGTATAGCCGGATACCTGCGGTCATCCGGCGGGTGGCTATAGCGCGGCGGGGAGCTGGCCCAGCGCTTCCTTGGCTTCGGCCAAATCGGGATTCAGCCGCAGCGCTTCTTCATACGACTTGCGGGCGTTGGCATAGTCCGTCAGCATAAAGTGAACGCGGCCGATGTTATAATGCAAATTGAAATCGTCCGGATCCATGATGAGCGCTTTCTTGTAGTGTTCCAGCGCTTTCGCCCCCTGCTTGAGGCGGCGGTGGCACATGCCAAGCCAGTTATAAAGCCGCGGGTCGGACGGGTTTATCTCAACCGCTTTTTCGAACAGGGCAATCGCTTTATCGTAGTTTTGAAGGCGGAACCATACTTCGCCCGCCTGCACAAGGATGGCCTGGTTTTCGATATCCATCGCGAGCGCTTTTTGCAGCGCCATTTCGGCGTTCACCGTGTCGCTGGCGGCCATATAATGGAAAAACCACTCCAGCCAGTCGGCGGGAACGGCGGGTGTAATTTTTTTCGCCGCTTCCAGCGCTTGCGCGGCTTCGGCATCCTTGCCGAAGTTTTTGAGCATGGTGTGCAGGAGGAAGAAGGGGGCAAGCATGGCGGGATCAAGCCGCAGCGCGTTTTTAAGCTCCGCCAGCGCGGTGGCGCAGGCTTCGTAGCCGGGTTTTTCGCCGGCTTTTAAAAAAAGGGTTTTGGCCAGCCCGTAATGAGCGCGTGCTTTCAGCCCGGGCGGACCGTTTGCGCCGTGCAGCTCCAGCGTTTTGCGGAAGTGCTCCTCCGCCTTGTCCAGCCCCCCGTTTTCGGTAAGATGGGCTTGTGCGAGGCGGTAATGCAGATGGGCGTCGCCTGGGCGCGCTTCGATGAGTTCGCGCAAGGATTCGGCGTCTTCCAGGCTTTTGCCGGTCCGCTTGTAACAAAGGCCGAGCGACTTGTGGGCCTCTTTGTCCGTAAAGTCGAGTTTGATGAGGGTTTTAAGTATCGGGATGGCGTTGGTATAGTCTTCGCCGCCCATATAGGCATTTGCCAAATGGCTATTGAGTTCCCGCAGCCACGGCGCCATTTCCATGCATTTTTTCAGCGTGGCGACCGTGCTGTTGCAGAGATCCTTAAAGGCGGCATCGTTGTCCTCGCCCGCCATTTTCAGCATTTCTCCGTTGGCTTCCATTTGCTGTACCGCTTTGTCCGCGGCGCCGCCGGCAATCTTCCCAAACGCCTCCTTCAGGTGATCCGCGCTCACCGGGTTTTGCAGTATCGCTTGTACGCCAACCTTTTCCCCTTCTTCTTTCAGTTGCGGGTTTACGGCATCGGCCAGCAAAATTACGGTCACCGGCGGCAGATTTTTCTTTTTCGCCAGCAGTTGGGCGAACTGAAGGCCGGTCAGTTTTTTCATCAGGTGGGAGGTGATTGCAAAATCGTAAAATACCCCTTTTTGCGCGTCGGCGTCGATCTTGTCAAGCGCGCCTTTGGCCGAATCCATCTCGTAACAATCCATGCGGAAGTTGCGGTCGTATTCCCGGAAGGGGAGACTTTGAAGGAATTCGCGAACCTGTTTGGTTTCGAACGATTTTTCAGAGATTATCAGAGCTTTCAGGCGGTTCCCTTTCCCGTGATGATTTCCCGTTACTCTACCACAGCGCGCCGCCGGTTTTGCGGAGGTCTGAAAAGGGGAGGTTTCATGGGGGAAAACCCTTCTTTCGGATATACTGGGGGCAAATGAACCTGCGCCGATTTATTCCGAAAATGAACGAGGTCCGGCTGGGGCTTTTGCTGACCGTTCTCTCGTTTCTTCTTTTCATGGCAAACCCCGCGTTCTTTTCCGTCATCTCCCACAAGATGTTTGATTTCAATTTCCAGGCGCGGGGGCCCATTGCCGGCAAGCGTGACGTGGTGATTATCGCGATCGACCAGAAGAGCCAGGATGTTTATGGCCGCTGGCCCTGGACGCGGACCGTGATTGCCTCCGTCATTGACCGCATCGCGCGGGGGAACCCGAAGGCGGTGGGCCTTGATATTGTTTTCTCCTATCCCGAAGAGAGGCCGGATTTCAACCTCGCGCAGCAGTTGCTCTCGATAGCGCCCCCCAAAGGCCCGTTACGCGCCGCCCTGGAAGATGCGCTGGAAAACGCGAATGCCGATCAGCGTCTTGCCACCTCGCTCAAAAGCGCGGGCAACGTGGTGCCGGGCTATTTTTTCTTTACCGATCCCGCGGAGGTGAAGGAACTGAAAATGAATGTGGAAGCTGATTACCGCATCATAAAACATTCGCGGTTCAGCTCCATCAAGTACCCCGCATCGGGAAAGCGGGACTTCGCCATGATTACCGCGGCCGGTGCAAAGCCTAATATCAAGCCGATTACCGATAGCGCCCCAACAACCGGCTACTTCAATATGGTGCCGGATTCCGATGGAACGCTGCGCAAAATAATCAACGTTATTCAGTTCAACGGCAAATATTTTCCATCCCTCAGTCTTCAGGTGTTGGGTCTTTATTACGGCAGCCCGCCCAAGATCATTTTTTCCGATGGCGGGGTGGAGGGCTTTGAGGCAGGCAGGGCATTCATTCCCAGCGATGAAATGGGCGGGAGCTATGTCAACTATTACGGCGGCGAAGGGGCGTTCCCCGCGGTTTCCATAGCCGATCTAATGGGCCGCGGTTACGACGCGCCCGAAGCCCTGGAAAATTTGTTCAAAGACAAGATAGTGCTGGTTGGCGCCACCGCCATCGGCATTTACGATATGCGCGTCACCCCATTCGGCATTCAGCCGGGGATCATGGTTCACGCGAACTTTATTCAAAGCATCATCGATGGCCGCCAACTGAGCCGGGCTAACTGGTTTTTAATATTCGACGCGCTCTCCATCGCGGTGGTTGGCGTTATTCTTACGTTCGCCATGCGCCGTCTCAAGGTGTTTGGGGGGCTGCTGCTCGCGCTCATTCTCATTGCCGCCTACATCCTTTTTCAGCGGTATATGCTGGTTGAAAAAAATACGCTTCTCGATGTTCTGTATCCCCTCATCACGATCATCATGGTGTACGGCGGCATTGCATTCTACAAATATTTTATGGAGGCAAAGGAAAAGCGGTACGTCAAAGAGGCCTTCGGGCATTACCTTTCCCCGGCGGTTATTCATAAGATTATGGAAGACCCCGGCCAGCTCAAGTTGGGCGGGGAAACGCGAGTACTCACCGCATCGTTCTCCGACATCAAGGGCTTTTCCACCATATCCGAAGGGCTGACGCCGGATGCCCTGGTTGTGCTGTTAAACGAATATCTTACTGAAATGACCGATATCGTCCTCGAAAACCAGGGAACGCTGGACAAATACATCGGCGATGCCATCGTGGCTTTTTACGGCGCGCCGTTGCACTACGATAACCATGCCGACCTGGCTTGCCGCTCGGCGCTGCTTTGCCAAAAGAGGCTGAAAGAATTGCGCAAGAAATGGAAAGATGAGGGCAGGCCGGAGGTTGAAGCGCGGCTTGGCATCAACACCGGCCCGATGCTGGTGGGGAACATGGGTTCGCATCAGCGCTTCGATTATACCGTGATTGGCGACGAGGTCAATTTGGCCGCCCGCCTGGAAGGGATCAACAAGCAGTACGGCACCTACATTTGCATCTCGGAAAATACGCGGAATGCCATCGGCGATGCCTACGTCGTGCGCGAGCTTGATCTTATCCGGGTGGTTGGGCGCTCAACCCCGGTGCGGATATACGAACTGGTGGATTTTCCCGGAGAGGTGACGGAGGCCACGCGGCAATGGCTGCAACATTATAGCGCGGCCGCCGCGCTGTATCAGGCGCGGAAGTGGGAAGAAGCCATCGCCGCATTTGAAGCGTGCATGGCGCTCAACAAAGATGACGCCGCGTCGTGGACGTACATAAAGCGCTGCCGCATTTTTATTGCAACGCCCCCCGAGACGGATTGGGACGGGGTTTTTTCACACACCTCAAAGTAATGCCGCCG
The DNA here is from genome assembly GCA_023248495.1 of Nitrospinales bacterium. Lineage (GTDB taxonomy): Bacteria > Nitrospinota_A > UBA7883 > JACRGQ01 > JACRGQ01 > JACRGQ01. The sequence continues at coordinate 6,793 of JAHFEK010000065.1, forward strand.
CGGCGTTCCCCCGCAGGCCGAACACCGCGCAAATGATACCGTTCAGTTAAAAGATAGTGTAAGATGACCTGAGTTTTTATTGCGGAGGAAATATCACGTGTCGAATTGGCGGCCTGTTGAACTGGATCGCGCGTCGCTTCTGGCGGTGCTGAAAAAGGCGGCGCAATTCACCGCGGGGCTTGATGACGCGGAATTGGAAAAGCTTTCCTCCACCGCGTACCCCGAGGAATGTGATGCCAACTGCATATTGACCAAGGAAGATGAACGCTCGCGAGACCTTTTCATCGTGGTCAAAGGGGCGTTAAGCGTGGAGGTGAATCTCACGCCGCAAGACGCCAACCCCATAAGCATATTGAAGATCCGCGACAACTGCGTGGCGGGGGAGTTATCGTTTTTGGATGGCGCCCGGCGTTCCGCATCGCTTAAGGCGGTCATGCCCACCACCGTTATCCGGTTCCCGCATAACAAGGTGGAAGCGCTGTTCAACGCCGAAAAGGGGATTGGTTTAACGGTTACGCGCAACCTGGCCCAGTTGGTGACCCATCGGCTGCGGAGCACCAATTTCGAGCTGCGCTCGCGGCTTCCGTAACGGCTTAGTGGCGAAAAGGACCTTCCTGTTTAAACCAGCCCCCGGCCATGCAGTTCCTCGATTATGCGCGTGCGGGTGGAATTTTTTTCCTTTTTAAGGGCGGCGTTAACTTTCTCATGGGCAGCCTGGAATTTTTCAGCCGCTTTCGCCAAGGCGTCCCTGCCCGGTCCGCCGTTTTCCATTGCCAACATAACCCCAAATATTTTATGGCGGGCGCGGCGTTCGCCTTCGGCCAATAAAACAATTTTGGCGTCCGGCACTATCCGGTCATTGTGTTTGAACTTTCGCATTGTGTGGCTCCTTATCAAATGAATGCATTTAATCGTACCGGTTATTAATACCGCTCGCGGTGTCGGGTGTAACTATTGTTTTAACGGCGCCCGCGAGGGCGTATGCAATAGTTCTATTGCCGGATTCTATGCAAAGCCGTTTAAATGGTCAAGTACGCGTTTTATTGAAAAAGAGCGGAGTGGCCGCGCTCTCCGGCGATACCGGAGGGCGCCCCTTTTTCAGATCCGCTCATGCATCGTCTTCGGGCAACTCTTCCTCTTCCAGTTCATCCAGGCCGATTTCCTCGATTTCTTCGGAATCCCCCGCTATTATTCTCGGTTCATCCGAATCCTCATCCGGCACCACCGCTTTTATCTTGCGCGCGGGGGAGGATGAGTGCTTCGCCGGCGCTTTGGTTTGGTCGGCGCCGCACTTCGGGCATGTGGGCGGCTCTTTCAAAAGGTCGTAGAAGCGCGTAGCGCATTTGTAGCAGATGCGGCGCGTTCCCCATTGCGGTTTAACCATCAGTTCCTCCTGATTATTCCCATTCGATTGTTGCGGGGGGCTTGGACGATATGTCGTATACCACCCGGTTGATACCCTTCACTTCGTTAATGATGCGGCTTGATATGGCCGCCAAAAGTTTTTCGGGAAGGCGTGCCCAGTCCGCCGTCATGCCGTCGCGGCTGGTGACGGCGCGCACCGCCAGCACGTTTTCGTAGGTTCGTTCGTCCCCCATCACGCCGACCGATTTCACCGGCAGCAACACGCCGAAGGACTGCCACACTTCGCGGTACAGTCCCGCGTTTTTTATCTCCTCGACGATGATGTGATCCGCTTCGCGCAGCACCTTCAGCCGTTCGGGGGTTACGGCGCCGATGATGCGGATCGCCAACCCCGGGCCGGGGAACGGCTGGCGGTGAATGAACGATTCGTCCACGCCCAATTCCGCGCCGAGGAGGCGGACTTCGTCTTTAAAGAGTTCCCGCAACGGCTCCAGCAGCTTCAGCTTCATCACTTTCGGCAGGCCGCCGACGTTGTGGTGGCTTTTGATGACCACCGAGGGGCCGCGGAAACTGACCGATTCGATAACGTCCGGGTACAGGGTTCCCTGCGCCAGGAATTTCACTTTGCCGATTTTGCGGGCTTCCTTGCGGAAGATTTCGATGAACTTGTGCCCGACAACCTTGCGCTTTTTTTCCGGGTCGGTCACTTTTTTCAGCGCGGAGAGAAAGAGTTTGGACGCATCGGCGAATTGCACTTTTATGTGCAGGTTGGCGCGGAATCCTTGCAGCACTTTTTTCGCCTCATCCTTGCGCATCAGGCCGTTGTCGATAAAGAGGCAGGTAAGCTGTTCGCCGATGGCGCGGTGCACCAAGGCGGCGGCGACGGTGGAATCAACGCCGCCGGATATGCCGAGAATGACTTTGTCTTTGCCCACCTTCGCGCGGATGTCCTCCACCGCGGTTTCAAGGAACGAACGCATGTTCCACGTGCCGGAGCAGCCGCAGATTCCCTTCACGAAGTTCACCAGCATCTTGGTTCCCATCGGCGTGTGGGCAACTTCGGGGTGGAATTGCAGCGCGAAGATGGGCCGGGTATCGTGCTTCATCGCCGCCACGGGGCTGTTGAGCGTGTGCGCTATGCGGTGGAAATTCTTCGGCATCGCCTCGATGCGGTCGCCGTGGCTCATCCAGACCTCTTCGTCGCGCGAAAGCCCGGCGAAGATGCCGGTGGTTTCGTCCACCATCAAGGTGGCGGGGCCGTACTCGCGCTTGTCCGATTTCGCCACTTTGCCGCCCATCGCGCGGGTGATCGCCTGCAATCCGTAACAGATGCCCAGCACCGGCACGCCCATATCCAGCGCGCCGGCCGGTATTTTGGGCGCCCCTTGTTGATGCACCGAGAAAGGCGAGCCGGAAAGAATGATTCCCATGGGGCCGAATTTTTTGATGTCCGCAAGTTTCACGGTGCATGGGAGTATCTCGCAGTAGACGCCGTTTTCGCGCACGCGGCGGGCGATGAGCTGCGTATACTGCGATCCGAAGTCGAGCACCAGAATCTTTTCGTTGTGAACGGCGGCGGTTTTCATCAGTCCACCCTGTAATTGGGCGCTTCCTTGGTGATGATCACGTCGTGCACATGGCTTTCGCGCAGGCCGCTGCTGGTGATCTTCAGGAAACGGGATTTTTCTTTGAGTTCTTTCAGATTCGCCGCGCCCACGTAGCCCATGCCGGCGCGCAGGCCGCCGATGAGCTGATGCACGATGAACGAGAGCGCCCCTTTGTATGGCACGCGTCCCTCGACTCCTTCGGGCACGAGCTTGGTTTCGGTGAATTCCATGTCCTGGAAGTAGCGGTCGGCGCTCCCTTCCTGCATGGCGCCGATGCTGCCCATGCCGCGATATTCCTTGTAGGCGCGTCCCTGGAAAAGGATTTTCTCGCCGGGGCTTTCTTCCGTGCCGGCGAAGAGCGAGCCGATCATGATGGTGTCGGCCCCCGCGGCGAGGGCCTTCACCACGTCGCCGCTGTATTTGATGCCGCCATCCGAGATGACGGGGGTATCGGTCTTCTTGGCTTCGCCGTATACTTCGGCCACGGCGGTGATCTGCGGCACGCCCACGCCCGACACCACGCGCGTGGTGCAGATGCTGCCCGGTCCGATGCCCACTTTCAGCGCGTCCGCCCCGGCGGCGATGAGGTCGCGCGCGGCGTCGGCGGTGGCTATGTTGCCGGCGATAACGGGCAGCTTGGGGTACTGCCTCTTCACCGCTTCCACCGAGCGGAGCACCCCCTCCGAGTGTCCGTGCGCGGTATCGATGACGATCACGTCCACACCCGCCTTCACCAGCGCGGCGGCACGCTCATCGCGGTCCGGCCCCACGCCGATAGCGGCCCCCACGAGGAGGTGCCCCACTTCGTCCTTGGCCGAGTTCGGATAGGCGATGGATTTTTCGATGTCCTTGATGGTGATCAGCCCCTTGAGGTACCCGGCGTTATCCACCACCAGCAGTTTTTCTATGCGGTGTTTATGC
>JAHFEK010000066.1 GCA_023248495.1 Nitrospinales bacterium
GCCGGGCGACAACGTGACGATGACAGTCGAGCTCATTCACCCGGTCGCGATGGAAAAGGAACTTCGGTTCGCCATCCGCGAAGGGGGCCGCACCGTGGGCGCCGGCGTCGTCGTCGAGATATTGGAGTAACGCGATGACAACCGCAGCGGGACAGAAAATACGGATACGGCTCAAAGGGTACGATCACCGTGTGCTTGATAAAGCGGTGCGGGAGATCGTGACCACGGCGCGCAACACCGGCGCGCGGGTCGTTGGCCCGATTCCGTTGCCGACGGATATCAACAAATGGACCGTGAACGTCTCGCCGCACGTGGACAAAAAAGCCCGCGAGCAGTTTGAAATCCGCACCCATAAACGGATCATAGACATTCTCAGCCCTTCGACAGCAACCGTTGACGCCTTGATGGAATTGGATCTGTCTTCCGGCGTCGACATTGAGATAAAGCTATAAGCATATGTTGGGATTAATTGGACGAAAAGTGGGAATGACCACGGTGTTTGACGGCGCCGGGAACCGGGTGCCCGTCACGGTGGTCGAGATGGGCGAATGCCGCACGGTGCAAGTGAAGACCACGGCATCGGACGGCTACAACGCCATCCAGCTCGGGTTTGAAGAGGTGACGAAAAAGGACATCAAAAAGACCGCGAAGGCGGCGATGGGCCACTTCAAGAAGGCCGACCTGAAGCCGATGAAGGTATTGCGCGAATTCCGCCTGGATGACGTGGAAGGCTACAACCCCGGCAAAAAAGTGACCGTGGAAGCGTTCGAGGATGGCGAGATCGTCGACATCACCGGCACCTCCAAGGGCCGCGGTTTCGCCGGCGTGTTCAAGCGCCACGGCATGCATGGCCAGTCGATGACCCGCGGCACGCACGAAGTGCGCCGACACGGCGGCTCGATCGGCAACCACACCTGGCCGGCGCGCGTCGTCAAGGGACGCAAGATGGCCGGTCACATGGGCGCCGAACGGGTTACCGCCCTCGGCCAGAAGATATTCAAGGTGTTAAAAGAAGACAACGTCCTCCTTGTCAAGGGGGCGGTGCCGGGATGTAACGGCGCGTTGGTTGAGATCAAGAAAAGCCGCAGGAACAGGAAGAAATAGCCATGCCTAAGATAGATGTGCTCGACAAGGCCAAAAAAGTGGTCGGCAGCATCAGCCTGTCCGACGCGATTTTCGCCGCTGAAGTGAAAGAGCCGGTCGTCCACCAGGTGGTGATGGCCCAGCAGAACGCGCGCCGGCGCGGCACCCAGGCCACCAAGCAGTGGGCCGAAGTGTCCGGCGGCGGCAAGAAGCCGTGGAAACAAAAAGGCACGGGCCGGGCCCGCACCGGCTCCATACGCGCGCCCCACTGGCGCGGCGGCGCGGTGGTGCTGGGACCCCAGCCCCGCAGCTATGAACAAAGCGTGAACAAGAAAATGCGCCGCGTGGCGCTGACGTCCACCCTCACCAGCATTTTCAACGAAGGCCGGTTGGTGATCGTGGATAACCTGACGATGGACGCCATCAAGACCAAGGCGGCCCTTCAGCTTTTGACCGGGTTGGGCAAAGCGTTCCCGATGCTGGTGGTTACCGGCGCCGGGTGCGAAAATTTCGCCCGCGGCGTGCGCAACGTGCCGAACGTGAAAACCCTGCCGGTGGAAGGCGTCAACGCATACGACCTGCTGAACTGCAACACGGTGGTGGTCACCCGCGACGCGGTGGAAGGCATTGAGAAGAGGCTGACAAAATGAGCACGACAAGCCATTTCGACGTTCTCCGTTCGCCGCTCCTCACGGAACGGGCGACGGATTTGAAGGAAAAACACAACCAGGTCTGCTTTAAAGTCGACCCGCGCGCGAACAAAAAAGCGGTCAAGGCCGCCGTTGAAAATATTTTCAACGTGAAGGTGACCGGCGTCCGTATCGTCAACACCCGGCCGAAACCGAAAAAATTCGGCCGCAGCCTCGGTATGCGCATGGGCTACAAGAAGGCGATCGTGTCGCTGAAAGTTGGCGATAAGATAGAAATCTTCGAAAGGGTAAGCTGATGGGCATCAAGACAGTTAAGCCGACCTCGCCCGGCCGGCGTTTTTACACCGTAAGCACGTTCGACGAGCTTACCCAGGGCAACGCGCCGCAAAAAGGCCTGACCTCGGGAAAAAAGGCGATCAGCGGCCGCAACAATAACGGCCACGTCACCATCCGCTTCCGTGGCGGCGGTCACAAGCGCAAATACCGCGAGATCGACTTCAAGCGGAACAAGGATGGCATCATGGCCACCGTCACCGCGGTGGAATACGATCCGAACCGCACCGCCAATATCGCGTTGCTCACCTACGCCGATGGCGAGAAACGCTACATCCTCTCCCCGAAAGACCTTAAAGTGGGCCAGCTTGTTTCGTCGGGCGAAACGGCGGACATCGTCGCCGGTTGCGCGTTGCCGATACGGAAGATACCGGTGGGCACCATGATTCACAACCTCGAGATGCGCCCCGGCAAAGGCGGCCAGATTGCCCGCTCCGCCGGCACCTACGCCCAACTCGTGGCGAAAGAAGGGGCGATGGCCCAAGTGCGTCTCTCCTCCGGCGAAGTCCGGTTGATAAGCGTTGATTGCCGCGCCACCGTTGGCGTGGTGGGTAACGACAAGCATAACGTGATTTCACTCGGCAAAGCGGGCCGCAAGCGCTGGCTTGGCCGCATGCCGCACAACCGCGGCGTTACCATGAACCCGGTTGACCACCCGCACGGCGGCGGCGAAGGCCGCACGTCCGGCGGCCGCCACCCGGTATCGCCGTGGGGCGTGCCGTCCAAGGGGTACAAGACCCGCCGCAACAAGAGCACCGGCAAGATGATCGTTAAGAGGAGGAAATAACCGTGGCACGCTCGCTGAAAAAAGGCCCCTTTATCGATCCGGGATTTGAAAAGAAAATGAACGAGATGAACGCGAAAAAAGAAAAGAAGGTTTTCAAGACCTGGTCGCGCCGCAGCACCATCTCGCCTGATTTCGTCGGGCATACCGTGCAGGTGCACAACGGCAAGCAGTTCATTCCCGTGTACTTCACCGAAAACATGGTGGGTCACAAGCTGGGCGAATTCGCCCCGACCCGCGCCTACAAAGGGCACTCCGGCGCGAAGAAGACCGCCGTCACCAAGTAATCTTTCCGCACATCCGCTTGACCATCCCTTGCGCCTCCCGGCGCAAGGGATTTTTTTTGCCCCTTTCCGCTATCCAGACAGATCCTTAATCCCGCGCGAGGCCGCTTGACGCAAAATTGGGTTTATAATGATGACAGGATACAACCGCGCCATAAACGCCGCTTTCGGGAGGGGTATGTGAAAAGCAGGTTATTGTTTGCAGTTTTCGCAATGTTTGCCGCGTTTGCCGTATCCGCCGGGATGGCGCGGGCGGGCGATGCCGCAAAGGGCAAGGAAATTTTCAACGGCCCCGCCGCCTGCGGCGAATGCCACCGAACCACCGCCAAAAAATCGGGCGGCCCGGGCCTTGCCGGCGTCATGGCGCATCACACCGACGAGTGGTTGATCCGTTGGCTTAAGGAACCAAAAAAGACCTGGGAAGAAAATGATCCCGAAACCGCGGAGATGAAAAAACGGCTGAAGCAGCAAAATGCCGAGCGGCCCGGCATGAAGGTGAGGAAAAACCTGACGGATGAAGAGCTGGCGGATCTGATCGAATACCTGCACACGTTATAGTACTCGATCATTATAACTTTGATGGATGCCCCATCTTTGTCATGCCGGGCTTGACCCGGCACCCAGAAAGGGAGGCGCGGAATGGATTTTCAATCCGCGCCGGGTATCCCCTTCAAGGGGAAATACTATCAAAGCTTCCCTCATCGGCCCCAAAGGGCCGATCCTTCGCCTTCGGCTCAAGGATCACAAACGTTATCATCCCCCGACATCGATGGGGGGCGGCTCGTCGTGATGGATGCGGCTGTGCCCGCGTCCATAGAGGAAATAGATGACCAGCCCGATGCCGGACCAGACGGCGAAGCGGATCCACGTTTGCATCGGCAGCCCGGCCATGATGAAAAGCAGCAGTCCCAGATTCAGCGGCAGCAGCAGCCACGCCATCGGCACGCGGAACAGCGGCTTCACCTCGCCCCGGCGGCGCATCAGTATCACGGCGATTCCCACCATGAAGTAGGCGAACAGCGTGCCGATATTCACCAGCTCCGCCAGGATGCCAAGCGGCACCACCCCCGCCATCACCGCCAGCAGCGCACCCCCAAGGATGGTCGCCGTGTACGGGGTTTTGTATTTCGGATGCACCGCTTCAAGCTGTTTGAAGAGCAGCCCGTCGCGTGCCAGCGCATAGACGATGCGGGTGAAGCCCAGCCCCATCACCATCATCACGCTGGTGATGGTGAGCACCGCGCCCAGCGCGATCATGGTTCCCGCCACCGGCTCGTTCACCTGAAACATGGCGTAGGCCAGAGCGTCCGGCACGTTCAGCTTGTCATACGGCACCATTGAAAGAAGCGTGACGCTGACCGCGATATAGAGCAGCGTGCTCACCCCCAGCGAAAGAACCAACCCCCACGGCACGGTCTTCATGGGGTTTTTGGTTTCTTCGGATACGGTGGATACCGCGTCGAAACCGAGGTAGGCGAAGATGATTAGCGAGGACGCCTTCCACACGCCATCCCAGCCGAACGGCAGGAACGGGTGCAGATTGGCCAGGTTTATGTGCGGCACGGCGAAGACGATGAATATCCCCAGCACCACCAGCTTTAGCGCCACGATGAACTTGTTGACCGTGGCGCTGGCCCGTATGCCAAGCGTGAGCAGGGCGAAGATGGCAACCACCGCCGTGAAGGCGCAGATGTCGATGTACGTGCCGGCGGCGGGATTGAACGGCCCGCTGAATTCCTTGGGGATGACGATGAGCAGGTTTTCCTCTATGAACCGGCGGAAGTAGCCGGACCAGCCGGTGGCCACCGCCGCCGTGGCGATGCCGTATTCCAGCAGAAGTTCCCACGCCACGATCCAGGCGATGCCTTCCCCCAGCGTGACGTAGGTGTAGCTGTAGGCGGAGCCGGAGATCGGGTAGGCCGACGACAGCTCGGCGTAGACCAGCGCGCTGATGCCGATGGTGACCGCGCCGAGAAGAAACGAAACGATGATGCCGGGTCCCGCCTTGGTGGCGGCCGCCGGGCCGATGATGACAAAGATGCCGCCGCCGATGATCGCGCCGATGCCCAGCGCGGTGAGATCCATCAACCCAAGCTTGCGCTCGAATTGCCCCTCGTGCGCGCGGTACTTTTTCCGTTTAAAGAATTGTTTCATGTTTCCTTCCCACTCCGCGAATCCCCTCCAAGAAACTATCCTATTTGGCGCCGCGCGTCCACCCCAAACCTGTCATTCCCGCGAAGGCGGGAATCCAGACATAGTATCAATACTGGATTCCCGCCTTCGCGGGAATGACAAGGAATGTGGTAGGATTTATACCGATGGTAAATAGAAATGCCTTCCGTGCTTCTCTCTTCAGCCCGGCATTTATCGCCGCGCTTCTGCTTGTCGCACCCCAAACCCACGCGGCAATGCAGACGTTTGAAAAGGAGTACACCTACACCGCCAGCGAACTGGACAGCAAGAGCAGTTGCCGCGCCATAGCTCTTGAACAGGTGAAGCGGATCCTCTTGCAGGAACTCGGCGTATATGTGGAAAGCGTCTTCAACGATAAAGCCTCCACCGATGGAAGGACGAAGGACGAGGTGCGGTGCGAGATAACCACCCTCTCGGCGGGGGTGGCAAGCACCGAGGTAGTGGAAGAAAAATGGGACGGCACAACGTACTGGCTGAAAGCCCGGCATGACAAGCCCGGGGAACGGGTGCAATATGGCATCGTGGTTTCAGGCGTATTAGAGCTTGCCTTTCGGCTGGTTGTGGTTGGTACAACAGGATTCATCCTGTTGCGCGGCCTGAAAGGCCGCGGCCTTCTTCTTGCCGCCGGTGCGGCGACCACAGGTTAAAACCTGTGGTACCAAACTGCCACTCGCACCGAAAAACAGTCCCCATGCAATGCCGGTTATTAGCCTTGACTATTAATTAGTCGTACCTTATTATTGTTTCTGTGGAGGTGCGGTTTTATAAAACTGGCTCCGGGAAAAGTTTGGTCAAAGAATTCATTTTGGCCTTATCTGACGAAGCGAGAAGGGAAATTTTCGACGCCGTCCTTCTTCTGGAGCAGGGGCAGGTTCTTGCGATGCCCCTTTCGCGAAATTTGGCAAGCATCCATCCGGCATTGCATGAATTGAGGCTGAAAGACCGCGCCGGACAAATAAGGGTTTTCTACTACCTCAAAAAAGGCGATGCCATTTACTTCCTGCACGCGTTCAGGAAGAAAACATGGGAGTTGCCGGAAAAAGAAATACGTCTGGTATTGAAACGATTGAAGGAGGTTTAACCATGCCGTGGGAAACAATGTCGGTTGAAGAGCTGGCGGAGAAGCTGGGAGTGGACATAGCGGAGGTGCGGGAAAAACAGCGGCTCATCCGGAAGATCGCCGCCGCGCGTAAGGAGAAAAAGCTTTCCCAGGCGGCTCTTGCCAAAAAGGTCGGCGTCTCGCAAGGAAGGATCGCGCAGATTGAGTCCGGCATCGGCACCGCGCAGATAAGTTACGATGTCATCTTGAAGGTACTTTCCGCTTTGGGGATTGATTACAAAATAACCTTAAAGCACAAAGCCGCATAGGGGATGCTATAGCCGGATGCAACAGCAGGTATCGGGCGTACTGGCGTTGACCTTGCTCAGATGCCGGTGAAAATGGCCGGGTAGGCGCGGCAATCTTGCCGTGCATCGGCCCGGCGGGCCGAGAAGATGGTCATGCCTGACGGCATGATGTACACATTATGGCCTACAGGCCACTTCCGCCGCAGATTGAAGAATAGTTCTGCGGCTCCGTAAATAGGCACCTGCCATACAGGCATAAATTGGCCCTGTTGTTACGGCAATGTGGTAGGATTTATAGCGATGGTAAATAGATGTACCTTCCCCGCTTCACTCTTCGGCGTGGCGTTTACCGCCGCGCTCTTGCTCAACGCTTCCCAAAGCTACGCAAAAATGCAGACGTTTGAAAAGGAGTACACCTACACCGCCAGCGAACTGGATAGCAAAAGCAGTTGCCGCGCCATAGCACTTGAACAGGTGAAGCGGATCCTCTTGCAGGAACTCGGCGTATATGTGGAAAGCGTCTTCAACGATAAAGCCTCCACCGATGGAAGAACAAAGGACGAGGTGCGGCGCGAGATAACCACCCTCTCGGCGGGGGTGGCAAGCACCGAGGTGGTGGAAGAAAAATGGGACGGCACAACGTACTGGCTGAAAGCCCGCATCCAGGCCGACCCTGACGATGTGGCGAAAAAGATAGAGGCCTTACGGCAGGACAAACGTAAAGTCGCCGAGCTTGAGGAAAGCCGCAAAAGGGCCGCCGAGCTTTCACAAGAACTTGAGCGGATGCGTAAGGAACTCGACACCACAAAATCCGCCGCCGCCAAAGCCGAACGAGCAAAGCAGTATAATGATACTGCGCAACAGCTAAGTTCTAAAGACTGGCTTAGCAAAGGTTATGCATTTCATGTGGCGAAGCAGTATGAAGAGGCCATAGCGGCATATTCCAAATCGATAGAACTTGATCCGAAAAACGCGGTGGCCTACAACAACCGTGGACTCGCTTACAGCGGCCTTGGCGGCCAAAGCCGGGCGATTGAGGATTACAACAAGGCGATAGAGCTAGACCCGAAATTCGCGGTGGCTTACAACAGCCGTGGGGTTGCTTACGGCGACTTTGGCGACAATAAACGGGCGATTGAGGACTTCAGCAAAGCAATAACACTGGATCCGAAATACGCGTCAGCCTACTTCGACCGTGGTGGCACTTACGGCATCCTTGGAGATCACCAGCGGGCGATTGAGGATTACAACAAGGCGATAGAGCTAGACCCGAAACTGGCGTCAGCCTATACCCTCCGTGGAATGGCTTACAGCGGCCTTGGCGACAATAAACGGGCGATTGAGGACTTCGGCAAAGCAATGACACTTGATCCGAAATTCGCGTCTGCCTACTTCAACCGTGGGTTCGCCTATTACAAACTTGGCGACAATAAACAGGCGATTGAGGATGTAAACAAGGTGATAGAGCTAGTCCCAAAACTCGCGCAAGCCTACTTCCTCCGTGGAATGGCTTACAGCGGCCTTGGCGACAATAAACAGGCGATTGAGGATTTAAGCAAGACGATAGAGTTAGACCCCGAACACCCGATGGCCCACTTCTGGCGAGGGAATTCTTACGAAAAACTTGGTGATCACAAGCGGGCGGTTGAGGAAATGAAGTTTGCGGCTCACCTTGGCAATCAGTCTGCCCAAGCTTTTCTTAAATCCAAGGGCATCCAGTGGTAACAAGGGTGATGTTCGAAGAGTGGCTTGCAGGGTACTTGAAATGGGAAAAACCTAAGGTGGCGGAGTTAATGCGCAATAAAACCGTATTCTATTTTTTGATTTCTTGGTCACTTTTTGAAGAAAGATTATTTGGAAAAAATGCACAAAAAAATATTTTTAAACGCGTGGCGGAAGATTTGGTCAAAAATGAAAATTTTTCGAGGGAGAAGATAAACGAAGCCGCTAAACATTTTCATGAGCGGTACCAAGATAAACATTTTAAAAAGAATCTGATGCACAGGGATAAGGATGAGGATTTCGATAGTATATTGACAAAAGGCTTTCAAGAAATTATTCCATGGGAAGCAATGTATTTTTTGATTTATGTAGTTTACCGCTATAGGAATAATATTTTCCATGGCAATAAAGGGACTGACTCATGGGACAATTACCGCCTAGAAATATATTACTGTGTAGAGGTAATGAAAACATCGCTTGAGCTTGCACCGCGCGCATGATTATGGGGTAGATATTGCTTTGTGGCATCGTGGTATCGGGCGGGCGGGGCTTGCCTTTCGGTTGGTCATGGTTGGTACAACAGGATTCATCCTGTTGCGCGGCCTGAAAGGCCGCGGTCTTTCGACCATTTCCACTGCGCGCCATAGGCGCTTTTTAGCTTGCGGCTGCCGCTAACGGCGAAACCGGTTTATGCTTTTTTTGCTCGTGCCAAAGATCCCAATCGCGCTGAAGATTCAGCCAGAATTCGGGGCCGGTTTTTAACGCCTCGCCAAACGAAAGGGCGGAAGCCGCCGTTACGCCGCGCTTGCCATTCACTATCTCGTTCAGACGCGCATACGGCCAGCCGAGGTGGCGGGCAAATTCCACCTGTGTTATTCCCATCGGCTCTAAAAATTCCCTCAACAGCATTTCACCCGGATGCGTGGGGGGTCTTTTCTTTGGAAGCATCATTTCCTCCCTTAGTGGTAATCGGCAACTTTCACATCAGTGGCATAACCATTTTCCCATTTGAAAATGATGCGCCACTGATCATTAACCCTCACGCTCCAAAACTCCTTCAAGTCGCCCTTAAGCCTTTCCAGCCGGTTGTTTGGCGGCGCCTTCAGGACATCAAGGGAGGGGGCGGCATTTATCTGGTCCAGCAGCCTGCGTATCCTTCCGTGCAGTTCTTGCGGGATTTTCCGCGCATAACGGCTTTTCCCGCCATCGTAAACATCACGCGTTGCTTTATCCCCAAAGCTTTTTATCACAAATGCAATATACCATATATCGATATTCGATACATATAAAAAACGAGCGGGAGCGTGGGGTGGGGTTCTGCTTTGTGGCGTTTAGCGGGGCGCAAAGATAAAGAGAGCTTTGAAAATATGTCTGGATCCCCGTTTGCACGGGGACGACAAGAAAAGAATTGGCGTGGATGGTTTCACCCTCGTTTTATCTATCATCGTCAAGCGCGGTTGGGGAAATTGGTGGTAATGGTGCATCTGCAACATTTGGCGGTTTTGGAAAATTTGGAGCCTTTGCCCCATTTGGAGAAAATGAAAGAAGATTTTGCGCGAAAATTTTCACGTTCACCGATTTCGTAACAATAAGTGCCAAATCAGGCGCCAAAAAGGGAGCGTGGCCGACCGCGCAACCACCTCAATCCGGATTGTTCACGGCGCGGCGGTTCATAATCCGGAAACCGCCGCCGTTTGCATTTTTCCATTTCCCTTTTCAAACGGGAACGGCGCGCGTAAAATACCGCAATGGGTTTTATACGGGATATGGCCGGCAAGCGGCACGTGCGCGAAGGGTTTGGCGTTGGCCTCATCGCGTTCATGCTTCTTGCCGTTATCAGCCTCGTTTCCTATACCGAGAACGATCCCTCTTTTTCACACGCGATGAGCGGAAGCGGCGGCGTGAAAAACGCCGCCGGGGTTATCGGCGCGTATCTCTCCGATTCGCTGGTGCAGATGTTCGGCGCGGCGGTCTACGCCATCCCGGTTTTCTGCCTCGCGCTGGGCATCATGATGTTTTGGGAGAACGCCAAGGTGTTCGCCCTTTCCCTCATCGCGGGGGGAATGCTCTTCTTCGTTTCGTTCTGCTCGCTGGTGAATATCATCTGGCCGCAGGATCCGATTTACGCCACGGCGTATGGCGGCGGTTTTGTGGGGTATCTCTTCGCCCAGAAATTCCTTGTCGCCATCCTTGCCCGCGCCGGCGCCGGGGTTGTGGCCTTTGCGCTACTCTTCGTCGCGGCGCTGGTGACCACCCGGATGTCGTTCGGCCA
>JAHFEK010000024.1 GCA_023248495.1 Nitrospinales bacterium
GCGACAAAAGTATCCAGCCGTTCCACCACTTGTTCAGCGCTTGTTTTTTTTATTTTTTCAACGTCGTCCACCACATTGCCAATGCCGCTCAAAATAAATGCATCGAGCCGGGCCACCACCTCGGTGATGTTGTGGCTGTTGCTGTTTTCAACGTCATCGATCATGCTGCGAATACTGTCGATGGCCGCCAAAAGCGCGTCCACGAGGCCCGATTTGAGCGTCAGCTCGCCGGCACGGAGCATGGAAAGGAGCGTTTCCGCCGCATGGGCCACCCCCTGCAATTTCGTGAGACCCACAAAACCGGCGGTCCCTTTGATGGTGTGCACCACGCGGAATATCAGGTTGACCGCTTCGATGAAACCGGCGCTCCCGGCCTGTTTCTCCAAGCTTAGGACGGCCTCTTCCACCGTCTCCAGATGCTCTTTCGCCTCGGTGACGAAATCATCCAGAATCGACTTATCTCCCAGTTGGTCTTCCATCACCCCACTCCCTCCTCTTGGCTCCTCAATAGAGAAGACTGAATCAGCGCCGTTTAATAAAACGATTTAAAAACATGGAAAACGCCAATAGCTTCCGATTCCTATTTTTCCCTATTTTGGGAAATCCCCGGCCATTATTCTAC
The DNA here is from genome assembly GCA_023248495.1 of Nitrospinales bacterium. Lineage (GTDB taxonomy): Bacteria > Nitrospinota_A > UBA7883 > JACRGQ01 > JACRGQ01 > JACRGQ01. The sequence continues at coordinate 623 of JAHFEK010000024.1, forward strand.
TATAGATGCCGTCGAAATTCATCGGCCGCGTTGGTTGCGGGGATATTATCCAAATCGCCGGGTGTATAGTGAAGATTATTGCATCGGCACAATCCCCTTGCCGCCGCTTGGCCGGCGGTCAGCGGCCCCCGTTACCCCGCGTTTTCGCTTAGGATAATCTTCTTGTGGCCGCCGCCGTTGCTTTCCACCTTAAAGCGCGAGATCATCGCTTGCATCGAACTCGCCATCTTCGCCAACTCGCCGGAAGAAGAATTGATCTGACTGATTCCGGCGTTGTTATCCAGCACCGACTTCGATATTCCTTGGATGTTTGTTAAGACATCATCAACGCCGCGCGCCGCTTCGCCGGAATTCCGGCTTACCTCCGTTGTCCCTTTTGCGACTTCAGATATCGAGATGGCGATGCTTCCCGCGCCTTTGCTTACTTCCGTCACGTTGCGGGATATCTCGTTCGCCGCGGTTGTCTGCTGGTTCATCGCGCCAGTGATGTTCTCAACCGACGTGTTTATCTTGCCTATGATGTCCGATACGTCGGAGATCACCTTTACCGCACTGACGGCGCTTCCCCGCACCCCCTCGATCTTCGCCGCGATTTCCTCGGCAGCCCGCGCACTCTGATTGGCAAGCTCTTTTATCTCGTTCGCGACGACCGCGAAGCCCTTGCCCGCCTCGCCCGCGCTGGCCGCTTCGATGGTCGCATTCAACGCCAGCAGGTTCGTCTGTTCGGCAATCCGCTTAATCATCGCCGTAACCTTGCCGATCTCGTTGGCCGCCGCACCGAGCGTCTGCATGGTGTCGCTGGCGGTTTTCGACAGGCCCATGGCCTCACCGGCGACTTTGGACGTTTCGCCGGTATTCTGCGCCACTTCGCGGATGGACTGTGACATCTCTTCCACCGATGTGGCGATGGAATGCATATTCGCAGACATCTGCTCCGCCGTGCTTGAGACGGAGTTGGCGTTCGAGCTTGCCTCTTCCACCGCCGCGGCCATGGAATTAATGTTCGACGACATCTGTTCCGTGGCGCTGGCCACCCCGTCCGTCTGGTGTGACATTTGGCTGGAGCTGACGGCGAGCTGCGACGAGACAGCCGCAAGCTCGTCCGCCGAGGTCGCCAGCGTGCGGGAACTGCCGCCGATCTCCTTGAACATTTCCCGCAGTTCACCCACCATGCCGTTGAAGGTATCACCCATCACGCCGATCTCATCGCGGCTAAGAATGTGGGCTTCCCGCGTAAAGTCCCCTTTCGCCACGTCATCGATCGCCCGCAGCATGGCGGCAACCGCGCCGCTGATTTCGCGGGAAAGATAGTACCCCAGCATCACGGCAAGGATGAAGCCGACGATGGCGATGGCGAGAATGAGACGGTAATGGTGCTCCGCATCGACCGCCGCGAAGCTGGCCGTTTTGTGCGAGTCCTTTACATTTGTTTCCACTAACGCATAAGTATCCTTCATCAAATCACCGCGAATGCCGCGAATCTCCAGATAGGAAGCCCACAACTTCCCATCCAAAGCAGCCACCCGCGCGTCACCTGGCAGGGCATGAGCTTCTAACAACGCATCCCTCTGTTTCGAGACTTCGACCAGCGCCAAGGCCTTGCTTTTATACTCGCCATACTTTGTCACGAACGATTTGGCGAGATCCCCCTCGGTATTTTGCGCCGTTTCCCCGGATGTGAGCACTTCGGCTTTCTTAATATCACCGTAGGTTTTCCAGTCCGCATCTATTTTGGTAAACGTTTCTTCTAGTTTTTTATACTGTTCTTTCCGCATATCCGAAGGGGCGAGCGGATTGGCCACCGTCAATTGCATTACCACGGTGTGCCAGATGCCGCCCCGTATCCCCGCCAAGAGGCTTATGCTGGGGACATGGGTTTCGCTGATATCTTCCGCCGCCTCCTTGCCGTCTTTGATGCCACCCATGCCGATGTATGCGGTGATTACGCCGATTAACGCCACCATAATAAAGCCGCCCAACAGTTTTGTCCGAACGCTAAAGCTTAGGCTTCGCGATGTGCCAACAGGTTCCATGTTCAGCCCCTCCCCGGGCCGCGTGGCCCCGCTGTATTTGGTGATTCCCTTCTTGTCAGCCATCGTTCCGCCCCCTTCATTCAATTGATAACCATACAAATTCCACCTATTTGGTTTCAGCCTCGAATAATGTTTTACTTCGATACATTTTAAATGTCAAATATTATTCCATTATTGCACAACTATCACTGAAGGCGCATTGGCATAATATTGATTTATTGGATAAATCCACCTATCGGACCGAGCAGGGTAATGAATCTAGTTTACAAGGGAAATGACAATTGCCAATAGCACAGTTGCCAGCGCCGTCCAACGCAATAAGCGCCGCGCTTGGGCAATAACTGAAGTGTCCATCGGCTTGAGGTCATCCCCCAGCCACGGCTTTTGCTTTAAAACGCCGCCGTACAAACTCGGCCCCCCCAGCCGCACCCCCAGCGCTCCGGCAAAGGCCGCTTCACCGTGCGCGCTGTTAGGGCTGGGATGTTTTAGGCGATCGCGCAGCCCCACCGCCATCGCCATACGTCCGCTCAGGCCCGCCAACCATGCCGATGCGCTGATGATGACCAGCGCAAGACGAGCCGGGATGAAATTGGCGGCATCGTCAATGCGGGCCGGGATTTTTCCAAAACGCTCATACCGCTCGTTCCGGTAACCGACCATCGAATCGCAGGTATTCACCGCGCGGTATGCCATCGCCAGCGGGCCGCCCCCCAGCGCCGCGTAGAACAGCGGGCTTATAAGTCCGTCCACGCTGTTTTCCGCAACCGTTTCAACCGTGGCGCGCACTATGGCGGCGCGATCCATCGGCCCGGTATCGCGCCCAACGATCATCGAAAGCGCCTTTTTGGCCCCCGTGTCATCCCCCGCTTCCAGACGCTTTTCGATCACCCGCGCTTCGGCCGCCAACGCCGATGGCGACATAGCGCACCAGATCAGCAGCGCATCGCCGATGAGCGCGGCTGTCCAATGAATACGCCCCAGCGCCATGAGCATCGCCAGCGATACGATGAACACGGCGCCGGGAGTAATGACTGCCAGCAGCAATCCGCCGACCAAGTCAAGTTTTAGGATGTCGCGGTAGAATCGCTCCTGAACGGCTATGAAACCGCCAATGAGACGCACCGGATGCCAAGCGGCTTGGGGGTCTTTAAGCAAAAGATCAAGAAGATACCCCAATCCTATTGCGAATGCAGGCACAAAATCCCTTTCAGAGCCGCCACCAAACGGGCGTTATCGGCTTCACCGCGCACCGCGACGCGAAACCAGCAGGAATCAAGCCCATCGAAATTCGCGCAGTCGCGGATCAGGATCTTTTCCTTCGACAATAGCCGGTCCTTCAGTTCCCCCGCGGCAAGCGACCTTGATTCGATCTCGATGAGGAGATAATTTGCCGGAGTGGAAATAATCCGAAGACCGGAAATCTCCCCCAACGCCGCCGCCAGCCGGCCCCGTTGCACATTGATTTCCGAACGCATTTTTTCGTCGTCCATCCCCCCCTGCAGCAGCCTGCGGCAGATATGCTCCGCCGCGCTGTTGAGGGTCCAAGGCTCTTTGGCCGCTTTCAGTTTTTCTATCACCGCCACCGATGCGGCCGCAAAACCGGCCCGCAGGCCCGGAATACCGTAAAACTTGGTGAACGAACGGAGAACCACCGCATTGGATGGAATGAAGGGTAACAGCGATAGCGCCGGAGCAAAGTCGGCAAATGATTCGTCTATCAAGAACAGCGTTTCCGGATGAGAAGTGATGAATTTGCGCAACGCCACGGGTTCCGCAACGGTGCCGGTCGGGTTGTTCGGCGTGCCAATGACAACGATGTCGAACCCCCCTTGCAGATGATCATTCAATTTCGCATAATCCAGCGCAAAGTTATTATTTTTATTGAGGTACAGCCGCTCTACCGAGGCTCCCGCCAAGCGAACCGCATCGGCATAATCAGCATACGAGGGGGAGATTATAAGCCCCCTTTTTACCCCAAAGACACGCGGCACCAGATACATAAGTTCGGTTGACCCATTGCCGGGGAGAAGCATGTCGGGAGAAATGGCGTAGTGCTCCCCTATCAGTTTCCGCAAACGGTGATATTCGGGATCGGGGTAGTCGCCTATGCCATCGGCGGCTTCGGCAAGCCATTCTTTCAGTTTATTTCTGTCGGCCATCCTGTTGACGCTGGCGCTAAAATCGAGCACCGACGAGGGATCCACCCCCGCAGCGATAGCCGCTTCATATAGATTGCCGCCGTGTCCTTTTAACATAAAACAGGACTATGCTAACGCATTAGGGGGCGGTTTTATCAAAAAAACACCCTAATGGTTAGTTATTTTTGGGGTTGCCGCAGATTCGGCAGAGAATAAAAAAAAGAAGGCGGCTCCGGTGGGGCGGTTAAACCGCTCACTGTTTGGATCGGGCCCGGTGTTCCGCACGCCCCTAAGGGCTTTTGTAGCGGCCAGCGCCTCGGTTCCTTTGTATCACCTGAAGTCGTCTTCCATAGTCAATATCGCATATCTGCGGGGAAAAATCAATCTCTTATTGTGATCATTTTTCGAGCGGCAGCTCTTGCCATATGCGAGAAAATACTATTTCTTTTTCCTGGCCTTCAACGCCTTGCCGGTGAGATGAACCTTCAACTCAGGATTTTTGGGATCGTTCGAGCGGATCACCACAACGTCGTTAATTTTTCCGGCTTTCTCCGGCGTGTAATAAAGGGTCAGTTCTATCCTCTTCCCTTTCTTGATGGCTTTTTCGCTCAACCTCACCCCCGCCTCGTTCGGCGAATCATCGCCCGTTAGATACAGATCGCCGTCCCCCAAGTTCTCGACAATAACTTTGAAAAGCGCGGCCTCCCCGGCTTTGAATGTGCCGAGGTTTATCTTGCGCGGCGCCACGCGGATAACCGGATCGGGAAGATTAATTTTCAGCGTTGCGGGATCGAGCGTTTCAATATTCGCCGCGAGTGTAAGAACATATTTTCCGCCGGAATCGTCTTCCACTATAACGGTGGATTCATGATGTTCCTTTTGTCCCGCCGGGTTGAATTCCGCATGGATGTGCCCCGTTTCGCCAGGTTGATATTCGGTTTTCTCCGGTTTCGCGGCGGTGCAGCCACACGATGGGGTGACCGAAAGTATCCGTATAACCGAGTTCGCCGCGTTGCGGAAAGAAAATTCGTGCGTCCGCTTCTCAACACCCTTAACCGGGCCGAAATCGTGCGTGGTTTCAAAAAATTGCAGAGCGCCATCAGCCACCGCGATTGCCGGCGCCGTCCCGCCAATCGCCAGAGTGAAAAGAACCGCGAAGCAATGCCGCATCACAACAATACGCCCGCTCACTCGGGAGGCGTAACAACGGTAATGCGATCGACAAGCAGCTTGCGTTTTTCGCCCCAATAATAATCAATCCGCACCAAGGACCTTTCTTTAAGGGATGAGATCGGCATTTTCCGGCCGTTTTGGTCGTACACTTGCGTTTTTGGAGCGAGCCAAAACGTCCGCTCTTGGGCGATGATGTGATCCTCCGCCACCGTTCCCAGCTTCATCACCGCGGACTCGCCCGCCAGCCTGCTGCCGGCGCCGGGTAAATGTTCATCCCCTTCTTTCGCGGCAAAAACCGCACCGCCAAAAGTCAACAGCGCGCCCGTGACGATAATGGCGGTTAACTTTCCAATATTCATAATTCCCTCCATGCGAAAATTCCGCTTTGGTTCTTGGTGGCCGCCGTGAAGTTGACTGCCGTTGCTTCCCCGGTGCTTAGCTGGATGTATGCTTTCATGCCGGATTCGCGCCCCGAGTGTACGGCGATGCTGGAGGCCATGCCGATGGAGGCCGTGGTGCTCTTCTTCATCACCGTTGTGCCGCTGGTGCCGATAATCGACTTGTAATAGGCGGTGCCGGTTTCATAATAGAGGGCGTAAAAGTAGCTGTTACCGCCCAAGCCGCAGACGCTGGAATCCGGGACAAAGCTGGTGAACAAAACCAGGCCGCCGATGACCGTAGGTTTGTTCAGCGAGCGTTCGCCGGAGACGGAGAGATTCATGTACCAGCCCTGCTTGGATTTTATCAAATCAATCAATCCGGCCCATGTGGATGTGGCAAGCCCCGTCATGGTCACCACCTGATTCGTTTGAACCACCGCGGAAGAAACATCGACAAGGTTGGCGGTAGCGACCGACGGGGTATAGGTACCGGCGGTGTTCAGCGAGCCGTAGGAGCAGGTAAGGCTCCAGGCATGTGTGGTGGCATCCCAGCAGGGGTCCTTGATGCCATAAAAATTCTGAGCTTTTGTATCCGTCTTATCCGTTTGGCTATAGTATTTGCCGGTACCGAAAAAAAGCCATGCGTTGCCGCTGCTATCCATGGAAGGTGCGGGCGCCGAGGTGATTGGCTGATCCACGTTGGTGTTGTACAGGTTGTACATTTTCCAGTTGGCGGGGTTGACATCGTTATTGGTGACGATGCGCCACATGCGGCTGTTCCACGAGCCGCCTCCTGTGCTCTTCCAATACGTTTCCCCGATATAGACGACCTCGGTGTTGTATGTGAAGCCGCTGCTCCCCCCCGGATCGGAGGTGCTGAAATTGAGATCCACGGAAATCGGGTCGGAGAACCACGAAAGCGCATCGGTCACCGGGAAGTTGGCCGCTATGACGCCGGTTTTAATGTTAATGGCGAATACGCTCCCCGCCTGCGTCGCTTCACCCTGATAGCCGGGGACATAGGACGATTTGGCGCCGGAGCCGACGATGGCGAAGAAGGAATCCCCCACTTTCGCCACGGCGGGATACGTCATGGAAAATCCCAGCGCGTTGACCGGCGTGATGTTGTGTCCGAGCTCCCACAACACCACGGGAGCATTGGGATTGGTGACATCGATGGCAAAAAAGGCGCTGCGCCATTTGCGGCCGTCGATGGGGTAGCTGGCGTCGGATATCTCGCCACCGCCAAACCGCATACCGCCGATAAGGATGGTTCTCCAGTCCGGCGCGCCGGTGGTTCCCCAATTGATGTCGGATATTTTCATTTTAATATCCACATAGTCCACATGGGTGTAGGCGGTGTCGGTCAACCACTTGAGGTGCGGCAGCAGGTTGTAGGGAATATACGCCCAAACCTCGGCACCCGTTGCCGCGTTGACCGCGTGCAACATGCCGTCGTTGCCGCCGACGTAAACGGTGGTCGACCGTGCCGATTGAGACTTGCTCCAGGCCGTATAGCCCGCATCGTTATACAACAGCCCATAACTTTCGGTCGGCCCCGCCACAACAGTGGGGGTGGAATGGATGATGTCGCCCAATTTCCACTGATTGGCGCCAATTGTACGATCGCGATAGCCGGTTACGCTTTCGCCGCGAATCCAGCTAATGACATTCTGCGCTTCGGCCAGCGACGCGGTACGCAGATATTTCTGCAAAGTCGCCGCGTTGGCGGTGGTAAAGTCTATTTTTTCGCCACCGCTCATTATGCCGTCCTGGTTGGCATCCAAAAAAGTGAAGATCGTGCGGCTGGAGGCGGTCGCGGTGGCCAGTTTCTCCCCGGCATCCCATACGTAGTTTACAAAGCTGGTCAAGGTGCTGGTGCCGGTGACGGTGGTGCCGCAGGTATCGGTGCCGGAAAGCGTATTCACCATCGTTTGATTCAATGTGGAGTCAAAGGCAAATGCAATGCAATTACCGCTGCCGCCATTTGCGGCAGTACCATCCCGCAATGAGCCGTTTGCATCGATCTTTAAGGAAATGAGGTGACCGATCCACTTCACATCGCGGCTGCCGGTGCCCTCCACAATGGTTTTGGATGGAAGAAAGTATGCCTGAAATACGTTGCCCGCGCCGGTGGCGGAAGTGGCGAGCACCGACACCGCGGTGCCGGAAGTGGCCCGCTTGAGGATGTCGGTGATGGCCGCCATTAGCTGGGCTTCCAGCGCGGCGCCATCCGACGCCTCATAGTAAGTGTCCGCCTTGGGGGTTACGCCATCTGTTAAAAACGTGCCGCTGGTGCTCCATTCGCTCTGGACATCCGGCAAATTATTTGCGTTAGAGTCGGTAAAAGCGCCGTTTTTGGCTGTTTGGTTGAGCAGTTTCTGGGCGCTGAGGGAAGAGCCGAACGCATACACGGTATAAATAGTCAAAGTTTGGCTGCCCGCTATATCGGAGCGGAGATCGGTAGTGTGCGCCCACAAGGCCACGTCGTCAAGATAGTCGGTGGCAAAGCTGCTGGCCGCGGTACCCGCGGCATCCTGCCCGTCGTCGGTTACAAGCCAATTAACCGGTGCAAACGGCGCCGGGGGCGTCGCCGGGATATTATTATCCATGGTGGGATCGCCATCCGTTATGAGAATAACGAAGTTTTTTCCGCAGGGTACGTACTGAGCGAGATCGCCATAATAAAATGGGTCTTTCCCCTGAACGCCGGTCGAAAAGTCGCCATTGGAGTACTTGAAGGAGGAGTTCTGGGCGAAATAACCAATCGCCGTATACAGCGATTCAGCCAGCGGCGTCCAGGTTGTGGCCGACTTATTTTCAATCGTGGTGATCATATTGACGCCGTAACCGGTGCCGACGATTGGCTCCGTCACGTTGCCGCCATCATGCGCCGGATTGCACCCTTCCCCGGCGCCGCCGCAGCCCGTATTGAAGAATTCGAGACCCCAGCGGGCTTTCGTCTCCACTTTTTGCATGATGCCAGCCAAGTTGCCGTTCACGAACTCGGTCGGCTCAAGGGTTACATCCTTCTGCACCACGATGGTATAGGCATTGACGTACGTCCACACACCAGTTGCTGTATTGTATTTGTAGATGTGCAGGAAGCCGTTGAGGAGTTCATAAGTGAACCACTCGGTGGCGGTGTTTTTATATGCGGCGGGCGATAAGCCGGTATTGTCGGTCGGCCCGAATTTCCAGACCCACCAGCCAGCGGCGCTGTCCCCGATTAGCCGTGCGTTGCCGCCGCCGGTGCGGGAGGTGGCTTTCCCCCCCACCAGCACTTTGCGGGAGACATCGACGCGCCGCATACAGGCCCAGTTGAGAAAGTTGCCATTCCAATCACCAGCCGCGTTAATCGTGAATACGTTGGAGGCATAGCTGTATTTGCGGTTGGTGGAAAAATAGCCGAAATAGGTTTTTGCCGGATTGTAGGGCATCTCGGTGGGATTGGTTTGCGACCCGGCATACGCCATGTCGTTCATGGAACCGGAGTTGTCCTGAATGATGAGCACGTTTGGCGTAATCGTATTGCTCATAAAGATCGGGTTATCGGTATAGTCCGCCATAGTCTCCACGGCATGGGCGGATCGTCCCGCGAAGGAGAAAATCATGAGCAAAAAGATTGTTCTGGCAACCTGTTTCATAAGCATCTGCCACCACCTTCCACACATTTGTACATTGCGCGAACCGTTATTGCCGAGTTTTTATTCGTGCTGTAAGAATCGATCTGGTAATCCAGCGCGATGCTGCCAGACGTGCCGCTGCCGAGGCCCTCGTAGCGCGAGGCGAACTCGGAAGATGATCCCGCCAACATGCGGCTGCGGATAAAATTAATGTCGATTTTTACCGTATCCCCCAAAAAGTTCATCTTAACGTTGGGACTTGCCGAGCTAACCGTATAAAGGGCGTTGTACGCCGTTGAGCCGCCGATAATCGCCTCCAGGTCGCTTGTGCCTTTGCCGTCGCTATCGATGGCGTTGATCGTAATGTTCGCGCTGGCGCTATCGGTGGCGGAGATGGCGTTATGGTTGGCCAGCGCCCGGGCGATTAACTGCGCGGAATAGTCCGCGCCGCCGTCCGCCTCGTAGAGGGTGCTTTGTTCGATCTTGTATTGATTGCTTACCCGCAGCCCGAATAGCGTGCTGTTCACCGCCGCCATGGAAAAAACCGTGAGCACCGTTAGCACCAACAGCGCCAAAATAAGCGCGGCCCCGCTTTCACCATCGACTCTGTTCAACATGAATTTATGCATGGCCGTTACCTCAAGTTATTCCGCAGCAGGACGAGGGCGTCAACTTCGTTTTCCTGTATGTACTGTTTCGTCAGGTCGTGCTTGGCGCGGGATCTGACATGGGCGACAATATTTATCCCGCGCAGTTCGCTATACGCATGGGCGGTAACGGAATTATCCGGATACGCGGGGACGGTGATGGTTATCGTTCCGTCCGCCGCGGTGGTGAAGTCCGTGCCCGTTCCATCCGCGTAGACATATAAAAACAACAATTGCGTGACATTCTGGTACTTCGGCAACCAGCCGCTCACGGCGCCGGTGCCAGGGTCTATTGCCGCCTTTTCGACCGTGGTGCCGTTAATCCGCCAGCCTATCCGCTCGGATGCGTTGTTTTGCAGCGCTCCGTCACCGTTATCGTCCATGGTAAAGAAGATCGAACTGTTGGAGCTTATGGCGTTGGTGGTGAAATTGCCGGTGCTGTCTTTAAGGCCGAAGAGGCCGGTGCTTTCCGCCGTCGGGTTATAGCCGAGTTGCCGCACCTGGCGGGAAAGGGTTCCCACAACGTTGCGCGCGCCCGCGTAGGTTTCAGCCACTTTTTTCTCCCCGCTGAAAAGCGCGCTATTGGCCTTGAATACTTGCATGATGCCAATGCCCAGAATTGACCCTATGGTGATTGCCAACAGCATTTCCATCAGCGACATGCCGGCTTGGTTGCGTATTATTCGCAACATGGTCATTTTGTTTCCTGAAGGGCCGTGGAGAGCGACAAATAATGGGGAACGGCGCTTCCTTCAAGCCATCCCACCACCACTGTTACCGTTTTCATGCCCGCCACGGGATAATTGTCACGCACCACCCACGCGGCCCGAGGATAGTAGCCTAGGGTCAGGGTGGGGCTATTGAGCAAGGTGGCGTTTTCAACGAACGCAAGACGGCCGCTGGCGTCATTTATTATTACGCCGTCCATAGCGTGATCGGGAGTTGTAAACATCGTCGCCACGCTTGTGGAGGTTGCGTCGTTGGCGGTTACGGGATTTGTTAATTCGTCCGAGATTACGTCATCGGCCGTTCCCAGCGTGGCATCCGCTCCTAAATTAAAGCCTTTGAAACGGAGTCCTTCCAACAAACCTTGCGCCTTTGTGGCCGCCTCAAGATATCTCCTTGAAGTGCTGTTACCCCCAATAAGGGCAACGGAGAGCGAGGAGAGCGCCATCAATCCCAGCGAAAAAACAATCATGGCCACCAGCACTTCCAGCAGCGTAAAACCACCGGAGGAGTTGAAATGGTCATTAAAAACGTTTTTCAAGAAAATCCTCCTGTCCAACTTAATGGCCAAAGGTATAGTTGCAATACTAATTCACTATCCGCTCTTGCGTGCTATCCCTATAAGGTTGCACTATCCATACCATTGACATCTTAACACAACACATTTCATTTCAATGCGGTAATGATTAAAGTATCGCATTACTTCTCCGGATATTGCAAATAAGTGCAACTGGAGAAGCAAATATTCGTACAGCTTGTTTAATTTCATAATTACAGCTCAAAGGGGCCGATCAAAGAGAATCCGGATTTATCTTCCCCGAAATGTAAAGTACTATATTCCCTTGGCAATATATCCAAAACGCAGGGGAATGGAATCAATGGGCCGCAAAGCGTTATTTACCTTTATCCTGTTTTCTTCGGGCCTCGCAGGCATTTCCTATGAGGTGCTATATGGACGCATTCTCGGCAACATGCTGGGGGATCAATTTGCCGTTTCGGCCGCCGTCCTGATTACCTTTCTCCTCGGCATCGGTCTTGGCTCGAAATATGCTCATCGGTTGTGGCGATACCTCTGGTTGCTTGAGGCGGTAATTGGCGTTTATGGCATCTGCTTCGCCCTGGGCAAAGAGCTTATCGATCACCTTCTTTACCACGGACTGGCGTTTGTGCCTGGCCTGCCGGGATCCATTTTTTTAGGGATGCTTCTTCTATTATTGCCCGCCTTGGCAATTGGGTGCAGCGTGCCGCTGTTTGCCGGTTATTTGAGCCGCATTGAAGCGGGCGCGGTTTTCTCGCGGGTGTACGCCATTTACAATTTCGGTGCGGCGGCAACGGCACTGATAATCGAGTTTTACCTTATCCGCAGGTTTGGCATAACGGGGACGCTGCTTGCTTTTACGCTGGTGAATCTGTTAATCGCGGCGTTACTGCTTGTGTTTTTCAAGCCGATTGCCGAAAATCCGCCAATGCCAGAAACCGCATTCCAGCCTCCGCCGCGCAATCAGGTTGTTTCCCTGATTCTGATAAGCATCGCTTCGGCGATATTTCAACTTTTTATGGTGAAGATGTCGGAACTGATGTTTGGCCCCTTCCGCGAATCGTTCGCGCTGGTCTTGGCGATAATCCTCTTTGGCATCGCTGTGGGCTCGTTCCTGGTTCGGCGCCTGAACATCGGTTACGCGGCGCTATTGCTCATCAACATTGCCGGGATATTCTGTTTTTTCGCCTTTTACGAATACCTGCTTTTTTTCTACGCGGCCCTGTATGAAACAGCGGTGGCTAATGGCGTTGCCATCGTGCTGCTCAAGGGATTCGTCTTGATCATATTGATGGGGCTGCCCGCCATCACCTTTGGGGCCACCGTACCGGCATTGCTGAAAAATCATGCTGAAATCGCCGCCGAATCCGGTTCGTTGCTGTTCATATCATCCTTGGCGAACGTCGGCGGTTTCCTGCTGATGGCGCTGCTGTTGCACCAGTATCTAGATTACGGCGTGCAACTTCTGGCAGTCGCCGGGCTAGCTCTGGCCGCTCTTGCCTCGTACGCGGGAAACCGGTACCGCCTCCCCTTGGCAACCGCCGCGATAATCACTCTGGCGGCCATCGGTCTGCACGCTTGGTTGTGGGACGAAGACCTGCTGTACCTGAGCTATACCTCCTTTCACACAACGGAAGATATGCGCGCTGACCGCGAGAAATTCGAATTTCCCGACAAGTTCAAGGGGCACCAGGATGTTTTCTCGATTAACTGGATCGACGGCGCCCCTTTCTTCTTCATCAACGGCTACATAAGTATTCCGTTGAACAGTCCCTCTGAAAAGATAGTCGGCGCCATCGGATCGATGTTTTCGCCACGGGTCAACGAGGGGCTGGTATTGGGCCTGGGAAGCGGCGGCACCGCGTCGGCCGTCGGCATGCTTTTCGACCACACCGACGTGGTCGAAATCAACCCGGTGGTGCGGGACAACATATCCCGCATGAAGCAGTGGAATTTCGATATCGAGCACAACCCGAAGGTGAACATTGTTGTCGACGATGCCATCCACTACACCAAGTCCAACCCCAAGCAGTACGACATGATACTCAATACGGTTACGACGCCGCTTTATTTCAGTTCTTCAAAACTGTACACGCGCGATTTCTTCGAGGTGATTAAAACACGCCTGACCCCCGGTGGCGTTTACGTAACATGGATGGATTCGCGCATCGGAAGCACCGGCGCCGAGATCGTGTTGAATACCCTCAAACAGAGCTTTGGTCACTGCTCGATTCTGTTCATAAAAGCCAGCTATTATCTGTTGATCGCGTCGGATCAGCCGGTTCGATTGCACCATCCCGACTTGGCGGACCGGGGTATGCCGCTGAAAATGGATTTGATGGGAAAACACGACTGCATTCCACGGAACCTCGCGTACAACCTAATGACCACCCGCCCGTTCGATTTAGTGAAAAATTCGGAGGCGCCGATCAACACGATTGATAAGCCGGCCCTGGAATTCGAAATAGCGCGGCTTCGGAAGAAAGGATTCGGAATCTTCAAAGGAAAAGTGGTGGATACGCTTGCCTTCGATGATGTGCGTTCCGGCATTGAGCCGGCAATGCCGTACGACCCGGTCATGCACGTGGCGCACGCCGCCATGTATCTTAAAAAATCAAATATCACCAATAGGTGGAAACAGCAGGGACGCATATTTGTAAAGGATTTTGACAAGCGGCTTGATGAAGCCTCCCTCAGCATCTACCGGCAGATAGCGGAAACGGTCAATGACGGCAATGCGCGCCACCGTCTCGGTTTTCAGTATATGGATCGGGAGCGTTACGACGAGGCGTTGGCCGAATACGGCAAAGTGCTTCTGCTCGACCCAAACCACCGCAATACGCTGTTTAACATCGCCGCTTCCCATGAATATAAAAACAACTATCAACTGGCGATTACTTATTACGAGCTGGCGGAAAAACGCGATCCCAAGGATGCCGATGTCCCGTTTCGATTAGGCAGGGTGTATCTGAAAATGCGCCAATACGACGCGGCGCTTGTTGCGATAGACCGGTCATTGGCCATGCGGCGAAACGCCAAAAGCCACACGTTGCGGGCGAAAATCCTTGAAGGGATGGGACGAACCAGGGAGGCGGTTGATGCCTATCAAAAGGCGCTCGACCTGAATGCCGATGACCATGATATCCAGCTCGCGCTTAACCGGCACCTGGCAAGATGGTAAGGCCGGGGTTACAATCCGCCCTTACCGGGCAAAAATAAAAAAGGCTGGCAGGCGGTAAAGCCTGTCAGCCCTTCGCAACGATCTTTGCGCGGAAGCGCTATGTGCTCCCTTAGTGCCCGGTCTTCGTGGTGCTCTTTGACGTGCTGGTGGTGCTTTCGTCATCATTCGCCTTGGTATTATCGGTAGCATTGCAGCCCTCGGAGCCGTTGCCACTGCCGTTGTTGCAGTTCGCTTCTTTGTCTTTCTCTGCTTGCTCTTCTTCATCGGTCATGTGGGCTGAATTCTTGTTCCCCACGGTTTCTTTCGCGGTGTTCGCGGCGTTGTCCGCATCGGCCTTATCCCGTGCGTCTTTGGCGTCTTTGTCCTTGGCGTCTTTGTCGGACTTGTCCTTGGCGTCTTTGTCGGATTTGTCTTTGGCGTCCTTGGCGTCTTTGTCGGCCTTGTCTTTGTCAGACTTATCCTTGCTGGCCTTGTCGCCCTTTTCAGCGGCCGGATTGCTATCTTTTTTCATCAGGTTCTTCGAGGTGCCTGCGTTAGCGAAGGGAATCACCGCAAAACCTACCGCACCCAGTAACAGAAAAAATACAAACAACCGTTTCATCATAAGACCTCCAAAATTATTTATTACCCTTGACCGCTATTCAAAGCGCCATATTTTACACTTACTGCAAAATTATGTCTTCCCCACGGTCATAATACAACTAACCGGCCGCCGAAGTCACCCTTGTGACCTCTTAGCCGTATCACCTTCTATCTATTACCAAGCCCTAGCTTTCACCTCGCTTTCAACATCTAACATGAGCATATTGTGTGCCAGAGAATGACAGAGGCAACGCATTTATTTACAGTTACATACAAAACATGGCGAGACTCACCACTTTGGTTATGTATATATTTATGCAACCATTACGAATATTTATTACAACTTTTGTAAATAATAATCCTCATCGCATCGCACAAAACAATTCCGGGAAATCACCTCTGCCGCGCTGCGGCGT
Organism: Nitrospinales bacterium; assembly: GCA_023248495.1. Lineage (GTDB taxonomy): Bacteria > Nitrospinota_A > UBA7883 > JACRGQ01 > JACRGQ01 > JACRGQ01. The sequence continues at coordinate 16,063 of JAHFEK010000024.1, forward strand.
TGAACTGACAGGTGAGTTATAAGCAAAGAAGATATGGTGCATATGCCATACATTATTGAAAAGTTTCGCATCGGTTCCGCCGTGGCCATCGATCCACACTGAAGGTTATTGAACGACATTAACAATTCTTAATCATATGGTTGTGAGCTATTAACAACAAGTAACTTAGCGTGAAAATGCCTGAAGGATACGCGCCGTCCACTTGGCATCAATATTGCCTATTATGGGTTAACTTGCTATGGCTAAAAAACATAGCTGGCGGGTAAAACGAATTAACAGAGGGTGTGGGATGAAATTCGCCGTACTTATTATCGAGGGGCCGTATCAACATCAGGCCTCTGACAGCGCTTACCACTTTACGCATGCGGCGCTGAAAAAGGGACACGAGATAACCGGCATCTTCTTCTACAACGATGGCGTGTATAACGCCACCAGCCTCATGACCCCGCCGCAGGACGACCGGCACATCAGCAAGCGATGGTCCGAGCTGATACAACAATACAAGATCGATTCCATCGCCTGCGTCGCCGCCGCAAAGCGCCGCGGGATAACGGAAAGCAACCTCGCGGCAGGAACTCGGATATCGGGACTGGGACAACTCACCGAGCTGGGAATTAATGCCGACCGGCTGATAACCTTTGGAGACTGAAATGGCCGATGAAAATATTCCCGGCGACGAAGACGCCGGTGGTGAAGAAAAGGTTAAATTCCTTTTTATCTTCAAGAAAGCGCCGCATGGAACCATCTATCCTTACGAGGGCCTGGAAGTGATCCTTATCATGGCCGCGTACGAACAGGAGATCACCGCCGCGTTCGTGGATGACGGCGTCTATTGCCTGAAAAAGGGGCAGGACACAACCGGCCTCGGCATCAAGGAGTTCGCGAAAACTTTCAAGGTGCTGGAGCCTTACGGCGTGGAACATCTTTACGTCGACCGCGCGTCGCTGGAAGCGCGCGGCCTCACCGAAGAGGATATGGTCGCCGGCGTGGAAGTGGTTGAAGCCGAAGAAATCGCGGCCGTCATCAGCGTGCAAAAAGTCGTTCTGCCGTTTTGAGGGAAATGAAAAATGCTTTTCACCGTTAACAAATCGCCGTTCACGACGGAAAACCTGAAAAGCTGCCTCCGTTTCGCGGGCAAAGACGCCCCGGTGCTGCTGTATGAAGACGGGGTGTACGGCGCGCAAGCAGGCACCACGCTGGAAAAGCTGATAACGGACGCGGTCAAAGCGCGGGCCATCTATGCATTAAAAGAAGATCTTGCCGCCCGCGGCATCGACAAACTGATTGGCGGAGTGCAAGTGGTGGATTACGGCGGATTCGTTGATCTGGTGGCGGAGCACAACGTCTGCCCCTGGATTTGAACGGCAGGTATTGGCGATAACCCAACCAAAAGGGAGAAAAAGATGGGCAAAAAGTGGAAAATAAAAACGAGCACGCCGAAACTGGACGAGTTGGAAAAAGGTCCGTGGCCCAGCTTCATCAAAGAACTTAAGACCCTCGCGGAACGCAAACCGGCGGTGGAGCATCTTTTAGGCCAAATGGAACAATCCTACGAAACCAATACGAATTATTGGACCGGCACGGTGCTCAATCTGGACGGGTACGGCGGAGGGGTTATCGCCCGCTACTCGGATCTCGCGAAAAAATTTCCCGAGGTTGCCCAATTCCACACCATCCGCGTCATCGAGCCGTCGGCCTTTGTGTACTCCACCAAAGCCCTGCGGGAACTCTGCGACGTAAGCGAAAACCACAGCGCGGGGATACTCCAGTTGCACGGCATGACCGGCGACATCCTGATGCTCGGTTCAACGAACGAAAGCATGCATACCGCCGGCGAGGCCCTCATGGAAAAGGGCTGGGATATCGGCGGTTCCGGCGGCGCGCTTCGAACGCTTGCCTGCTGCATAGGACCGGCCCGCTGCGAGATGGCCTGCTATGACACGCTGGAGGTGACGAAACGCATCACCGACACCTACATAAGCCAGTTGCACAGGCCCGACCTGCCGTACAAATTCAAATTCAAGCTCTCCGGCTGCGCCAATGACTGCGCGAATTCCATGCAGCGGTCGGACATGCCGATCATCGGAACCTGGCGCGACAACATACAGGTTGACCATGCGGAGGTCGCGGCGTTCATCGCCGAACATGGCGTGGACTTTGTCGTGGACAACGTCATCACCCGCTGCCCCACCAAGTGCATAACTTTAAAGAACAAGAAGATCGAAATCGACGACAAAAACTGCGTTCACTGCATGCACTGCATAAACGTCATGCACAAGGCGCTGGCGCCGGGCAAGGACAAGGGGGTAACCATCCTCTTGGGCGGCAAGCGCACGCTGAAGATAGGCGATACGATGGGTTCCGTCCTCGTGCCGTTCATGAAGATGGAAACCGAAGAGGACAATGAAAAACTCATCGATCTTATCGCCCGCATATGGGAATTCTGGGGCGAGAACGGCATGGAACACGAGCGCGTGGGCGAGTTCATCGAGCGCGTGGGGCTGGGAACCTTTTTGGAAGGCGTGGGAATCGAGCCCGATCCCCAGATGGTGAAACATCCCCGCACCAATTCGTACATCAAGTTCGAGGAATACACCAAGCCCCTCATGGCCGGCGAGGCCAGCAAATCGCCCCTCGTGACCAATAAAGAAGTCGAAGGCAAAGAAACCGCTTAATAAAAGAAGAGGTATTGAAAAATGGCTACACCCGGCAAGAAGATGGCTCCCCGCGATAACGGGGCGCCCGATTATAAAAAGTACCTGCACCCCCTCATGGTCAAGAACTACGGCAAGTGGAAATATTACGAGAAGGTGAAACCGGGCGTTCTGAAGCACGTGGCCCACAGCGGCGACGTGCTGTACACCGTCCGGGCCGGCTCTCCCCGCACGTTGAGCGTGGATACGATAAGAAAAGTGTGCGATCTGGCGGACAAGCACTGCCAGGGGTTTCTCCGCTTCACCACCCGCTGCAATATCGAGTTCCAGGTGACGAGCGCGGAGGCCGTGGAACCGCTCATAAAGGATATTAACGAGATACTGGGATTCCCCGTGGGCGGCACCGGCAATTCCATATCCAACATTATCCACACGCAGGGCTGGATGCACTGCAACCTTCCCGGCACCGACGCGGCCGGATCGGTGAAAGCGCTGATGGACACGCTGTATGAGGATTTCATCAACGAGCGGCTGCCCCAGCGGGTAAGAATTTCCGCTTCATGCTGCCAGATCAACTGCGGGGGCCAATCCGATATCGCGATAAACCTTCAGCACCACCACCCGCCAAAAATAAACCACGCCAACATGCAGATTTGCGAATTGCCGAAAACCGTCGCCATCTGCCCCGTCGCGGCCATCCGGCCCGCCACGGTCGATGGCAAGGATTCCCTTATGGTGGTTGATGAAAAATGCATGTATTGCGGCGCGTGCCACGGGCAATGCCCCAGCATGGAGATACGGGATCCGCAAACGGACTCGCTGGCGATTTGGGTGGGCGGCAAAACGGCCAGCACCCGCGGCGGCCCCTCGTTCATGAAACTCGCCACCTTCGGCTTGCCCAACAACCCTCCCCGGTGGCCCGAAGTGGGCGACGCCGTGAAGAAGATACTGGACGCCTACAAGGAATCCGCGAAGCCTTATGAGCGCATCGGCGAATGGATCGACCGGATCGGCTGGAAGCGGTTCTTCGAAATGACGGGTTTCAAATTCACCAAGTACCATATCGACACCTACCGCTATGCGCGGACGACCTATAACATGTCAACACAAGTCCGGTTGTAGGAAGCGCGAATCATGGAATTCGAGGTTATTAAACTCAAAACCGCGCCGCCGGAAGAGGTCGTCGTTGTTAACGGCTCCAGTTGGAAATGTCCCGTGTATGTCCGCCGTATGCCGCCGTGCCGGAGCAACTGCCCGACTAGCGAAGACATCAGGGGATACCTGACCATCGTGGCGCAGGCGAAGGAAAACAATACCCCCGTCGACGCGGCGCTGGACGAAGCGTGGTACATCCTTACGGACAAAAACCCGTTTCCCGCGATTCACGGAAGGGTTTGCCCCCACCCCTGCGAAGATGGGTGCAACCGTCTTTACAAAGACGGCTCGGTGGCGATAAACAATTTCGAACGGGTCGTCGGCGACCACGGCCTCAAACGGGGCCTGAAGCTGCGGATGCTCACCGGCGAGAAAAGGGACAAGAAAATAGCGATATTGGGCGCGGGCCCATCCGGCATGTCGTGCGCGTACCAACTGGCCCGAAGGGGATTCAAGGTAACCGTTTTCGAAGCGAACAAACAGACGGGCGGCATGCTGCGGTATGGCATACCCCAATACCGGCTTCCCCGTGAAATACTCGACGCCGAGATGCAACGGGTGCTGGACCTCGGCGTCGAGCTTCGCTGCAACACCAAGGTGGGCGTGGATATCCCCTTTGCCCAATTGAGGAAAGAATACGATGCCATTTATGTCGGCATCGGCGCGCAGAAGGGCGGCAAACTCGGCATACCGGGCGACGGCCTCCCCGGCGTAATGAGCGGCGTCGGCTTTCTCCACAGAATCAACAGCGGCGAAAACGTGGCGGTCGGCAACAAAGCGGTGATCGTTGGAGGCGGCAACACCGCCATCGACGCCGCGCGCGTGAGCCGAAGGCTGGGCGCGGATGTTACCCTGCTTTACCGGCGGACGAAAAACGAAATGCCGGCCATCAAAGAAGAAATCGCCGCCGCCGAGGCCGAAGGGGTACAGTTCCACTTCTTGGCGGCGCCGGTAAGCGCCGAAGCGAAAGGGAGCGGAGCAAATGCCGCGGTAAGCCTGAAGTGCGTAAAAATGCAACTAGGCGAAAAGGACAAATCGGGCCGGGCCCGCCCTATTCCGATTGCCGGTTCCGAATTCACGCTGGAGGTGAATACCGTGTTATGCGCCGTCGGCCAGGAACCCGACCTTGAGGGAATAGCCGAGTTGCCCAACAGCTCTTCATGGATTGTCGCCAACGCCATCAGGGAAACTTCCATCCCCGGGGTGTACGCCGGCGGCGACGCCGTAACCGTCGACATCGCCGTTACCGCGGTCGGCCATGGGCGGAAGGCCGCGCGGGCCATAAACGCATTCCTGCATGGCCGGACGTACAAGGAGCCATCGCCGCCCCGGCCCGTCAAACATACCGAGATGAAGCTCGATTACTATAAAGACGCCCCGCGCAACGATGCGGAAGAATTGGCGCCGGAAACGCGGATACGCGGTTTTGACGAGATACATAAGACCCTCCCCTTGGATCAAGCAGTCGAAGAATCGAAACGGTGCATGAGTTGCGGCCTCTGCTTTACCTGCGACCGCTGCCGGGTTTTTTGCCCGCGGGAAGCGATCACCAGGGACAAAAAAAGCCCGGTCGGCCAAAAAATGTTCTCCGATTACACCAAGTGCTCCGGTTGCCACATCTGCGCCGAGGTGTGCCCGTCCGGGTACATCGAGATGGGGATGGGGTTATAATGGCCGTAGGATCGAAACGGGATAAGTTGGGAAGCGGCAATGAATAAACACCTTCCAAGAGCGGTCATTTCGGCGGCCCACAAGAGCGCCGGCAAAACCACTATTTCCGTGGGGCTTTGCGCGGCCATCGCGGAGAATGGCCTGACGGTACAGCCGTTCAAAAAAGGGCCGGATTTTATCGACCCGATGTGGCTCACCGCCGCGGCCGGACGGGATTGCCGCAATCTCGACAACTTCATGTTCGGATGGGACGAACTGCTCGGCTCGTTCCACACGCACGCGGCGCGGGCGGACATTTCGCTCATCGAGGGAAACAAAGGCCTGCACGACAGCATGGAGGCGGACGGCGAAGGGAGCGCCGCCAATCTGGCGCGGCGGCTCAACGCGCCGGTCATCATGGTGATGGATGCCGCCGGCACCACGCGCGGCATCGCCCCGCTTCTGCTTGGCTACAAAATGTTCGAGCCGGACATCAACATCGCCGGGGTCATCCTCAACAAAGTAGGCAACGCCCGGCACGAAGCGAAACTGCGCGCCGTCATCGACAAATACTGCGGCATCCCGATACTGGGCGCCGTCCGGAAAAATTCCGAAATGGAAATACTGGAGCGGCACCTCGGCCTTATACCGGTCAAGGAAAATAAGAACCTCCAGCGGTTGGTGCACAACATCAAACGGCAGGTCGCTTTTTCCGTGGACATCGACAAGGTTATCGCCATCGCCCGCGCGGCCGCGCCGATGGAAACCGGCGCGCCGGCGGATCCCGCCCCCTTCCCCGCCCCGATTGCGCGGATCGGGGTGATGATGGATCGCGCCTTCACCTTTTACTATCCCGAAAACCTCGAGGCGCTCCGGATGGCGGGCGCCGAGCTGATTCCGCTGGACGCCACGAAAGACAACCGCCTGCCCGAACGGCTCGACGCCCTTTACATCGGCGGCGGCTTCCCGGAAACCAACATGGAAGAATTGGAATTCAACGCCGGTCTGCGCGGCAACATAAAGGAAGCCATAGAAAACGGCCTGCCGGTGCATGCCGAGTGCGGCGGGCTGATCTATCTCTCGCGCGGCGTCACCTGCAACGGTCAAACCGCCGCGATGGTGGGGGCGCTTTCGTGCGACGTGGTTATCCGCCATACACCAAAAGGACACGGCTATATGACGCTGGAACCGACCGGCAACGGCCCGTGGTTCAAAGCCGGCGCCGAAATCCGCGCGCACGAATTCCACTACGGCGAGGTGGTGAACAACGCCCACTCGGCATATGCCTTCCGCGTCACGCGCGGCGCGGGCATCGACGGCAAGCACGACGGCATCGTGTACAAAAACGTCATCGCCGGTTTCGCCCACCTGCACGCGTTGGGCTGCCCGCGATGGGCGCGCGACTTTGTAAATTTTGCCGCCCGGACCGGCTTCTCCCGGAAGCGGCGGGCCGCTGCAACTTCAGGAAATTGATTGTAACCGCATAAACTTTTTATAAGGAGGGGAACCATGGCGACTATACAAATAGCCGGCAAAAATATCGAGGTGGATGAAGACGGGTATCTGGTGAATCTTGAGGACTGGTCCGAAGAGGTGGCCAACTCCCTCGCGGCATCCGAGCAGGTTGAGATGAGCCCCAATCACTGGGAAGTCGTGAACTTCCTGCGCGAGTACTATCAAGAGTACAAAATCGCCCCGATGATCCGCATCCTCACCAAGGAGATCGGTAAAAAGCTGGGCAAGGACAAAGGAAACACCAAATACCTGTACGAACTGTATCCCGGCGGCCCGGCGAAACAGGCGTGCAAAATCGCCGGCCTTCCCAAACCGACCGGCTGCGTTTGAACGGATCAAGGGGTATTTGATGAGCGGGCTTTCGCCGTTATCGCTGGTCTACGCCGTCCTCAGCTACGCCGTGACCGCCGTGTTTTTCGGCGGCTTGCTCCACAAGCTGTGGGGATACGCCGTGACGCCCAACCCGCTCAATATTGCCACCACTCCCGCCCCCGCCACGCGGGGCGGCGTGATCGTTTCCAACATAGTGAACATCGCAACTTTTTCATCCCTCTTTAAAGGGAACCGGTGGACATGGATCGGCGGCTACGCCTTCCATGTCATTCTCCTCGCCGTTTTCGCGCGGCATCTGCGCCTGTTTCTCCACCCCGTGCCGCCGCTGCTTGTCCTTATCCAGCCGGTGGCCCTGCTCGGCGCGCTGTTGTTGCCGCTCCCGCTCATCTATCTCCTGGCGCGCCGCAAAGCGGTCGACCGCTACGCATGGATTTCGTCGCCCGCCGATTACTTTGTGCTGGTTCTTCTGCTGCTCATCGGCCTATCCGGCCTCGGCCTCAAATTTGTCAGCCACTCCGATATGGTCGGCATAAAACAATTCCTTCTGGGGCTGGTTATGGCAAGCCCGGTCGATATGCCGCCACATCCGGCGTTCATCATCCACTTCACGCTGGTTCTCATGCTGGCCGCCTACTTTCCCTTCAGCAAGCTGATGCACGCCGGCGGCGTATTTTTCAGCCCCACCCGGACGATGGTGGACGACCCGCGCGAACGCCGCCACGTAAACCCCTGGGCCGCCAAATAAAGTAAAGGGATTGACGCATCATGGCCAAAGCTGATTTTGAATTGCCCAATATAGAAAATGGCGTACGCGTGCCCGCCATCAAGCCCGGCGCGATGGCCCACGTGAAGTATCACCCCGCGTCCGAGGCGCATCTTTCCAAAACCGGCTTCCCCGCCAACCGGGTGGACAACTGGAAGGAAGTGGCGCTGGCGAAAATGAACGAACTGATGGGAAAATATAAATCCCTGCAACTGTTTCTCGATGTCTGCGTGAAATGCGGCGCATGCGCCGATAAGTGCCATTACTTCCTCGGCACGGGCGATCCGAACAATATGCCGGTCGCCCGGCAGGAACTGATGCGCAAGGTATACCGCAAAAACTTCACCGTCGGCGGCGCATTGTTCGGCGGCCTCGCCCGCGCCGAAGACCTCACCGAAGAGGTATTGCAGGAGTGGATGACCTACTTCCACCAGTGCTCGCAGTGCCGCCGCTGCTCGGTCTTCTGCCCCTTCGGCATCGATACCGCCGAAATCTCGATGGCGGCGCGTGAAATAATGGATTCAATCGGCGCCGGCCAAAAATACACCCTCGAAATCATCGCCAAGGTGCACGACACCGGCAACAACCTCGGCATCCCTAAAAACGCGCTCATCGGCACGCTGGAATTTTTGGAAGAGGACGTCAAAGAGGCGACCGGCGTGGACGTGAAATTCCCGCTGGATCAAAAAGGGGCCGAGGTGATGCTGATCGTGCCATCGGCGGACTTTTTCAGCTCGCCGCACGTCGATTCGCTGGTCGGTTACGCCAAGGTGTTTCACGCCGCCGGCATCAGCTACACGTTCAGCTCCCACGCCTCCGAGTTCGCCAACTTCGGCATGTTCATCGGCAGCTATGACAACACAAAAAAAATCGCCACCCGCATCGCCGATGCCGGGCGCGATTTGGGGGTCAAGCGGATTGTGGTGGGCGAATGCGGCCACGCGTACCGCGTCGCCTACAGTTTTTGGAATACGCTGGCGGGGCCGTTCGATTTTCTTGACAAGAATTATCCGGTGCCGACGCACATCTGCGAGTTCACCGAAGAGCTTATCCGGCGCAACGCGCTGACATTGGACAAAAGCGCCAACGACGAATTCACCGTCACCTACCACGACAGCTGCAACGTGGCGCGCGGCAGCCGGATGGGAACCGAACCGGGCGGCCAATTCGAAATCCCGCGCAACATCCTCAAGGCGGTCTGCAACAAATACGTGGAGATGGATCCGGAATCCAACCGCGAAAAGACCTTTTGCTGCGGCGGGGGCGGCGGATTGCTGAGCGACGAGTTGCTGGAAGTCCGCGTGAAAGGGGCCGCGCCCAAGGCCGCCGCGCTGAAAGAGGTTATGGACAATCAGGGGGTAAACACCATGGCGATGATCTGCGCCATCTGCAAAGCGCAGTTCACCAAGGTGTTGCCCTACTACGACATCCCGATGGAAGCGGTGGCCGGAGTTCACCAACTGGTGAGCAACGCCATCCAGCTTGGCGGCAAGTGACCGCATGATGAACGCCAAAGGATCCATCGCAATAGCCATCACGCTGGTGGCGCTCATCGCCGCGCCGCTGTTATATACCGCGGCTGGCAACGGGCTGTTCACAAAACCGCCCGCCCCCCAACTGGCCAAAGCGGTCAACGCCACCGAATGCGTGGAACCGGCGGGCTGGATGCGCGCCAACCACATGAACCTGCTGACCCATCAGCGCGACCTCATCGTGCGCGAAGGGGAACGGGGCCGCAAATACCGCATCGAGGGATGCGCCACATGTCACACCAAGCGCGCCGAGTTCTGCGACCGCTGTCACAGTTATGCCGGCGCGAAACCGGAATGTTTTGACTGCCACTATCTGCCATAAAGGGGAAGATATGTCCGAATTGGATCGACGTTCGCTGCTGAAAATGGGGGCCGCCGCCATTGTCGGCACGGTGATTGGCAACGGCATCACCCTCTACGCGGCTCCCGCGAACGCCGGCGAAGCGGCCGCCGCGGCTGGCGGAAACGCGCTGGAAGTTCCACCGAAGGGAAAAGCCCGCTGGGGCATGGTCATCGACAACAACAAATGCACCGCGCAATGCACCGCATGCACCGCCGCCTGCCGCGCCGAGAACAACGTCCCCGTATTCGGCGATGAGCGGTACGACGGCCACTGGATACGCAAGGTGACGCTGACGCCGGAACGCGGCGGGCCGGAAAAGCATTTGCCGCTTCTGTGCAACCATTGCGATCAGCCGCCGTGCCAGCACGTCTGCCCCGTCGCCGCCACGTTCACCCGGCACGATGGCATCGTGATGATCGACAAACACCGCTGCATCGGCTGCCGCTACTGCATGATCGCCTGCCCGTACAAAGCGCGTACCTTCGTTTTCAAGGAGACGACGGAGTGGACCAATAAGGATGTGCCGAAACGGGCCCACGGCGTGGTGGAAAAATGCACCTTCTGCGCCCACCTCATCGATCAGGGCAAATTGCCCGCCTGCGTGGAAGCGTGCGGCAAATCCGGCGAAGCGGCGATGCTCTTCGGCGACCTCAACAACCCTGAAAGCGCCATCGTCAAATACATCCGCGCCGTCGCCACCAAAGGGGTGCGCGAAGACCTCGGCCTTGAACCCAAAGTCTTTTACACGGGGATATGAACGACATGGCGAACACGAAAACAAAATTTTCCGCCATCGGGGGAAACTCGCCGGGCTACCTTCTCCTCGTCACGGTTCTCGGACTGCTGTCGCTAGGCGGCTTTTGGTCCGCATACATGATGTTCCTCCACGGCCACTACATGACCGGGATGACCAACGCCATACCGTGGGGATTCCCCATCGTGATGGCGGTCTACCTCATCGGCCTTTCCGCCGGTTCGCTCGTGCTTTCCGCCCTCTCTTCCGTCTTCGGCAGAACGGAGTTCAAACCGCTGGCGCGCATTTCAGCGCTGCTGGCCGCGCTGCTGCTCATCGGCGCGCTGATGGCGATCATCCTTGATTGGGGCCGGCCGGACCGCATTCTCGTCCCCTTCTTCAGCATGAACCCGCGCTCGATGTTCTCGCTCAACGGCATGCTCTACAGCACGTACATCGGCATCTGCTTCGTCTACCTCTGGGCGATGTTCAACGACAGGGAGAAGCTGGTGAAGCTGCTGGGTTACACCGCCGTATTCTGGGCGGTGCTGGTGCACAGCGGCACCGGGGCCATCTTCGGCTTTGTGGGCGCGCGCGAACTGTATCACTCTCCCCTGCTCCCCCCCAGCTTCATCGCGGCGGCGCTTTCCTCCGGCACGGCGCTCATGATCATGGTGCTCTACGCCACATTCAAGCTCACCGGGCGGAAGCTGGATGACGAACTGATCCGCCGCCTCGGCTTTTACCTCACCGCGTTCATCGCCGTTGTGGCGTATTTCATCTTCATTGAAAACGTCACCCGCTCCTACTGGCCGGGAAACTACGCGGTGCAGAAGTTCCTGCTCCTCTTCGGCAACAAGTACTCGCTCATCTTCTGGATCGGGATGATCGGCTGCGGCCTTCTTTTTCCATTCATAATCCTGGCCAACCCCGCCACCGGCAAATCCGTCAAGTGGATACTCTTTGCCTCGGCGCTGGTGGTGACCGGCGTGCTGGCGGAACGGTACATCATTGTCATCCCCGGCCAGGTGATGCCGATGGATATGTTTCCCGGCTACCACATCACCGGGCCGTTCCAGGATGGACAATTGACCGGCTATTGCATAAGCCCGATGGAAATCCTCTTCGGCCTGGGCATAACCTCATTTGTTTTTTTCCTGTATGCGCTCGGCCTGAAATTTTTTGCAATGATGCCGGATAAAGCGGTGATCGCCACTGGTGAAAAGGAATAACCGGCGGCGGGGTGTTAAAAGGCATGTCATCCTGGGCCGCGGGCGAAGGCTTTCCGGAATCAGAATGACATTTAACAATGGGGGGGTGGTGATGAAAACTTTTATTTCGTTTCTCGCGATACTGTTTCTAGCTGGTGGCGTGGCGCGGGCGGCTGAAAACCATCATGCTTTTTACAAAGCCACGGTGGAAATGAATATCGCCGATGCCACGCAAAAAGTGAAAGACGCGATGGAAACCGCCGGTTTTACCATTATCGGGGAATACAGCCCCGGGGATAAACCGTCCCTGCGGGTCATTGTTTTCTCCAGCCAGGGGCTGCAGGAAGAATTGGCGCGGGTGAAAGACCGGGGCCTTCTCGCCGCCGCGCTTAAAGTCGGATTCATGGAAACCGGCGGCAAAACCATGGTTTCCATGGTCAATCCCGCCTACCTGTTCCGGGCGTACCTGATGAAAGAATTCAAGGCGCACGAAGGGCCGCTTATGAAAATCGACGATCTCGCCAAACAGGCGCTTCAGGTCGCGGTCAAGCAGGATCTCGCCCCCTCTGGCGGCGAATTGAGCGCCAAGGAGCTGGAACACTATCACTACATGGTCGGCATGGAGTATTTTGACGATCCGGTGTGGCTGAAAAAATTCGGCTCTTTCGAAGAAGGTCTGGAAAAAATACGGAAAAACCTCGCCGATAAAAAAGGGGGAGCGGCCCCGGTATATGAGATCATCGGCCAGTCGGCAAAAATCGCCGTTTTTGGCGTGGCATTGGGGAACAAGGAAACCGGCGAAGCGCATTTTCTACCGATCATCGGCGAAGATCACCTTGCCGCCCTTCCCTACGAAATCATTCTGGTGGATAACAAGGCCACCATGCTGCACGGCCGCTTCCGGATCGCGCTGCATTGGCCGTTGCTGACCATGGGCACCTTTACCAAGATCATCTCCACTCCGGGCGACATAGAACAAACAATGAAAGGATTGACCAATTGACATATGTGTGGAGCGGTTATGACGCCATAAATATTTTTTTGGCTGACGGAAAATGAAAACAGGCGGATAATTCAGGTACGTTGTTGAAAATCAGGTTGGGGATGGTGCGGAAATATCTCCGGTACCGGCCGCCGGCCTACATAGGGGTTTAAAAGGAGGTTTTCATGAACAAGTGGTGGTCTGTCTTTAGAATGCCGTTGTTCCTCGCGGCTCTCTTCTTCAGTTGCGGCGCGGCGCTGCAACCGGCGGTCGCCGAAGCGGCGAAGGAATCGGGGCACGATTACCTGATATCCATCAACTACGAGCTTGGCATGCACTGCACCGGCTTCGACTTCTCCTACTGCTGCGTACTCCCCCCGTACAACTCCGTGCAGGCCCAAGTGGTGCGCAACGGCAGGCTGGACAGCGGGCCCGACAAGCTGCCGAAGGTGCTGGAAGCCGATCCGAATAACCACGAAGTGCTGGTCGACGGCAACAAGCGGTTCAAGCTGCACTACGAACATGTCGGCAACTCCTACTCCGAAGGAAACAAGATGGCGTACTGGAACGCGCCGTACGACATCAACGGCAACGGCAACCCCTACGAGCCGAACGAGAGCGTGGCGAACGCCTACTTCCGCCACCTCTACGTCTACGCCGACCTGGCGGGATCCAATCCAAACAACACCAGCAAAGACAGTGCAAAACTGCGCGTTGGCGTCGAAATTCCGATTCCGCAGGACGCGGGGCCTTCCGGCCAGCCGGTATCCAACGGTTTCCTCCATTACTCCGGCGATAAAGGAACCGTCGTGTTCACCAAAAGCCCGGTGCTGGACAACGTGCCGATCGTGCTGACCAACCCCGGCATATGGGATGCGCTTGGCCTGCCGCTCACCGGCTTCTACGACAAAGACGTGGTGAAAGGAATGCTGCGGTTGGACGAAACCGATATCCAGCCCTATCAGGAAGCCAAGGTGACACTGGTCGACGAAAAGACCGGCAAAGCGGTTATCGATTCCACCACCGGCAAACCGGTGTCGTTCACCGGCACCAATCCGATCGACGTGCCGAACTGCTACAACTGCCATTCGAACGCCAACGCCAACGGCGTCCAGTTCAGCAAGTACAAGGATGAAATGAATTACTGGAAATCGGTGGGCGCATCCGATTGGTTCGCCAGCCTGAAATCCACCGCCATTTCCATCCTGGAAATCCACGACAGCAAGCATGGCACGGAGTTCCTGAAATCGTACAACCCCAAGGCGACCAACAACCGCCTTGGCCGCCAAGCGGTGCTGTGCCAGGATTGCCACGCGGATAACGTCATCGCAAAACTCTCCTCAAAGACGGTGGGCGAAGTGGTGCCGGGCGCCAAGGACGAAGACAAAGGGCGCGTGATTATGGCGCTGACCGAAGCGTTGCACTTCGCGCATATCAAGAACCGCCCGATGGCGGACAGCAAAGGCCGCACCGGCTCCTGCCAGGGCTGCCACCCGGCCCACCGGTATGACCGCAGCATGAAGGGCTACCCGATCACCAAGAGCGGGGAAAACGCCTTCGCCAAAGCGGACAACCGCGACGCCGCCGGCGGCTGCTTCGTGGGCCGCGACGCGCACAGCAACCCGGATACCGCCAAGCTGAAGAGCAAACAGCACCTCAACGCCGTGGGACAGTACCTCAAGGCGAATGTGTCCAACGAAGGCGGCAAATACAAGGGCATCTGGTGCACCAATTGCCACAACCAGCTTTCCCGCGAACTCTACCAGCGCGACAACCTGAAATCGGCCTTCAAGCCGGGCGAAGGGGAAACGCTGCGCAACAAGTCGCTTGCCCAGATCGCGGCAGCCATCGGCGTTGATGAAAAAACCCTCATCGACCGCTACATCGATCCGAAGGTGACCGAGGAAGACAACGGCGTGCTGCAAACCTGGGGCAAGGTTCGCACCGTGCCGGATATCGCGGTCATCAAGATCGCCAACGGCGGCCCGGTGGCGACCAAGGATGAAGACGGCGACATCAACGTCCAGATACTTTCGGCCAATCCGAGCGACAAGATTGAAGGCGGCATGGCAGTGCCCTACTCGGCGGCAACCAACGGACGCGATTACTGGCTCTCCGCGGGCGAACCGCACTGCGCCGACTGCCACAGCGCGCCGTTCGTCGAAGGCCAGGGCGGCGTCGCCTTCCCGATCAACCAGCCCGGCAAGTACAGCCTGATGCGGTACTCCAAAGGCCACTCCGGCCTCGCCTGCCAGGTATGCCACCAATCGATCCACGGTCTCTATCCGGCCAACCCCAAGGTGGATCAAACCACCTTTAAGCAGGCCGCATCGATGAACGCGGACGGCAGCCACGGCCCGATTAAATGCGCCGCCTGCCACGTGGTCAACAAAGGCGGCGTGCCGACCATCGCGGAAAAGCGCGAATACAATGGCAAGAAAATAGGGACCGATTTCGCCCTCGCGGTCGAATTCATGCACTCTATCGCCCCCGACCTTGGCGGAGCCAACCCCAAGTAAGCGGGCCTTCGCGCGTATAATGAAACGGCTGGCGGTTGTATGCCGCCAGCCGTTTTTTATTTCAGGGAGAATACATTGAACCACGAAGGACACGAATTGAAAAAAAAGAAAGCGTTTTCATTTTCCCTTTCTCCCCATTTGCGTCATTCGTGTCATTCGTGGTTAAAAAATCTATCCCTCCTTGCGGTTCTCTTATCCCCGCATCCCGCGATGGCTTCCGCCGATACCCCCGCCGCGAAAGTGGGCGGCCGCACCATCACCATCGAAGAACTGACCAAAACGGTGAATAGCACCCCCTACGCTTTGCCGCACGGTTCCCCCGCCACCACATCGCAAAAAACACTCGTGATGGAAGTGCTGGGAAACATGATCGACGCCGAACTTTTATTCGGCGATGCGGTGAAGCAGGGCGTCACCGCCACCGCGGCATTCGCCGGAGAGATGAATTTGCACCAGCGCGCGCAACTGGCGGCCCTCTATCGAAAAACAATACTCGGCGCCGTTTCAATTGACGATAATGAAATCGCCCTTTTCGCAAAAGAGAAAAAGATAAAAGAAGAAGCGGCGAAGGCGCTGCTGTTGAAAAATCGCCGCCGCAAAGCAATTGAAAACGAATCGATCCGCCTGTTCGATCTCCATGCGGTCAAATATGTTCCCACAATCGCCACGGCCGCGCTCTCTTCGTTGGTGGATGACGATATTCTGGTTTCTTCAAAATCGTTCAGCATCTACTTTAAAGATGTCAAAGGGCCGCTCGCCGAGATGGGCAACGGCAAGGACGCATTGATGGATGTTCTTGCCCAATCAGTGGAAGAGGAACTGTTCGCCGCCGCCGCGCGCGATGCGGGCCTCGATGCGGATAAGGACTATAAAGACGAGATAGCCGAAAATGGCCGCGTGCTGGCCATCGTGATTCACCGGCGCAATCTGGAAAAGCATTTTACTCCCGCCGAAAAAGAGCTAAACGCGTTTATAAAAAAGAACGGCCACCTGCGCTATACACCGCAGACCGCCGAGGTGTTGTTGATCGTCGCCAAATCAAAGCCGGAGGCCGAAGCGTTGCGGCAACGCGCCCTGAAAGGGGAAAGCTTTTATGCGCTCGCCACCGAGCATTCCATCGCGCCGAACGCCGGCATCAACGCCGGCCGCATCGAGCCGGTGCGTATCGGCGAACACCCCTACTCCCGCATCGATGAAACGCTGATGCAAATGAAACCGGAGGAAATCACGCCGCCGATCAAAGGCGGCAAAGGGTACAGCATCTTCAAACTGCTCTCCATCACCCCGCGCGAAAAGCGCGGCGCGGCGGATCTGCGGAAGGCCGCTTCGCAACTCATCATTGAAAGCCGAATGCTGAAATATCTGGAAGAACTGCGCGTGGGAAAAGACATCGCCATCTACCCCGCCGTCAACGATTTGTGATTCTCCCCCAGGCTGACAGGCAGGTTCAACCGGACGGACAAAATGGGAGTATAATGGCGCGAGTGATGGACGATATGTATTGCCAAAGGAGAACATGAATCATGAATGACAGATTTTTCACCAACTCATCGTCACGCACCGTGACGAGCGAGAAGGTGGCCGGGGAAAACCGCCGTTTTCTCGTGCGCGTGTATAATTGGATGGGAACCGGCTTGGCGCTTACCGGCGCCATTGCCTGGTTTGTCGCGGACAGCCCTTCGCTGTTACACGCCATTTTGGGTAATCAGCTCATCTTTTGGGGACTTATTATCTGCGAACTCGGCGCGGTCTTTTATCTATCAGCAATGATTAACCGGATCAGCGCGCAAATGGCGATGGCGGTATTCATCGGCTACGCCATTCTTAACGGTCTCACCTTTTCCACCATCTTCGTGGCGTACACCCATTCATCCATAACCACGGCGTTCGTGGTGACGGGGGGAATGTTCGGCGCCATGTCATTTTACGGGGCCACCACCAAGAGCAGCCTTGAATCGTGGGGATCGTTTCTGTTTATGGGGCTTGTCGGGATCGTCATCGCATCGGTGGTCAACATCTTCCTTAATAGCCCCGCCGTATACTGGATATCCACGTATGCCGGCGTTTTGATTTTCACCGGCCTGACGGCATACGACACCCAAAAAATCCTTAAAACAAACATAATCGGGAACGAAGGAACGGACGGCGACACGAAAGAGGCGATCATGGGCGCGCTCACGCTGTATCTCGATTTCATCAACCTCTTCCTGATGCTGTTGAGGATCATGGGCAACCGCAGATAAACTCCCGGCGGCTCCAACACACGCGCGTCATGCCGGGCTTGACCCGGCACCCAGTCACATCGTCAAAGCTCTCCGCTCAGCGTCCCGCTTTTGCCCCTGCGAAGAAATCTTCCGCCAAGAGCAAGTATGCCGCCATCGACACGCCCGCGGCAGCGGCGCGTTTGCGTATTTGATCCTTGCGCTTCCGGTCAATTCGCATTATTAATAGTTCCTCTTTGGCGAACTTCTTGACGATCTTTTCCGCTTCATCAGCGGTTAGCGGGGCTTCAAAAACGTTCTTTTTCAGTTTTTTCATATTCCTATTCCTCCATATCAGGTTCGGCAATCCGCTTTGCGTCGTCTACGGGCATGCCAAGGGCTAACAGTGCCTCAAACAGTCTGCCCGGCGTAATTGAGTAGCGGCTGGACATTCCACGCGCTGTATGGTCAAAAGCCAAAGTCCGTGCTGTCTGACATGGGTAAAGCGTATCATGATGTATATACAGTGTCAATTGAGCTCCCGGGGTGCGAAAAGTACCGGCGGGCTAGGCATTCTGAATCTTGATCCACTCGTCGAAATTGATTTCAAAAAGCGGGGCGTTCGAGGGGCGGTCCACATCGAGCGCCGCGCCGCCATAGGTGGTCACCACTATCGTAGACCGGGTGCCGAGAATCTTGTCCACCGCGCCGGTCACCGTGCCCATCGGGGCGCCGCGCCGCAGCGATTCGGCCAGCCGCGTAAACCCCATCCGCCGCGCCTTTATCGCGATGAACATCCGCGCCCACACACGCCACTCCTCCGCCGTGAGGCCGCGCTTGCTCAGCGCATAACCAAGCTTGACGATATTCCCCGCCTTCCGCAGGTGGCGCAGCTGATACATCTCGTGAAGCTCGTTCCGGTGCGCTATCTTGAACGGTTTCGCGAGATGAAGATTGTTCACCCGCAGCAGGCCTTCGGCAAACGGCGTGCTAATCAGTTTGATTCCCCGGTGGCCGTGATGCGCATAAAACCGTTGCAGCGTCTCTTCAGGCGTCATGCCGACAAAGTAATCGTACCGCGAAAGATCGCACCGGTCCAAAAACTGATCCACCTCTTCGGGAAGGATGAGCGGGCAGTCCCCCGCCACGCCGAAGATCGATTGTTCCAGCAACGCCGCGTTATTTATCTCTTCCCCCGCATGATAGCCTTGAATCGATGCGGTGAACGCGTTGAACATATTGTCTATCAGGTTCCTCGATTCGGAGATCACCGTCACCGGTTTGAGGGAAAGGGGAAGCGCGGTATCGGCCGCAAGCTCTTTCTCCACCGCTTGCCGCGGACCGACAACATAGATGCGCTGAATCCGCCGGGCGTTCAGCAGGGCGTTCAACACGTGCGCGAAAAGGCAGCGCCCCCGTATTTTGATAAATGTTTTGTTGGGCAGATTCCGCGCGAATGGAGCTATGGGGCCGCCAGCCATAATCGCCGCATCGAATTTCTTTGGGCTGTTGTCAGTTGCCATTCATCCTCATATTCATTCTAAACAGAATCGCGGGGATATGGGCAAAAAACGAGGCCGCCCCACGGGTATGCTCGAATCCTATATAGGCGCCCAGGCTCTATATCAAAAGCAGCTAAATATGGCATACAAACCATATATATGGCGGAAAGACGTAGAAGTGCCGTATAATATGCAAATATTCAATGTGTTGCTATTTCCTGCTTTGGCATTATTATTGCGCGTATTTATGGCTTATCTGTAAAATAATTGGGGGAAATTAGTTGGAATTTATCGAGTCGTTTAGAACTCTCACATTAGCGTATTCGGGCGAGCAGCTAATCATTGGATTCATAATGGGGATACTGGTTGGGCTTACCGGCATAGGAGCCGGCATAGTGGCGATGCCTGCCATGATTGCCATCTCCCATCTGGATTCCGTCACCGCCATCGGCACCAGCCTTTTCTTTTCGGTTCTTTCTCGGTTATACGGCGTGAAACAGCACTGGAAAATGGGCTTTATCGACAAGGAGACCAACTTCTGGTTCAGCATAGGCTCCATCCCCGGGGTTCTGTTGGCCTCGTTCGGGATGAATTACATCAAAACGGTGGTGAACAAAGCGGAAATGGACCACATGATTAAATTGGCGCTGTTGGTTGTGGTTTTTTTCGTTGCGGTTTATCTTATATATGACGGGTTTAAGAAGAACCAAGAGGATAAATATAAATGTGGCGATCCGCTTTTGCCCAGCCAGAAACTTCACGGGGCCTTTTGGGGAAGCGGCATCGGCGCGCTGGTGGGGGCCACCTCCATTGGCGGCGGCGTCTTTATTATTCCCGTGTTGACCGCCGTTTTCAAACTTTCGGCAAAATGCGTGATAGGCACCAGCAACATGATATCGGTGGCGCTGACCTTGGTGGGTTCCATCGTTTATATATATTATGGAAACGTTCATTACGCCGTCGCCTTTCTGGTCATCGCCGGTTCGCTGCCGGGAATAAAACTGGGGGCGCAGATAGCGCAACGCATGGAAAACTTAACCCTCAAACGGATCATGGCGGGCGTTGCGCTGGTAAGCTTTATAACCATGTTGCACGGCATCAACGGTCCTTGAACAAGCGGGTAAACAGGCGATGTTGAATACACTTGCCGCGGCCAACACGGGAAAGGGAAGCTTTACCGAAACCAATCCCATCCTCCAATCCATTTTCGACGGCATCACCGACGGCATTCTTGTCATCGACCACAACTACCGCGTCGTCATGTTCAACAAAGCGATGGAAAAATTCATGGGAAAGACGGCGGACGAAATCGAGGGGCGCTTTTGCTTCTTCGTCTGCCACAGCAATAACACCGTCTGCGAGGATTGCCAGGCGCAGACCGCCTTTAGCAACATTTCCCCTCCGTCGCGCATCAAACAATGCTTCAAGGACAACCTGCGGCGCCAGTTCGAAATCCGCAACTTCCCCATCCGCGGCGGAGACGGAAACGTGGAGTTCATGGTTGAATACATCAAGGACATCACCGAGCGCCAGATGATGGAAAAGGAACTGATGGCATCGCGCCGTTTGGCGATCATCGGCGAGATGGCGGCGAAAACAAGCCACGAGATACGAAACCCGCTGCAAGCGATGGAGGGGGCGGCCCACTATCTCCTGCAAGAATATGCGGACGATGAAAAGATACAAAAATACCTGGGCCTCATCAAGGAACAGATCGGCCGCCTGAACAAAGTCACCACCGGCATGCTGGAAGACGCCCGGCCGAAACTGATGCGCATGGAAAAAGCGTTGATTAACGCCGCGCTGCTCAAGTCGGTGGCGGTTATCGAAGAACCCGCGCGGACGCGCGACATCAGCGTGGAATTGTTCCTTGATGAACGGCTTCCCACGGTGCAGTACGATTCCGAGCGGATGCAACAGGTGTTCATCAACGTGCTCCGCAATGCCGTCGATGCCGTCGACGGATCCGGGAGCATTGAGATTGTGGGCGCTCAACGGCGAATAAACGGGGAAGATT